>NZ_JBBCBO010000055.1:0-678 GCF_037203865.1 Variovorax sp. CCNWLW186 | reverse complement strand
GAAGCGAAGACCATCGTCTACACGCAGACCCAGGGCGGCAGCCTGACGGCCGGCCTGGTGTTCGGTGCGCTGGGTGCGCTCGCCAACGTGGGCATGGTCGACAGCCAGACCGGCCTCGATGCGGCGCGCATGAAGGGCAAGCTCAGGCTCGAACCGCGGCAGTTGTTCCTCGATGCGGCGATCCGGCAGGGGCTTGAGCTCACCGACGCCAGCGGCACCGCCCCAACAGCTGCGACGGCCGCAACACCCTATCTATACCTCAGCAAATCGCCTGGTGGCAGGCTGCGGGCGGCTGCCGCAGTCCAGCTCGAACACGGCAGCGGGGCTGACCGGTGGTCGGGCCTGTACATGTACCAACTGCCCTCGGCGTACAGCCTCGACGACTTGGCCCGGCCCTCGGAGGACCTCCAGCGCAAGCTCGCTGCGGAGGCTGCGCAGGGCTTCGGCGAACTTGCGGCCTTCATCGCCAGGGAGGAAACCGGCACCAAGGATGCGCCTGCGAAGGCCCAACCCGAGCGGGAGTTCGTCTTCTCGACGGAGCTGCTGGCACCGGGCGGCGGGTATCCGATGCCTGCGCGCCTCATCGCAAGCTCGGAGGAGCTCGTGTGGTGCCGGACCTTCGAGGGCGTGTTTGCGCTGCGTCGCTCGAGCATGAAGATCCGGACCCGGGGTATCTGA
>NZ_JBBCBO010000054.1:0-750 GCF_037203865.1 Variovorax sp. CCNWLW186 | reverse complement strand
ATCCGCCTTACCGCCGCAGCAAGGAGGACGGATCTGCGCTGCTCAATCGACGCTCGCTCAGATTTCTGTCTGCTCCGAGATCTCCAGGGCGTCATCCACCTCGATGCCCAGATATCTGACGGTCGACTCGAGCTTCGAATGGCCGAGCAGCAACTGCACCGCACGAAGGTTTCTCGTCCGCCGGTAGATCAGCGTAGCCTTCGTCCGCCGCATGGAGTGAGTTCCGTAGTCGGCAGGATCTAGTCCAAGCTCTCTGACCCAGCCACCCAGAATGCGGGCGTACTGCCGGGTGCCGAGGTGCGGCGAGCCGTGCATTCGGCTCGGGAACAGGAAGTCGTCCGATCGCAGGCCGATGCGCTGGATCCACGCATGCACAGCCTCTCGGGTTCCAGGCGTGAGCTCAAACTGCACCGGACGCTGGGTCTTGTGCTGCATCACCGTCGCCCGTGGTGCAACCTGCTCTCCGTGGCAGACGTCCCTGACCTTCAGGCTGACAAGATCGCAGCCGCGCAGCTTGCTGTCCAGGCCCAAGTTGAAGAGAGCCAGCTCGCGCACACGGCCCTCTAATTGCAGCCGTACCCGCAGCGCCCAAATGTCCTTGAGTTTGAAAGGTGCCTTCTGGCCGACGATCTTGCCCTTGTTCCAGGGCACTTTGCAGGTTGCAGTGTTTACTGATCCCATGATGGTCTCCCATCGAGTTGAGGGAGCCTCAGCATGCGCTGGCCGGACTGCAGCTGTCCTGGATGCAGC
>NZ_JBBCBO010000053.1:0-1089 GCF_037203865.1 Variovorax sp. CCNWLW186 | reverse complement strand
CCTTCGAAGTGCACCCAGCCGTTCCAGCCCACCGTCAGCACCCGGTCATCAGGGCCGTATTCGATCGGTGCCAGCATGGCTGGCATGGCCCGAGGGCTCACTCGATAGCGCGCTGCGGGTGTTTGCATGCCCAGCGCCTCGTGCGGACGCTCGTGGTTGTACACGCCGCGCCAGTGCTCGAACGCGTCCTGAGCCTGAGCCAGGTCCATGAAGCTGCGCCCATTGAGCACCTCGGCCTTGAGCGAGCGGTGGAAGCGCTCCAGCTTGCCATTGGTCTGCGGGTGATAAGGCGCGCTGTGGCTGATGCGAATACCCAAGCGGATAAGCCACACGCTGAGTGCCGACAACCCGTGTTCGGCCTTGGAGGGACTGCCCCAAGGCGCGCCGTTGTCGGCGTTGATGCGCACGGGCAAGCCGTAGCGCAGGAACACCCGCTGCAGATGATCCTGCACACGGGCGGTGTCCGTCTGGGAGCAGGCAGCGATGGTCAGGTTGAAGCGCGAGTGATCGTCGATCACCGTCAGCGGATGGCAGCGCCCCGCACCCGTCTCGAAGTAGCCCTTGAAATCGATTTGCCACAGGGCATTGGGCAACTCGTGCTCAAAGCGCTGCCAGTGCCCGGCCGCCTGGCTGGCTTCGGGAGTGATCAGCCCGTGGCGGTGCAGGATGCCGGTGATGGTGCTGGGCGCGGGCACGCCGCTGAAGCCCAGGTCGCTCAGGCGCTGGGCGATCTTGCGTCCGCCCCAGCGGGGGTGTTGGCGGCGCAGTTCGACGACCGCTTGCTCGACCGCGGAGCTGCTGCGCGCAGGGCTGCGGTGCGGCCGGGTGCTGCGCGGCGTGCACGCATCGCTCATGCCTTGGAGTGCATGGCGGCGCAGCAGTGCATAGCCAGTCTTCGGGCTGATGCCAAAGCGCCGGCACAGCTCGCGGCGGTTGGCCCCTTCTTGCAAAGCCAGTTCCAGGAATTCGCGTTTGGTGTCCATCAGGTCTCTCGGTTGCCAGGGCATGGGCCACTTCCTCGGTCGTATCGACCTCGAAAGTGTTTCCCATGTCCTCGCACACCTGTGACCCACGTCCCCGGTCCATACA
>NZ_JBBCBO010000052.1:0-1334 GCF_037203865.1 Variovorax sp. CCNWLW186 | reverse complement strand
TTCTCCCCCGCCCCCGAGGCATCGGCCGCATGCAGCCGGTACTCGTAGGCCCCCGCATCCACATGGCCACCGGCCAGGCGGAACGCATCGCGCGTGGTCTGCGCCGTCGTCGTGGCCCCGTTCATCGCCGTCACCACCTCGATGCCGCTGCCCACCGTCAGCGCCCCCAGCCCGCCCAGGTTGGTGATCTGGATGTTCGTCGTGCCGCTGGCAATCGCCGTGCAGCCGCTCAGGATCAGCCGGTCGCTCAGGCTCCCGCTGCCCCCCAGCGCCGTGCCCAGGCGCAGCGTGCCGCCATTGCCCACCCAGGGGCCCTGCACCGTCAGCGTCGCCCCCGGCGAGCCGCTCAGCAGCGACACCGTGCCCGCGCTGGCCATGCCCGCAATGGTCTGGCTGTGCCCCGCCAGGTCCAGCACCGCCCCCGCGTCCACCGTGAACGCGCTCGCATTGCTGAAGGTGCCTGCCGCCCCCGCGCGCAGGCTGCCCGCCGCCACCCGGGTGGCGCCCGTGTACGTGTTCGCCCCGCTCAGGGTCAAGGTGCCCGCGCCCACCTTCACCAGCTCGCCCGCGCCCGAGATCGGGCCCGACCAGCCCAGCCCATGGCCGTTGCTGTCGATGGTGCCGGTGCCGCCCAGCAGCAGCGCATTGCCCAGGTCCAGCCCGTCCGCGCCCGCCACGAGGCGCGCGCTCGCGCCGCTGTCGATGGCCACCGCACCCAGCATCGTGCCGCCTGCGTTCAGCACCAGGCGGTTGTTGCTGCCGCCGGTGAACGCCACCGCCGGGGCCCGTGTGACGCCGTCGCCGCCCAGCCCGCCGGCCAGGGTGCCGCCGCTGTGGGTGACATCCAGGTCCGCGCCCGTTATCCCGGCCCCGCCCGCCCCCGGCAGGCCTGCCGCGCCGCCGTTGCTGCTGGCGCCGCCCGCACCGCCCGCCCCGCCGGCGATGGTGCCGCTGTTGATCACGATCACGCCGCCCGCACCGACCGAGGCCAGCCCGGCGCCGCCGTCGCCGCCGTTGCCCGGGGTGCCGGTGCCGCCCACCCCGCCGCCGCCGGTGCCGCCCGCGCCCCCGGCACCGCCCAGGAGCTGGCCGGTGTTGACCACATTCAGCGCGGTGCTGCCCGCGAGCGTGAGGCCGGCCCCGCCGGCACCCCCACCGCCGCCCGAGGCGTTGCTGCGCGCCGGCAGCAGCTCCGAGCCGCCCGCGCCGCCGGCCCCGCCCGCCGAGGTGCCGCTGTGGGTCAGTGTGAGCCCTGGGGTGGCGCTGCGCAGCCACAGCCCGCTGCCGCCGCTGCCGCCGCCGCCGGCCTGGGAGAAGGCATCGCCGCCCGCGCC
>NZ_JBBCBO010000051.1:0-1374 GCF_037203865.1 Variovorax sp. CCNWLW186 | reverse complement strand
TCGCCAGCCGCCGCAAACGTGCCGCTGTCGACGATCGCGGACAGCACGCTGATCCCGTTTGTCACCCGATCGTCAAACCCTGCCATACATGCCAATTTGTCATTTAAGAAACGACATACATGCTATCGCCATCTTCAATCGCGACGCACGGGATCGAATTCTCTGTGTTGTTGCTATCGTTGTCGGGCGGTTGCAGTGGCTAGCGATTCGGCTGACAGCTAGGAGCATCCAGCGTAGCCCTACGGTTCAATGAGCAAGCGCGGTGGCGAGAGATGATGCGGCTTGGCGTGCGCAGCGGAAGCGTCCGCTTTCGGACGGATCGCGAACGACCCCTCATGGCCGACTGTAGCCTGCGAACCGCTACGCAGAATCATCGGCGTAGCCGCCCGTAGACGGAGCTTGACGCAAGGACGCGCCGTAGTTTGCGGTAACGGCTTCAGCCTGCTTTAGGAAGCGTGTCGCATCCTCAGTCGGCCGAAATTTCGTGTACACATCGATGACCAACGGGCGGCCTTTGGCGTTTGGGTACGCGACATAGAGTTCACCAGACTCGATGAAGCCAAGGTACACGTTGATTTTGTCCTGCAGGACACGGAGGTGGTCTGTGTTCCAAGGCAGGTGGTCAAAGATGCTCAGACGAACCTCGCCGGTATCCTTGTCGGTGCCGACGGCGTCGACGGTTGAGGTGTTTCGACGGTCATCAGGAGGTTCGCGGGAAGGTCCGGTTGTGGCCGACTGTAGCCAGTCGCACTGCTGTCGCGAAGGGCCCAGGCAGACGTCAGCCCCGACGGTAGCTGAACACCGGCAGGCCGATGAGCAACAGCCATTCTTCGAGTTCCTCTCGGCTGGCTCGCCGGCCGTTCTCGCCGCACGCAATACCTTCGTCGCCCGCCGCCGCCAACAGGCATTCAAGCTCTTGCTTGAGCGCGTCTGAAGTACTTGTTCTACCCGGTGCCGTCTTTGGAAAGAGGGCGAACTCTGAGACGCTTACGACCCCGCCTTCGGCGTTAAGCGTCAGTTCTCTAATGGCAACCTGCTCGTCAAGGGGAGCGTCCTGCGTAAGGCAGACCCCTGGTAACGGTCCTCCCCACTGCTTAAGCCGGGTAAGCAACCCTTCTTGCCTGAGTTCTCTTTCCGATTTGGGGCGTAGTCTTGGGTAGTTCATGGATGTCCGCTTTTAGCCGCATTGTGCCGGCACCGCGAACGGCCGGTTCTGGCCGATTGTGCCCCTTGCCGTAGGCCAAACATGGCCGCGAAAGCTGATGTCTATCCCAGAAAAAGCAGGCGCTGCTTGGGTGCTGCATCCAGGACAGCTGCAGTCCGGCCAGCGCATGCTGAGGCTCCCTCAACTCGATGGGAGACCATCATGGGATC
>NZ_JBBCBO010000050.1:0-1579 GCF_037203865.1 Variovorax sp. CCNWLW186 | reverse complement strand
CGTCTTCCAGGATCTTCTTCTTCACATAGTCCAGCCCCACCCGCCCGATGTAGTGCACCGTGCGCTCCAGGTACCAGCCTTCCTCGCGGTACAGCTGCAGGAAGGCGCCCGAGTACTCCATCACCTCGGCGGCCGTCTTCACCTTCACCAGGAACTGCGCCACCTCCGTCTTGATGCCGCCGTTGCCCCCCACATACAGCTCCCAGCCCGAATCCACCCCGATCACCCCCACGTCCTTGATGCCCGCCTCGGCGCAGTTGCGCGGGCAGCCCGAGACCGCCAGCTTGACCTTGTGCGGCGAATACATCGCCCACAGCGCCCGCTCCAGGTCCTTGCCCATCTGGGTGGAATCCTGCGTGCCGAAGCGGCACCACTCGCTGCCCACGCAGGTCTTCACCGTGCGCAGGCTCTTGGCATAGGCAAAGCCCGAAGGCATGCCGATGTCCTTCCAGACGCCCTCCAGGTCTTCCTTCTTCACCCCCAAGAGGTCGATGCGCTGGCCGCCCGTGACCTTCACCGTCGGGATCTTGTACTTGTCCGCCGCATCCGCGATGCGCCGCAGCTCGTCCGGCGTGGTGTGGCCGCCCCACATGCGCGGAATCACCGAGTAGGTGCCGTCCTTCTGGATGTTGGCGTGGCTGCGCTCGTTGATGAAGCGGCTCTGCGGATCGTCCTTGGCCTCCTTGGGCCAGGTGCTGATCAGGTAGTAGTTCACGGCCGGGCGGCAGGTCGCGCAGCCGTTGGGCGTGCGCCAGCCCAGGTGGCGGTACACCGCGTCGTGCGTCAGGTGGTGGTCCTTCCTGATGGCGTCGCGCACCTCCTGGTGGCTCGCATCGGTGCAGCCGCACACCGCCTTCTTCTTGGGCGTGGCCGAATAGTCGCCGCCGGCGGTGAACATCAGGATCTGCTCCACGAGGCCGGTGCACGAGCCGCAGCTGGCGCTGGCCTTGGTGTGCTTCTTGACCTCGTCCAGCGTGAACAGGCCCTTTTCCTTGATCGCCTTGCAGATGGTGCCCTTGGTCACGCCGTTGCAGCCGCACACCTCGGCCTCGTCGGGCATGCTGGCGGCCTTGTTGTGGCCCTCGTGGCCGGTGTCGCCGATGTTGGATTCGCCGAACATCAGCTTGTCGCGGATGTCGTGCACGCTGCGCCCGTCGCGCAAGAGCTTGAAGTACCAGCTGCCGTCCACCGTGTCGCCGTACAGGCACGCGCCCACCAGCTTGTCGTCCTTGATCACCAGCTTCTTGTAGACCCCGCCGAAGGGGTCGCTCATGACGATCTCTTCCGTGCCTTCGCCGCCCATGAACTCCCCGGCCGAGAACAGGTCGATGCCCGTGACCTTGAGCTTGGTGGAGGTGAGCGAGCCCAGGTAGCGGCCGATGCCGAACTGGGCCAGGTGGTTGGCCGCGACCTTGGCCTGCTCGAAGAGGGGGGCGACCAGGCCGTAGGCGATGCCGCGGTGGGCGGCGCATTCGCCCACCGAGTAGATGCGCGCATCGGTCACGGTCTGCATGGTGTCGTTGACCACGATGCCGCGGTTGCAGTGCAGGCGCATCTGCTCGGCCAGCTCGGTGTTGGG
>NZ_JBBCBO010000005.1:0-323510 GCF_037203865.1 Variovorax sp. CCNWLW186 | reverse complement strand
GCCGTGGTCAACGTGACCGATCGTGCCCACGTTCACGTGCGGCTTGGTGCGGGTGAATTTACCTTTTGCCATTTTTCGACTCCGAAAAAAACGATTTCAACGTATGCAGATGGGTTGCAAACCTGCTGTTGCAACCCCCAAAAACTGGTGCCCTTTGCGGGAATCGGACCCGCGACCTCTCCCTTACCAAGGGAGTGCTCTACCACTGAGCCAAAAGGGCTTTGTCTAACCAATCGCTTCCGGCGTCGAACCGGGTCTCTGGAGCGGGAGACGGGAATCGAACCCGCGTCATCAGCTTGGAAGGCTGGGGTTCTACCATTGAACTACTCCCGCATCGGGGGCACTCAAAGGCACCCAAAGCGCTAGATCCAATCGCTCTTAGAAACCAAATTCATCGCTGGTGGAGAGGGCTGGATTCGAACCAGCGTACTCGTAAGAGGGCAGATTTACAGTCTGCTGCCATTAACCACTCGGCCACCTCTCCGGCGAACCTCGAAATATAGCACGGTTTTGTGACTTCACAGAACCTCCAGCACCAATAAGACGCAGGAACTGCACGAGGCGAACTGGCGGGAATTATCCGCGAAATCAGCCGCCCTGCTGGCGCGCCTCCCTCCAGGCACGCGCTTCGCCGAAATGCCCGCAGCCGATGAAAGGCACCGGCGGGCGCATCGCCGAAAGCGGCGAGGGGTGGTTCGACATCAGCACCTTGTGGCGGTTGATGTCGATCAACGCGCGCTTGCTTTGCGCATGCGAGCCCCACAGCATAAAAACAACAGGTTTGGCACCGTCTGATACATGCCGGATGACTGCATCGGTCAGCACTTCCCAGCCGCGCCCCGAATGGCTGGCCGGCTGCCCCTCCTCCACCGTGAGGCAGGTGTTGAGCAGCAGCACCCCGTGGGTCGCCCACTTCACCAGGCTGCCGCCGGGGTTGGGAAACGGCGGCGGGGGCGTTCCGAGGTCGCGCTGAAGCTCCTTGAAGATGTTGCGCAGCGACGGCGGCAGCGCCACGCCGGGCGCTACCGAAAAGGCCAGCCCCTCCGCCTGGCCGCGCCCGTGGTACGGGTCCTGGCCCAGGATCACCACGCGCACGTCGTCGGGCGGCGTCAGTTCCAGCGCCCGCAGCGGCTGGGGCGGAAAGATCACGGCACCGGCGTCGAGGCGCTCACGCAAAAAGCCCAGCAGCTTCTGCCCGACGATGCCGCCGAAGAATCCGTCGACCAGCGGCTGCCAGCCCGGCGCCACCGGCCAGTCGGCAGGATCGCTGCTCGACAGCTGATCGGGCCGGCTCATCTGAACAATGCGGCGAGTGCCTCGCCCGGCTCCTTGGCGCGCATGAACGCTTCGCCGACCAGGAAGGCGTGAACGCCGGCCGCGCGCAAGGTGGCGACGTCTTCACGCGTGGCAATGCCCGACTCCGTTACGGCCAGCCGATCCGCCGGCAACCGCGGCAGCAGGTCGATGGTGGCCTGGATCGACACCTCGAAATTGCGCAGGTTGCGGTTGTTCACACCGATGAGCGGCGTCTTGAGCTTGAGCGCGCGGTCGAGCTCGGCTGCATCGTGCACCTCGACCAGCACCGCCATGCCCAGCCCGCGCGCAATGGCTTCGTAGTCCTTCATCTGCGCGTCGTCGAGGCAGGCCGCGATCAAGAGAATGGCGTCGGCGCCCATCGCGCGCGATTCATAGACCTGGTAGGGGTCGACGATGAAATCCTTGCGCAGCACCGGCAAGTCGCAAGAGGCACGCGCCTGCTTGAGGTAGTCGACGCCGCCCTGGAAAAACTGCTTGTCGGTCAGCACCGAAAGGCACGCGGCGCTGATTTCGCCATCGCCCTCCGCATAGCTCTGCGCAATGTCAGCCGGAATGAACTCTTCGCGCAGCACGCCCTTGCTCGGGCTCGCCTTCTTGACCTCGGCAATCACCGCGGCCCGCCCGGCGGCGATCTTGGCGCGCAAAGCGCCTTCGAAATCACGCGTCAGCACGCGGCTCTCGGCGTCGAACCGCACGGCTTCGAGCGGGCTTTTCTTCTGCGCCGCAGCAATTTCCTGCCGCTTGACTGCAATGATCTTGTCGAGGATGTCGGACATGTTCTGTATTCGTCTTTAGCGGTTGTTCAAACCGATGTGGAAGCCTTGACCAGCTCGGCCAGCTTGTTCCGCGCCGCGCCGGAGGCCACGGCTTCGCGCGCGCGCTCGATGCCGGCGGCCATCGAATCGGCCACGTTGGCGGCATACAGGGCCGCGCCTGCGTTCAGCAGCACGATGTCGAGCGCCGGACCGGCCTGATTGTCGAGCACCCCCAGCAGCATGGCCTTCGACTGCTCGGGCGTTTCCACGCGCAGCGTGCGGTTGCTCGACATGGCAAAGCCGAAGTCTTCAGGATGCAGTTCGTACTCGCGAATTTCGCCGTCCTTCAGTTCACCCACCATGGTCGCCGCGCCGAGCGAAATCTCGTCCATGCCGTCGCGGCCGTACACCACCAGGGCGTGCTCGGTGCCAAGCCGCTGCAGCGCGCGCACCTGAATGCCCACCAGGTCCGGATGGAACACGCCCATCAGGATGTTCGGTGCGCCCGCCGGGTTGGTCAGCGGCCCCAGGATGTTGAAGATCGTCTTGATGCCGAGCTCCTTGCGCACCGGTGCCACGTTCTTCATGGCCGGATGGTGGTTGGGCGCGAACATGAAGCCGATGCCCACCTCTTCGATGGAGCGCGCAATCTGCTCCGGCTGCAGGTTGATGTTCACGCCCAGCGATTCGAGCACATCGGCGCTGCCCGACTTGCTCGACACGCTGCGCCCGCCATGCTTGCTCACTTTGGCGCCCGCGGCCGCCGCCACGAACATCGAGCAGGTCGAGATGTTGAAGGTGTGCGAGCCGTCGCCGCCCGTGCCGACGATGTCGACCAGGTGCGTGGTGTCCTTCACCGGCACCTTGGTGGAGACCTCGCGCATCACCTGCGCCGCGGCCGTGATCTCGCCGATGGTTTCCTTCTTGACGCGCAGGCCCGTGATCAGTGCCGCCATCATCACCGGCGAGCACTCGCCGCTCATGATGAGCCGCACGATGTGCAGCATTTCGTCGTGAAACACCTCGCGGTGTTCGATGGTGCGCTGCAGCGCTTCCTGGGGGGTGATCATGAAGAGTCTCCTCGGTGTTTTCAGGGGCCGGCGCGACCGGCCGGCGCGTCCGTGAATGCAAGCTTGAGGCCGAAGCCGATGAACAGCACGCCTGCCGCGCGATCGAGCCAGTGCATGCCCTTCTGCACGGCGCTTCTGCGCGCCATCCAGCCGGCGAATGCGGCCCATCCCACAACGATGGGAATGGAGTTGAGATTGAACAGCACGCCCAGCATGACGAAGTAAAGGCTCTTGTTGTCTGCGTCGGGTGCGATGAACTGCGGCACGAAGGCCAGGAAGAACAAGGCCACCTTGGGGTTCAGCACATTGGTCCAGAAGCCGCCGAGAAAGATCTCCCTGAGCCCGCGCTCGGCGGAGCCCGCGGCAGCCGCCTGAATATCGGCTGGCGGCTTGGCGCGCGACAGCACCATGCGCACGCCGAGGTACAGCAGGTAAGCCGCGCCCACGTACTTGAGCACCGTGAAGGCGGCCGCCGAGGTGGCCAGCAGCGTGCCGACGCCGACCGCCGCCGCGAAGATATGAACGAAGCAGCCGGTGAGAACGCCAAACCCGCCCACGATGCCGGCGCGCACGCCCGAGCGCAGCGAATTCGTCACGATGTAGAGCACATCAGGCCCCGGGGTCAGGTTCAGCAGCCAGCCTGCGGCAATGAAAGCGAGCAGATGCGGAAGATCGGGCATCGCGGGCTCCTTGGTTCCCTGGTGTCAGGCGTTGAAGAAGCCGCGGATGGCGGCAACGGCGCGGTCCACGCCCGCCGCGTCCACGTCGAGATGCGTCACGAAGCGCAGCCGATAGAGGCCCGTCGCAAGAATGCCCTGCTGGTTGAGGTGCGCGAGCAGTTCCGAAGAACGCGCCTGCGCTTCGCCCGTCAGGTCGACGAAAACGATGTTGGTGTGCGGCGCCTCGACCTTCAGGCCTTCGATGCCTTCGAGCCCCTGCGCCAGGCGCTGCGCGAGCGCGTGGTCATTGGCCAGCCGGTCGATGTGATGGTCGAGCGCGTGCGATGCCGCCGCCGCGAGCAGCCCTGCCTGCCGCATGCCGCCGCCCGCCATCTTGCGGACGCGATGCGCCCGCGCAATGAACTCGCGCGACCCCACCAGCGCCGAGCCGATCGGCGCACCCAGGCCCTTGCTGAAGCAGACCGACACGCTGTCGAAGCACTGTGCAATGCGGCGGGCTTCCGCCCGGATGTCGTTGCGCTTGTTCAGCGCAGCCTGCGCCGTTGCGGCATTGAAGAGACGCGCGCCGTCCAGATGCCGCTGCAATCCCTTGCTCTTGGCAAGATCCGTCGCGGCTTGAACGTAGTCGAAGGGAAGCAGCTTGCCGCCCAGCGTGTTCTCCAACGCCAGCAGCCGCGTACGCGCGAAGTGCGCATCGTCGGGCTTGATCGCCGCTTCGATCTGCGCGAGCGGCAGCGTGCCGTCGGGCGCATGGTCGAGCGGCTGCGGCTGCACGCTGCCGAACACCGCAGCGCCGCCGCCTTCCCAGCGGTAGCAGTGCGCCTGCTGGCCGACGATGTATTCGTCGCCCCGCCCGCAGTGCGAAAGAATGGCGCACAGGTTGCTCTGCGTGCCGGTCGGCACGAACAGCGCCGCCTCGAAACCCAGCAGCGCCGCGATCTTTTCCTGCAGCGCATTCATGCTCGGGTCGGTGCCGAAGACGTCGTCACCGAGCGGCGCCGCCATCATGGCCTCGCGCATTGCAGGGGTAGGCTGCGTGACGGTGTCGCTGCGCAGATCGACGATGGAGGAGCGGTCGGTCATGGCGGTCAATCCAAAAAGTTCTTGAGCATCGCGTGGCCGTGCTCGGTGAGGATCGATTCAGGGTGGAACTGCACGCCTTCGATGCGCACGTCATTCGCAAACCCGGTGTGCCGCACACCCATGATCTCGCCGTCGTCGGTCCACGCGGTAATCGCCAATTCCTTCGGGCAGCTCTCGCGCTCGATGGAAAGCGAGTGGTACCGGTTGACGATGAACTTTTCGGGCAACCCCGCAAACACGCCTTCTTGCGTGGTCGTGATCTCGCTGGTCTTGCCGTGCATCAGCTGCTGCGCGCGGATGATCTTGCCGCCGAAGGCCGCGCCGATGGCCTGGTGCCCCAGACATACGCCAAGAATCGGCAGCTTGCCCGCGAAGGCCTCGATGGCCGCCACCGAAACGCCCGCTTCCGCCGGCGAGCAAGGCCCCGGCGACACCACGAGCCGCGTCACGCCCGAAGCGATCAGCTCGCCGATCTGCGCCACGGTGATCTCGTCGTTGCGGTGCACCTGCACATCCGCACCCAGCTCGCCAAAGTACTGGACGATGTTGTAGGTGAACGAATCGTAGTTGTCGATCATCAGCAGTTTCATGGCTTGCTCACAATCCGGTGCACGCCCTTGACGACGGGGAACACGTTGAAGTTGATCAGAAGGCCCAGCTTGAGGCCCGAGAGCCGCAGCGCGGCAAGCACCTGCGCGCGGTGCAGGTCGGTCAGCACGTCGACCGCCTTGAGCTCGACGATGACCGACTGCTCGACCACGAAGCCCGCGCGGTACACCTCGCCGAGCGAACGACCCTTGTAGCTAGCCGGCAGCGCCACGTCCTGCGCAAAGCCGATCTCGCGCTCGGCGAGTTCAATGGCCAATGCCGCGGCATAGGCGTCTTCGCTCAGACCCGTGCCGAGCACGCGCTGAACCTCGACTGCGGCGCCGATGATCTCGTGCGAAAAGTCGTTTTGAATATCAGGCACGTTGCTCATTCCAGCCCCTCCTCGACCAGTTCGGCGGCGCGCAGCAGTGCGCGCGCCTTGGCTTCAGTTTCTTTCCATTCCAGCTCGGGCACCGAGTCGGCGACCACGCCGGCCGCGGCCTGCACGTGCAGCATCTGGTCCTTCACGATGCCGGTGCGAATGGCAATGGCCACATCCATGTCGCCCGCATAGCTGATGTAGCCGCAGGCGCCGCCGTAGAGGCCGCGCTTGGTGGGCTCGAGCTGGTCGATGAGTTCCATCGCGTGCACCTTGGGCGCGCCGGTCAGCGTGCCGGCCGGGAACGTGGCCTTGAGCACGTCGATGGCGGTCATGCCGTCTTTCAGCGTGCCTTCGACATTGCTCACGATATGCATCACGTGGCTGTAGCGTTCCACCGCGAAGGCCTCGGTCACCTTCACGGTGCCGGTCTTGGCGATGCGGCCGATGTCGTTGCGCGCAAGGTCGATCAGCATCACGTGCTCGGCGCGCTCCTTCGGGTCGTTGATGAGCTCTTCCTCGGCCGCCTTGTCGAGCTCCAGCGAGGCGCCGCGCGGGCGCGTGCCGGCCAGCGGGCGGATGGTGATCTTCTGTTCGCCCTCGCCCGTGTTCTCCTGGCGCACCAGAATTTCAGGCGAAGCGCCCACCACGTGGAAGTCGCCCAGGTGGTAGTAATACATGTAGGGCGACGGGTTGAGCGAGCGCAGCGCGCGGTACAGCGACAGCGGCGATTCGGTGTACCGCTTGCTGATGCGCTGCCCCACCTGCACCTGCATGAAGTCGCCGGCGGCAATCATGTCCTTGGCGCGCTCCACCGCAGCAAGGTAGTCGGCCTTGGCGAAGCTGCGCTCCGGCGGATGCGGCTGGGTGGGCTTCACGATGGGAGCGCTCACCGAGTACTTCAGTTTTTCCTTCAGCTCGCGCAGGCGGCGCTTGCCTGCCGCATAAGCCTCGGGCTGCTTCGGATCGGCATAGACGATCAGGTACAGCTTGCCCGAGAGGTTGTCGATGACAGCGAGCTCTTCGCACTGCAGCAGCAGGATGTCGGGGCAGCCCAGCGCATCGGGCGGGCAGCTTTTTTCGAGCTTGCGTTCGATGTGGCGCACCGTGTCGTAGCCAAAGTAGCCCGCAAGACCGCCGCAAAAACGCGGAAGCCCCGGACGCAGCGCCACCTTGAAGCGCTTCTGGTATTCGGCAATGAAGTCCAGCGGATTGCCTGCAGCGGTTTCGACCACCTGCCCGTCGGTCACCACCTCGGTCACTGCATCGGCACCAAAACCGCTGGCACGCAGCAGCGTGCGTGCGGGCAGCCCGATGAAGCTGTAGCGACCGAAGCGCTCGCCGCCCACCACCGATTCGAGAAGAAAGCTGTGCTTGCCGCCACCCTGCGAATGGGCCAGCTTGAGATAGAGGGAAAGAGGGGTCTCGAGGTCGGCAAAAGCCTCGGCCATCAGCGGAATACGGTTGTAGCCCTGGGCGCTGAGGCTCTTGAATTCAAGTTCGGTGATCACGGATTCGTTCTCCAGTTGCCTCGCGGCGCTTCTTGGCCGGTGGCAAGGTCATTCACTGGTGGTCCGGAGTCTGCAGCGATCCGGTACCGCGGGCGCACGGCGTGCGCCGTGCAATCAAACAGTCAGCGATGTATGGCTACGCCAGGGCCAGGCTCCCCGGCTGCCTTCACCTGTTTGAATGATGTGATGAACGAACATGGAGCGTGGAGTTTAGCCCACGAAAACGCCGCTCGCGCAATGGCCGCCTTCAGGGTTCCCCCGGAGAAGCAGGAGTAAAACGAAAAGATACATTCGAACGACCGTTCGCAAATCGAGGAGATCACGTGCCCGCTGTTTCGCTTTCATTCCTGCCGTTCTCCCGCTTTGCCGTGCTTGCCTGCGCAGCCGCCATCGCAACCACCGCCTCGGCCGCACAGGTCGACGTGGCCGGCGTGAAGCTGGACGACACCCTCGCCCTGCGCGGCAGCACCCTGCAGCTCAATGGCGCGGGCGTGCGCTACAAGGCCGTGTTCAAGGTGTACACCGCCGGCTTCTACGTGGGCAAGAAAGTCTCCACGCCCGAAGAGGCGCTGGCGGCGCCCGGGCCCAAGCGCGTGGCCATCACCATGTTGCGCGACATCGAGGCCAATGAACTCGGCAAGCTCTTTACCAAGGGCGTGGAAGAAAACTCGCCCAAGACCGAAATGGTCAACCTCATTCCGGGGCTGCTGCGCATGGGCCAGATGTTCGCGGACCAAAAGCAGCTCAAGGCCGGCGACACCTTCACCATCGACTGGCTGCCCGGTACCGGCACGCTCATTACTGTGCGCGGCGTGCCTCAGCCCGATCCGATCAAGGAACAGGCTTTCTTCAATGCGCTGCTGCGCATCTGGCTCGGTCCCGTGCCGGCCGACTGGAAACTGAAGGACGCGCTGCTAGGAAAGCAGTAGCCCGGCAACCAAGCGAGCACGCGCCGCGCGCGCTTTTCAGACGGCCGCGCGGCCCAGTTCGGCCAGCGAATCCACAAAGCCATCGGCATCCACGCCGCGCACCGGCTCGCCATGGTTGTAGCCGTAGGTCACCAGCACCACCGGGCATCCGGCGGCACGCGCGGCCCTCGCGTCGTTGCTCGAGTCGCCGATCATCAGCGTGCGCGCGGGATCGGTGCCCAGCGCCTCGCAGGTCTTCAGCAGCGGGAGCGGGTCCGGCTTCTTGCGCGCGAAGGCATCGCCGCCGAACGCGAATTCGAAGAAACCGTCTAGCCCTTTTGCAGCCAGCAACGGCTTGGCGAACGAGGTGGGTTTGTTGGTGAGACACGCCAAGCGCAGCCCGCGCACGCGCAGCGCCTTAAGCCCCTCGGGCACACCGGGGTACACCGCCGAGTGCTGCCCGTTGATGGCCAGGTAATGGTGCTGGTAGCGCTCCCAGGCGCGATCGAAAAGCGCCTCTGCCCGCGCGCGCAGCGCATCCGCGCCGGCCTCCGAAGCGCCATCGCCGCCGGAGTCCATCACATGGGCGAGCGCGGAAAGGATCAGGTGCTCCGAACCCTTGCCCACCATTTTTTCGACTGCCGCCGGAGGTACCGGCGGCAGCGAAAGATCAGTGAGCATGTGGTTCAGCGACACCGCGAAGTCGCCGAGGGTGTCGACCATGGTGCCATCGAGATCGACGATGGCGGCGTCGAAGCGGGCGTGGTCGAAGCTAATAGAGTTCAAAACAAACAAATAGAGTTCAAAAAACTGCTCGGTACTTTACCGGGCATGAAGAAATAGAGTTCAAAACATTTCGATGGCGTAGATGGAAGGCGAAGGTTCTAGACGTAACTCATCGACGATGGGAGAGCCGAGCCGCGTGAAGTGCTGCTTTCGCCGACGCAGTCACAATTAGACGATCAGATTTCGCACGTCGCCCGACTTGAGGAGGACGCGCGACGCGACATGTGACGAGCAAGTTGCGCGCACCGACCAGGCCCTCCCGAGAAACCGGTAGGCCCCGACCGAGAACCGAGGTTGAAGACGCCTTGATGTCACTCACTGACAAGCCAATAAGCCCTGGCTACGCCACCGCGCTTCGCGTAATCAACACCGAACATCATCAGGTCAGCCAAATGGGCGTCGACCGCCTCGCGACTTATGCCCGGTTGCACTCCAACAACGGTAAAGCTTCGTTTTGTGGCCACCGTATCTTGCAGCAGTTGAGCAAGTTCCGGGAGATTTCCGACAACGAAGCTAGAGGGAAACCGGTGTCGCTGATGCATACGGTCCCGCATATGAGCCAACAGCGTGGCTACATCACAGTAGTAAACCGATTTGACCAGTTGGCCGGCGACTTCGTATACATCACCGACTCGCCCTCCGGTCGGAGCGCCGCCGGCTCCTTTGCAGTGATAGAGACCGATATCAACATCTCCCTCAGCTGAGACGGTCACGGCAATGTAGTCCGCCGCCTCTCCAGAGCGATGATCGTAGAACAGAGCCACCAGACCCGGTACAGCCCGCAAGTGCTGCTCCAGATGCTCTTGAACCGTGGTTTGGCCAGCGAGCGCTGCACGCTTCCGCGCCGCGTCAGCCGTTCCATCGTTGGGTACAAACTCGACTCCGATGGAGCACCCGTTCCAGTCAATGAACTCTGCATCTCCAGGCGTCAATGCCGCGGCTTGAATTTGCGGTGCAGCCATAAGATTCATTCCCTCAAAAGAGGACTTGTCGGCCGCATAAAAAACCGGCGGATGCTCTCGCAACCATTCGTCGAGCGGCATCCAATCGTCCATTGCCGACTCGACCTGGATCTCTATCACCTCGTCCAGGAGAGAGACCATTGGGCCGTTCTGGATCGAGAATCGCATGAGAATGGAGTCTTCTTCATGGATGACCTTGAAGTCCATTCTTCCTTCCGCCGGCAAAGGGGCGAACTCAGCCAGCTCGCAGTCGGTGAGTCTCTTGTAGGAAGCATCGCCCCCGGCCCGCCAGTACCGTATGCGCGGATTCGTCTTGAACCCGGCTTTGGACCAGCTCCCCGCTATGACCACTTGGGGAATTTCTCGCAGTTGTGTTGCAGCGCGCACGATGTCCAGTTGCGTTTGGGCGAACGGGGCGTTCCCAACAAGCCGAGCATTCATCCGCTCGACCCAATCCATAAATTCGGACACCGAGAGATTCTGATTGCTCCATATGCGCGAACTGCTGCTTGCGCCGATGGTCTCCTTTTCGTTGCCGGCCATGCCGCTGCCGAAGAAGTGCCCCTGCGAATAGGCTCTGCCATCTCCAGCCGTGACCGCACGTTCCGCGGCGGGCCCCGTGAGGGTCCGATACGTCTCACCTTGAGAATTGAAAGTGGTGTTCTTCAATCCGACGTTGTAAAAGCGCACCTCATCCAGGCCAGCTCGAGCTCGACTGGTTTCCTCGTAGCTCAGGGGTCGCGAGCTTTCACAGACTTCGTTCATGAGGCCTTGATAAATTTTCTCGGTTCGCCTTGTTGACCCGATGTAGCAGAGCCCGCCGACTGGGAAATACATCAACAAGAATGCGTCGTGCCGGATGTTCATCAACACGTCAGAAGTCGCCCACTTGGGTGGATTCTCATCGACCGTCAGCACAAGGCTGACCGTTCCGTCCTCCGTTACCCATTGCTTGACGGCACGTAGTGCCTTGCCCACCGTATCGCCAATCTTCGAGAAGTCGGGGGCCTCTGAGCAACGAAAGACGCGAACGTGCGCATAGAGCTGAAGGACGAGCGGAGACACTGCGTCGTAGTCGGATTCTGCGACCTTGCTCACGGAGAATCGCTCAAGAACTGCCTGCTCCTCCGCATTTCCTTCAAGTTCTTCTTGAGCCGCGTTGTCAATCATGAGGGCAAGGTCAACGCCTTCTTTCAACAGCGCATTTGGAGCGTCAACAATACGCGCGAGAGGTGCGATCAGCGTTGCATCTCCGGTGGTGTCGTCGCTTCGAGCAAAGCGTCCTATGAACTGAATCGTCGGCACCAGGGAGCGGTGAGGCGCGTGCAAGGCGGCGACCTTCAACTTGGGAAAATCGTACCCCTCGCCAAACATGTCGACGCACACAATGCCTTGCAGCTCTCCAGACAGAAGCTTCTTTTCGTATTCGTCCTGCTTTCGCTTGCCAACTTTGCTGTCGATGGCTTCGACCGCGACCCCAAGGCCGCGGTAGATTGGTACAAGCTCCCGCGCGGTTTTGATGTTCGCCGCTCGAACAAACAATCGATGGTCCTTCCCCTGTTGCGCATCGGCTTCCAATTGAGCGACGGCGGTCACGGCGATGGATCGATCAATCTCAGCGTCGTTGAGGGGGTCAACAACCGGAGCAGCGCGGAACGACACTGGACGGAAAGCTCCTTCGTCAACCGCACGTGTCACTGGGTAGCGATAGACCAATTTTCCCGGAATAACGCGGCCGTCACGCCTGAATGGTGTTGCCGTGAGAAAGAGGAATCGAGCGCTCTTGAAATGCGCCAAGAAGGCGGCCCACGTATCTGCAGGGGCATGGTGAGCCTCATCAAAAACGATGAGGTCGAACAGATCTTCGCGCGCACCTGGCGCCAAGGAGGGAGAAGCGCTTGACGGCGTCGAGACTACAACGTCCTGTTCAGCAAGCTGCTCCCACGCGGCAGCATCTTCAGGCCGCCCTTCGAGCCTGGCGACCATTGGATTTGGAAACTCCGCGGGAATAGCACCGATTCTTCGAAGCGTGGAGAGCTCACGAAAATGAGAGGTGACTTGTTTACGCAGCGCATCGGAGGGCTCAACGATGAGAACACGCTGCGCGCCTGTAAGCAGCGGCAAGGCCATCATCAACGACGTCTTTCCGTAGCCAGTAGGCAGACACACGATGGCTGGGTCATCGTGAATAGTGGCGTGGGCAAGTACCGCATGAAGCGCGCCAAGTTGCCCGAGTCTGAAACCTTGATTCGGCGTCGAGCCCTGCTTTGCAAGGTTCAATGCGTCGCAATGTGCCGCGAAAAATCCAGCCATAGCCGAAGAGATCCTCACCTTGGTTCCAGGCCATTTGGCACAACATCCCGGCCAGCGCGATGCCGAGGGTCGAGTGGCCCTGGTCGCGATGGCTCTCCTGCCATTGCCCCAGATAGCCAGGATGCACGTAGTAGACGTTGTTGGCGCTCGCGCCGCTGCCACGGCCGCTCTTGTAATAGTTGCTCGCTTCGGCGATCAGGTCGCTCCGATCGCAGAACACGCCGATCGCGTAGACGGTGCAGATGTTGGCCAGGTCCCAGTTCGCCCAGTAGTGGGTGACCTTTCTGGTCTCCGTGCCGTTGTGGTTGACCAGGAAGTCGTGCGCCTTCGGGTAGAACACGTTCAGCAGCATGGTCTGGAAACGCGCGACGTCCTCCTTCGCCCAGCCGGGGTAGGTCCGCATCAGTTCCGCGGCGTTGGCCCATTGGTTGCCGTAGAGGCCCGAGGCGAGGTAGACGTTGGAGTCGCCGCCCAGTTCGGTCAAGGTCGACGACCATGCGTTGAGGAACTCCACCGCCTTCTTCGCGTAGCTCTCGTCGTTCGTGATCTTCCAGCGCAATGCGAGGTGAAGGGCGCGCACAAAGTCGCCGACCATCTGCCAATAGTTCTCGCCGTCGACACCGCGCGTCACCAACGCCAGGGGGCGCGGCTTCGCATCGAGGTTGGTGTTGTTCGTCTTGAGCATCATGTTCAAGCCGCCCACCCAGAGCTCCGCTTTGGCGGCCAGCTTGTCTCGGATGCGCTGCAGGTCGACCTCGGTGACCAGCAGGCCGGGGTGCGTGATCTTTTGTACTCCGGGCTCAGGGGTGGTCGGCCCGGGCGCTGGGGTGTCGGGAGTATCGACACCTGCGACGGCATCAGGGGTGGCACCCGGTGGCTGCTGCGCGGCAACTCCCCCTATCGGCGAAAAACTTCCGCTGCTGCCACCACCGCAAGCCGTCGTGCCAAGGGCGAGTGCACTCGCGGTGCCGATGAAGAAGGTGCGGCGATCCAGCAGGGCGACATCTTTGTCGTCATTCGAAAAGTGCGTCATTTGTCTAAAATGTGTAAACAAATAATTCTGCAAACTGCATGCCATCCGCCTCGATGGCCCGATGAAATGAAATCGGTAAAACCGATGGACGCATTGCGCGCGTTGCGAGAGACATGCAGCGGCAAGAAGTGACATTCGTTGTCACATGAGACGCCGACGACACGACATTGAATGTCACTGCCTCTTGCCATGTACGCACCGATTCAGAAGCCCGTGCGGTATCGACCTGCGCGACAGGACAAGGCGCTCATGAGTGTGAGCTGTACAGAGGCCGCAATGAGCCTTGAATTGCCTCTGAAAATGAGCGACTGAATTTCATTTTCGGAATGACCAAGAGCACTGCAACTTGCTTGCGTTCTCTCCATTTCGATGACGCAGCGATGCCGATGCTGAACACTGGCTCACCCGTTCGCGGTATTCGGGAACTCCTCGATGTATCCAAGCACTTCCTCCGCCGAGAAGCCGTTCGTCGCTGCCGTGTCGAGGTTGTACCGTGCTTCCTCATGAAAGAACTGAAGCGCCGAGTCGAGTCTCAAGCAGCCGATGGGACTGAAGGCGCCGACCATGAAGAGCGGCAGGACCAAGCTATCTGAGTCCCGCAGTCCTGAGCGCTGGAGAATGTACTTTCTCCCCTCGCCTTTCGTTGATCGCCTTGGAATCCGACCTCCGCAAGGAGTCCTCAATCATGCAAAGCAGTTCGCCCAATATTTGGAGACTGCACTGGCCGATCTTTCCCCTGCCGATGAAGATGACCGAGTTTGGTTGACCGCGAGGGTCTCCGGCCCGCATAGCCTTTTGGCAAATCGAGCTTCTACTGGTATTCGTTGTACCAGCCCTTCAAAGAACCCTTTGTTGGATAGCCCAGTTGCCGGATGGTGGGTCTGACGCGCTCTCCCAGCTTGATGTAGAGCTCAACGGCTCGAATCCGACCTTCGTAGGAGTACATGAACCACCTCCTGGCAGTCCAATTTTTCGTCCGCTCCCCGATCCGGGGTCGGGCCATCATTCGCCATCAATGCTGGTATGTCTACTTATCACCAATGACCGCGACAGCAGACACCTCGATCATCATTCCGACGAAAGGCAGGCTATGCACCGTGATAGACGTGCTCGCAGGGAAGTTGCCATCGGGCCAGAACTCGTGGCGAATCGGAATGAGCGGCTCCAGAAGCCTAGGGTCGGTCAGATAGACAGTGATGTTGACGACGTCTTTCATGCTGCCACCAGCGCGTTTGACCGCTGCGTCGATGGCTCGGAAGATCACGCGAGCCTGGCCTTCAAAGTCGCCGGCCATCGATTTTCCCTGTTCATCCCTTATGCCGACTTGACCCGATATCCAGACAGTCTTTCCACCTTGCGTGGCCACTGCGGTGGAATACCCCCGGGGCTGCCCAGCTTCTGATTTGAGGTACTCGCGGGCGTTCGCGGTCGTCGCCAGAAAAAGCGAACTGCATAGTGTCGCGAGCAGTGCATGACGAAATTTCATATCCACTCCTAATTTAGAGAGCAAGTTTCAATGGGGCGATGGAGGTAATGCGCACTTGGTATCGATGCCCGCAAGCCTTCATCGCCCCATCGCGGCAACACCGCCAGTTGCTACGACCGAGTCCTGATCCGGGGAACCACCCGAAGCGCCGATAGCACCGACGATCAGGCCCCCTTGCATCAGCGGAATACCGCCTTCAACAGCATTCGCGTGGGGCAACGTGAGAATGCGCAGGCCGGCGCCGCCAGCTGCCAGCGCATCCTGGAACGCCTTGGTCGGACGGCGGTACATCGCGGCTGACACCGCCTTGTTCTGGGCGACCAGAATGCTGGCGTTCTGCGTGTTGTCCATCTTCTCGAAGGCCACGAGGTTGCCGCTGGTGTCCACCACCGCCACGGCCATGGGAACGTTGATTCGACGGGCTTCGGCAATCGCAGCACCAATGGCACGACGGGCCTGCTCGAGATTGATGTTGCCGCCGTACTGCGGGACTGCTGCCGCGGCAGGTGCGGCTGCAGGCGTGGGTGCTTGCGCGATGGCCAGCCCGCTTCCGCCGCATACAGTGAGCGCAGCGACGAGGGATACGATGTTGCGGATAGTGATCATGGTTAATTCCTCCGGGTGAAAAATGACAGAAGCGCGCGCACGCATGTGCATTTCTCGGCGGTGCGCACTTCCCTTTGTTGATGCAAGTCGTCCAGTTGCGACCGCTGCCGCGACATCCCCGACATTCGGTCTTCGAGCTCTGATCTCGCAGCTTGGGCTTATGCGTGTCTTCACTCTGCTGAGATCTTGTTGTCCTTTACCACTTTCTCCCAGCGACGAGAATCGTTGGTCAGGAAACTCGCGAACTGGACCGGCGAATCGCCCGCTGGAACAAGACCCATATCAGCCAGGAACTTACTGAACTCCTCGGAGGCAGTTACGCCGCGCGCGGCCGCAGCCAACTGGTCGGCGATGCTCTGTGGAGTGCCCTTCAGGACGAAGAGCGCGTGCCAGGAGTCACCGTCGAATCCCGGGAACATTTCAGCAACGGCCGGGACTTCGGGCAGGCTCTTGATGCGGGCAGCACTCGAGACGGCGAGCGCGCGCAGCTTTCCTGTCTTGAGATACTGCAGGACGTCGGCGACGGGGCTGAACGCCGTGTCGATCGAGCCGCCAAGGAGATCAACCAAACCGCCGTCCTTGTAGGGCACGTGGGTCATGGATACTCCCGCGTTGTTGCAGAAGTAGGTCATGGCCACATGAGGGGCAGTCGCGACACCGTAGGAGCTGTAGTTCAGCCGCCCGGGAGTTCGCTTCGCTTCCTGGATCAGGTCGGACAGGTTCTTGAGCTTCGAGTCGGACCTCACGACGAGCACAAACGGAATTGCCAGCGTTCGAGTGACCGGGATCAGATCACTGACCTGGTACGGCAACTTCTTGTACACATGCGGGTTGATCGAGAGCGTGACATTTGCCGTGTACAAGAGGTTGTAGCCGTCCGGTCGCGTGGCGACGAACTGCTGTGCACCCACGATGGTGCTTGCCCCGGGCTTGTTGTCGACGATGACGGGTTGGTCCAGCGTTTTTGACATCCGCTCTGCGACAAATCGGGCGGAAACGTCAGGCGCGGTGCCCGCGGGAAACGGCACGATCATGCGTATCGGACGGCTGGGGTATTTCTCTTGCGCAAACGCGGGCGCTTGCGTCAGTCCGTACACGACAGCCGGAGTCCCTACGGCATGAGTAAATAACATCGAAGCAAAATCTCTGCGATTCATGTGAATACCCTCAGCTTGATGGATGGCCGGTTTTTCCGTTGTTGGGAGATAGAAGCAAGATGAATTCGAGGCTGTCGCGGCGGCCCACTCAATGCGGCAACGCAGCCTTGGCATGTACGATCCATGCTTGGGGCGTGCCGATCTCGAGCTGTATGTCTGACCGGTAACTGCGCTCGGCGACGGGATGAGCGCAATTCCTGCGGAGGCTGAAGCACCTTTCGGATTCCTCATTTCGGCATCCATGACGCACAAGCCCACGAGCCGCATTCCGAGACTTAGCTGTTCATCGCGCTGGGCTTCAGTTCTGCCGCGCTCAAGGTTGGCGGAAGCATCTGGAAGCGGTCGGTGATTCGGGCGTACGTGCCGGGGCTCGAAAGCCGCCCGATGGTGTCGAGCGCTCCCAAGTTCACGTGCAGTTGTTCGTTGAACACGCCCTCGCGGTAGTGCGCATAAACGACTTCACCCACCACGAGTCGGTGGCCTGAACCGCCGAGATCGTGCATCTGGGACAGGACGCACTCGAACTGGATCGGGAAGTTCACGATGCGCGGAGTCTGCACCTTCACGGACGGCTCGAGCGTGAACTGGGCCACCTCGAGTTCGCTGACGTCCGCAGGATATTCAGGACCGCAGGCGTTCATCCCCTCCCGGTTCTCATAGTCAACGAGATGCGCCACGAACTCGCGCGACGCTTCGATGTTGACCAGCGTGTCTTTGGGCTCGCCTGCGCGTTGATACTGCGTAGGCGCAATGGAGAACATCACCATCATCGGATTGATACTGGCGATGTTGAAGAAGCTGAATGGCGCCGCATTCAGCCCCGCGGGGCCCTTCGTGCAGATGAGCGCGATGGGACGCGGAACGATCGCGCTGGTGATCAGCTTGGCTTGCTGCGAAGGATTGAGTGCCCTGCAGTCGAGCCCGTGGAATGCGTGTGAAGGGGGCGATTGCGGCATGGCTGCTGTCCGTGACATTTATCAGGCCGTTCGGCCCTGGTCGGTTGTTCGACGATTCCTTCGTCGATCCTTGACAATGGTGATCGCCTCGATCTCCACGCGCCCCCCATGACCAAGCCTGCGGTTTGGAATATTCGGGTTAGGCGTGAGCGCTGAGCGATGAACAATGAGCTTCACTCTATAGATTCAGTGATCGGGTGCAAAGCGACGATCTTGGAAATCATTTTTCCTTGAAATGGAAAATTTGATTCACTCACTGAGCTATCGCTGTTGGTCCAGGCTGCGGGACATGGTGGCCTCAGCGGTGCATCCAGAGCGCTGGGGCTGTCGAATCCCGCGGCAACACGCTACCTGGCCGCGCGTGAAGTCTGGGTCAGGGTCGGCTGGTGGAGCGCAAGCCGTCAATCAACCACGCCCTTGCGCGTGATACGCCAGCAGAAGTGTGCGCAGCGATCTATGCGTCACCGAATTGGACATTCCAAGGCAGCATCGCCTCGTAGTCGTCGCGCCGGTCAGCGCGTAACGCTCGGCAATGAGCGCAGCGAGTTCTTCTACGGTGATGAAGGCAGTGACTGGCGGTGGCGACACGCCCGCTTGGATCGGACTGCCCCATCACCGCTCCTTCAGGCCACACGGAAAAAGCGCGGACGGGATTAGTGCTGCACCACCGCGATGTCGATGCCCTCCAGCAACCAGTGCAACTGTTCGGCCGTGGGGGTGAGAACCACCTCGGCCGAGGGCCGCTTGAGCAACAGCAAGGATCGTTACGCTAACAACACAGGATCCTTACCGCAGCAGCGCCTGCGGTTGCTGAACACATAGGCACGCGAGCCGAACGGATCCGGGCTCTTGCGCCCCACAACCAATCAGCCTCTCAATTCTGCGCACTTGCTCTGATGCCTACGTGTCCATGTAGCTCTACGCGGACGCGTAGCCTCGCGGCTCATCGCTCACTCAACAAGGGCGCGACTGATCGGCCGCGTCGAGACGGAGCATAAGGATTGGTTCCGCAGGCAGCCGCCCGAGAGGGAGATGGGGCGCTGAGCAGTTGTAGACACTTCAGCAGGCCAGAGCGTCACATCCTCCCGGTCCACTTCCGCTCGTATTCATGGGCCGCAAATTCATCAACCATGAAGTTGATGAAAGAGCGAACCTTCGCAGACAAATGCTTCCGGCTGGGGTAGGCGATATTGATCGTGAGCTCTGGCAACTCCCACTCGTCCAGCACGGGCACCAAGCGACCGGCAACAACATCGTCATAGAGGATGTAGCTGGGCTGCACCAGGATTCCATGGCCGTTCAGTGCGGCTGCCCTGAGCACTTGACCATCGTTTGACTCGAGCAGCCCGTGAACCGTCACTGACTCGCGCTGCGCGCCGCGAGTGAAGCTCAGCTCATTCGGATTCTTCGCATAGACGTATAGCAAAAGCGCGTGCAGTGGAAGCTCGCGCGGATGCTTCGGCACGCCTCGGTTGGCAAGGTATGCCGGGGATGCCGCCAGGAATCTCCGTGTCGTCCCCAAGCGACGAATCGTGATGGTGCTGTCTGGTTCCAACTCCCGGGTGCGGATTGCGACATCGATCCCGTTGTCGATCATGTCCAAGTATCTGTTCGCAGTTTCGATGTGCACCCGCAGTTGGGGATACAGCTGGTGGAAGCGCTGCAAACGAGGCGCAATGATCTGCATCGCGAAAGACAGCGAAGCGCTTACTCGTAGAACGCCTGAGGGATTGAGCGTTGCGCTTTGGAGCGCCGATTCCGCATCTTCCAGCTCATCGAGGATGTGCCGCGCACGTTCAAGGAACTCCTGACCCTCGCGTGTCAGGTACAGGCGACGCGTGTTTCGCTCGACTAGCCGCACCTTGACGCGGTTCTCGAGAGAAGCCAAGGTGCGACTCGCGGCAGGATTGGACAAGCCCAACGCCTCGGCGGCCTTGCCGAGCCCCCCGCGCTCAGCAACCTGGATGAAGAGCGATAGCTCAGTGAATCGATCCATTTTTCCGACTTTTGGAAATGTGAATTCCGGGCTGGGTGGTTTGTGTCCTGATTGTGAAATTCTAAAGTGTGGCTCCCCGGTTCGGTACATGGGTCTTATCCGAATCGTCCACTTTGGAGAAAGTATGAGCATCAATCGTTTCCGTGCGGTTCTTTCCCGCCGTACCGCGTCTGTACTCACGGCAGCAATGCTCGTCGGCGGCTCTGTCTTTGCCCAGACGACGTTTCCGACGAAGCCCATCCGGCTGGTCGTCGCGACGCCGGCAGGAACGTCACCGGACGTTTCAGCCCGATTCGTTGCAGAGCGCCTCTCCAGGGATCTCGGACAGCCGGTACTCGTGGACAACAAGCCGGGGGCGAGCTCGATCATTGGCGCGGACGCGGTAGCCAAGGCCCCCGCCGACGGATATACGCTTTTTTACGGCACAGCTCCGGCGATCTCGCTCAACCCGCATTTGTTTACCAAGCTGCCATACAAGTCTTCCGACTTTGCACCAATCATCCACCTCGTGGATGTTCCTTTTGTGTTGAGCGTTCGCGCGAACTCCCCGTACAAGTCGGTCGATGAGGTATTGCAAGCTGCCAAGCAGCAGCCCGGTAAGCTGACCTACGCGTCACATGGGCCGGGCACCCCAAACCATGTTGCGATGCTGGAGCTATTGCAGAAGACGGGCGCAACGATGACGCACGTGCCATACAAGGATGGAGGCATTCTGGACCTCATGAGTGGAGTCGTGGATTGGGCGTTCGTCGCCTCGGCCGATGCCATTCCTCAGATCAAGGGAGGAAAGCTGCGAGCGCTGGCAGTTTCCGCGAACGGACGTATGCCGAGTCTGCCTGGCGTCCCCGCCTTGTCCGAGAGCTTTCCCGGCAGTCAGCTCTACTCGTGGAACGGCATTCTGGCGCCGCGTGGCACCCCTGCGGAAGTCGTGGATCGCTTGTCGGCGCCACTGCAGAAGATCGCAGCGTCGAATGAGTTTCGGCAGTACCTGCTCGAACTTGGCTTGATTCCCGCCGGGGGAACACCAGCAGAGTTTCGTTCGTTCCTGGCCAAGGATTTTGAAAACTGGGGAGCAGTCGTAAAACAGAACGGAATTCGGCTCGACTGATGGAGCCAAACGGAAAGCGTCAATCTCACCAATTCAAAAACGGAGTTTTTAGTCATGACTTTCACGATCATTGCGCGCGACAAGCAGTCGGGTGATTTCGGTCTCTGCATCTCGAGCTTCTCGCCGGCGGTGGGTTGGGTAGCGCCGTTCGGGTCGGCGCAGGCCGGTGTGCTCTCTTACCAATCGTCCGTGGAACCTCGGCTGGGCAAGGTGGCGCTGGGCTTGCTCGAAAGAGGATATTCGGCCCAGAAGGTGCTCATCGACATGGAGCAGATGGACAAACACTGGGAATACAGGCAGGTCGGCGTCCTCGATGCGCGCGGCGGGATGGCCGTCTTCACGGGCAAGAAGAACTATCAATGGGCGGGGCACCGCATCGGCTCCGACTTCATCGCTTTCGGCAACGTGCTCGCCGGCGAGAAGACCATCGATGGGATCTGCGAGGCATGGGAGAGCAACCGTGCCGCGAGTTTCGACGACCGCTTGCTGCGCGCCATCGAAGGTGGCCGCGATGCCGGCGGCCAATTGGAGGGCCAGACCTCGGCGGCCATCAAGACGTTCGGCCGCAAGGGCACGGCGCGGCTCGATCTGCGCTGCGACCACGCGTCCGAGCCGATCGCGGAACTGCGGCGGATTGTCGACTGGTACATGCCGCTGGTGGAGTACTACGAGGCGCTGGTCGATGACCCGTCGGTCATGCCCCGGCACAAGGACTGGCTCAAGGCGCGCGGTATCGAACGCGAGTACGGCAAGCCGCCGCCGCACCTGGCCTGAACTTCATCCCATTTCTTCCGTGGAGCCAGATATGAGCATCAATCTTTTCCGTTGCGCCGTTTCCCGCCGCACCGCGTCTGTATTTGCGGCAGCGGCACTCCTGTCCGCGTCCGTCTTCGCCCAAACGCCGTTTCCGACAAAGCCAGTGCGGCTGATCGTCCCCTGGCCTGCAGGAGCTTCGCCGGACGTCACAGCTCGATTCATTGCAGATCGCCTCACCAAGGATCTTGGACAGCCGGTCCTCGTCGACAACAGGCCAGGGGCAAGCCAGATCATTGGGACGGACCTTGTGGCCAAGGCTCCTGCCGATGGACACACGCTTCTCTTCACCGCGGCTCCGTCGGTCTCCCTCAATCCGCATGTGTTTAGCAAGCTGCCATACAAAGCTTCGGATCTGGTGCCGGTCATCCATGTCGTGGAAGTTCCCTTTGTGATGATCGTTCGCGCCAATTCCCCGTACAAATCGGTTGATGAGTTGGTGCAAGCCGCCAAGCGGGAACCGGGCAAGCTGAACTACGCGACCTACGGAGATGGCACTCCAAGCCATATTGCTGCCCTCCAGCTGGTGCAGAGGGCCGGCATAGCCATGACGGCCATTCCATACAAGGATGGAGGCATCCTTTCTGTCATGAGTGGAGACGTGGAGTTTTCGATGGAAGCGTCGGCCGCTGCCATCCCTCAGATCAACGGAGGCAAGCTGCGAGGGTTGGCAGTGTCTGCAAATGGGCGCGTGCCGAATCTGCCTGGCGTCCCGGTCTTGTCGGAGATTTTTCCCGGCAACCAGTTGCATTCATGGAACGGCATCCTGGCGCCGCGCGGTACCCCTCCGGAAGCCCTGAATCGTCTGTCGGTGGCATTGCAGAAGATCATTGCCTCGAGCGAGTTCCAACAGAAGGCGATCGATCTCGGCTTGATTCCGGTAGGCGGAACACAGGCGCAGTTTGCTTCATTCCTGGCCAAAGACTACGAAGAGTGGGGAGCGGTCGTGAAGCGCAACAACATTCGCCTTGACTGAGCCTATACCTATTACCCCGACAAGAAATTCATCGTGACCTACACAGTAATCGGGCGCTGCCCTCGGACTCACCAGATCGGCGTCGCCGTTGCAACGTATTCAGTCGCCTTCGGGTCGTTCACTCAAGGAGCGCACAGCGCCTACGGCGTCGTTATGTCACAGGCCAACGGGCGCAGGCGGAATGCCCCTCTGGGGCAGAACCTGCTGCAGCAGGGGCTAACGAGCAAAAGCGTGCTTGCAGCGCTGGTCCAGGACGACGCCCACGAGAGCCTTCGCCAGATCGCCGTGATGACACGAGACGGTTTGGGCGTGGTTCACACGGGCGCAAGCGTCACGGGTTGGGCCGGAGACAAGACGGGAACGGACTACACCGTCTTCGGAAATGTTCTAGCAGGCGAATACGTGCTCAAGGCAATGGAGGCGAAGTTCAACGAAGATCCGACCCAGCCGCTGGTTGAACGACTCATCAGCACGCTGGAGTCCGGCAGGGACGCAGGTGGTCAGACCGCCAACGACCGACATTTGCCCGAGCGATCGGCCTGTGTGGTCGTGATGGATCGCGAGAGCTACGCGGCATGGGACCTGCGCGTCGACATGCACGGGACCGCGGTGGAGGAACTGCGTCGCATCTACAACCTGTACAAGCCGTATCAGCCCTACTACGAAGCACGGGAGATCGACCCCACCAGCTGCCCGACCCAGCTGGCATGGGAGCGCGAGAGCCTGACCGGCGCTCACCTCCAGGAAACGCTGAAGTGATCAGAGGGCAGATGCCGGCCCTTTGTGCCGCCTCTCCGAACGCCTTGCGCAATCGACGAAACCCCTGACCATTCCGTCTTCATGAACTTCGCCGGCAACCTCGGCCACTTCGCGGTGAGAGCTGGATCGAGGGCCCGGCAACTGTGAGCGGACAACCCAAGCGACCGCCAACGGCGCCATGACGGTCCCCCTCCTAGCTGGCGCCGCGTTTTTCAGCGCGGCCGCCTTGCGCATCTGCGATGCGATGCTGCCGCGCTTGGCCAGCGACTTCGGCGTGACGCCAGGTGCAGCCGGGCAGGTCATCATCTGGTTTGCCGTCGCCTACGGCCTGGTGCAGCTGCTGTTCGGCCCGATGGGCGACCGGTACGGCAAGGCACGCTTGGTGCGTCTTGCGCTCGCCGGCTGTGCGGTGGCATCGCTGGCGTCGGCGCTTGCGCCCGACTTCCAGGTTTTGGTCTGGACCCGCGTCGCATGGGGCATCGCCGCCGCTGGCGTGATTCCCCTGGCCATGGCCTGGATCGGCGACGCCGTCCCCTATGACCAGCGCCAGGCCACGCTGGCGCGTTTGCTCACAGGCACCATCTCGGGAATGATGGCGGGCCAGCTGGCCGGCGGGTTGTTTTCCGAATCAGCCGCCGGTTGGCGCGGCGCCTTCTTCAGCCTGAGCGTGGGATATTCCGCAGTGGCGCTCCTGCTGATGATGCGAGCGCGCCAGGCACATGCCTCGATTGCCGCGCCCACCGGTGCTGCTTCTCAGGTGCCGATGGCGCAGCAGTTGCTGGCCGTTCTGCGCGTGCCTTGGGCGCGTGTCGTCCTGCTGGCAGTGCTGACAGAGGGGTTCTTCCTGCTGGGGCCGCTGAGCTATCTGCCCACATACCTGCATATACACCACAACCTGCCGCTGTCCACGGCCTCTGCCCTGGCGGCTCTCAATGCGGTCGGCGGCCTTGCATACGCCTTCACCGCCAGTCACATCGTGGCCCGCTTCGGGGAACGGCGCATGGTGCTGGCGGGCGGTTGGCTGATGGGGTGCGGCTTCCTAGCTTGGTGGATCTCGGTGCTGCCCTGGCTGGCCGGCCCCATCGCCCTGGTGGTGGGTTTCGGCACCTTTCTGTACCACAACACCTTGCAAACCCACGCGACCCAGATGGTGCCCGCGGCACGGGGGACATCCGTGGCCTTGTTTGCGTCTTTTCTATTCACCGGGCAGGCGCTGGGCGTGACCGCCACCGGGTATGTCGTAGACCACTTCGGCTTTACCCCGATTCTGCTGTCGGCGGCTGTCGCATTGCCTGTTGTGGGCTGGGGTTTTGCGCGTGCGCTGCGGCGCCGTTCGACTGGCGATTGAGCGCACCCAGCCCCAATTGCGCACCACCGTGAAGTGACCCACCTTTCCAAACTCAGGAAATATCATTTCCACTTCAGCGGCTTTCCATCTGCTTTGTGAAATTTTAAAGTTTGACTGCCCCACCCGGAAAACGGGCTTTTTGTGAACCATGCGAAACCTCAATCAAGACAACATCACTCAGGCCGTGATCGCCAGCTTCGCCGATGCGGGGACTCCTCGTCTCCAGCACATCATGACGAGCCTGGTACAGCATCTCCATGCCTTTGCGCGTGACGTGAAGCTGACAGAGGAAGAGTGGGCCCAGGGAATCGACTTCCTCACGCAGTGCGGACACATCACGGACTCGAAGCGGCAGGAGTTCATCCTGCTCTCCGACGTGTTGGGGTTGTCCATGCTCACGGTTGCGATGAATACCGAGAAGCCGCGAGGCTGTACGGAGTCGACTGTCTTCGGCCCGTTCCATGTCGAAGGTGCTCCGAAGTATGAGCTTGGAGATGACATCGCCAACGGGGCGAGCGGCACGCCTTGCCTGGTGCGCGGCACCGTCCGTGACATCTCCGGAAGCCCCATCCCGCAAGCCGTTCTGGACGTGTGGCAATCCGACGAAGACGGGCTGTATGACGTACAGCATGAGGGCCTGGATCAGGCCCAGGCGAGAGGCGTATTGACGGCGGATGGCGACGGGACGTTCTTCTTCCGATCCATCCTCGCCGTTCCGTACGCAATTCCTCACGATGGCCCCGTGGGCCGGTTGCTGGAAGCCACGGGACGCCATCCCTGGCGCCCTGCGCACCTTCATTTCATGATCAAGGCGCCCGGATACGAGACGCTGGTCACGCATGTCTTTCGCGACAAGAGCGACTACCTCGATTCGGATGCCGTATTCGGCGTGCGCCAGTCGCTGATCTGTGAGTGGAAGGAGCAGGCGGATGGCAGCTACCTGCTGGAATTTGACTTCGTGCTCAACCCGACTCGGGGGCACTCAGGTTGATGGACATGAAGGACTTCGTCTATACCGCACAGCCCTCGCGAGTGGTTTTCGGTGCCGGAAGCCTATCGCACCTCGAGCGGGAGATCGATCTACTGGGCGCCAGGCGGGCGATCGTGCTTTCGACGCCCGAGCAGGCCGAACAGGCCCGCGCGATTGCCGAACGCATCGGCAACCGAGCTGCGGGGGTGTTCGCACGTGCGGTGATGCATGTGCCGATCGAAACCGCGCGGGAAGCCCGTGAGTTCGCGCGTCAGCTCAATGCCGATTGCGCCATTGCGATCGGCGGCGGATCGACGACTGGTCTTGGCAAGGCGATCGCCCTCGAATCGTCCCTCCCCGTGCTTGCAATCCCGACGACATACGCTGGAAGCGAGATGACGCCGATCTATGGCATCACCGAAGCCGGGCTCAAAAAGACTGGCAAGGATCTGCGCGTGTTGCCTCGCACCGTGATCTACGACCCCGAACTCACGCTGACGCTTCCAGTCGGCATGAGCGTCACCAGCGCGATGAACGCCATCGCGCATGCCGCAGAGGGTTTGTACGCACAGGACAGCAATCCGGTCATGGATTTGATGGCCGAGGAAGGAATTCGCGCACTTGCGCAAGCGCTGCCGGGCATCCGGGCGGATGCCACAGAGATAGCGGCCAGGAGCGATGCGCTGTACGGGGCATGGCTGTGCGGCACCGTGCTCGGAACGGTCGGCATGGCGCTGCACCACAAGCTTTGCCACACGCTTGGCGGAACATTCAACTTGCCCCACGCTGAAGTCCATACCGTCGTGCTGCCCCACGCGATAGCCTTCAACTCGACCGCGGCCCCACAAGCAGTCAGACGCATCGAGCGTGCGCTCGGAAAAAATGGGGTGAGTGCGGCGGCTGGCATTTTCGACCTCGCGCAGCAAAGCGGTGCCCCGATGGCATTGAAGGACATTGGCATGCGCCAGGAGGATCTCGACAAGGCAGCTGACCTCGCAGTTGCAAACCCGTATTGGAACCCGCGTCCGATCGGCAGCGCCCAGCGCGCCGAAATCCGCGACCTGCTGCAGCACGCCTATGAGGGCGTGAGGCCGAATTCGATTGGCGCACAAGTGCCTTAACCGCCTGCCTCTCGAGGCAGATTTAACCAACCTTTAGGAGAGCAATATGAAGAGAACCGTCATCCACACGAACAAAGTCCCGCCTGTAAAGGTACCGCTGTCACAAGGCATCAAGGTTGGCGACTGGATCTACACGTCCGGCATGCTCGGCATGGACCCCGCCACGGGGCAACTGGCCGTAGGCGGCATGGAGGCGGAAACGCGCCAGGTCTGTGAGAACCTGAAAGCTGTTCTCGAAGCCGGCGGTTCGTCGCTTCAAGACGTTCACAAAGTCGTCATCTATGTTGCCGACCTTGCGGAAATGCTGCCGATGAACAAGGTGTTCAGTGAGTATTTCCCGAACGATCCGCCGGCGCGTACGACGTTCCAAGCGGCAGCGCTGGTCATGGGCGCACGAGTGGAGATCGAGGCGATCGCCACCGTCAAGGACTGACCTCGAAGACCCACCGACTGCAGCCTTGAGGTTTCAGTCGGTGTTGGACGGAGACGCCGAGATGCCGCAAATGCCCTCAACGTCCAGGCTCCACGGCCTCGATGCGGGGGACTGGACGAGTCGCGGCAAACGAACCCGATCACCGGCGCCGCCGTTCCTCGTCCGATCGCCCTTGTTTGCACCGGAGGAGCGTCAGGGTTGACCGCCGCGCCTTTCACTTTCAGATTCTCCAAAATTGCGAGCGTTAACCCGTCGATCGTGATGTTCCCTGTCCACGGCGCCTGCGACGAGGTGATACCCCCAAAATGCTCTACACATTCTTCCTGCTCGACAAGCCCGGTTCAAAGGAGCTGCGTCTTCAACTTCGACCCGCTCACAAGGCCTATCTGGCCCAGGTGGCCGAACGGATCGCCTTTGCCGGGCCCCTTCTCGCGGACGACGGAACGTCGATGATCGGGAGCCTGCTGTCGATCGACTTCGCCTCCCGGGACGATGCGCATGCATGGCTCGCAAACGAGCCGTTCACACGCGCCGGTGTCTACGCGTCAAGCAGCATCCATGCCTTCGAGAATCTGTGGCCTCAGAAGGCCGGCTTTCCGCCCGCAGAGTGAGTCATGGAAAGCAATGTGATCAAACACATCGTCATGTGGAAGCTGTGCGGCGAAACGCCTGAGCAGCGCCGCCAGAACGCGAACCAGCTCGTGGAGAGCTTCCATAGCCTTCGCGGCCGAGTGCCTGGTCTTCTCCACCTGGAGGTCGGAATCGACACAAGCGGCGTGGACTACGCATGCGACGTCGTGCTGTACAGCGAATTCGCCTCTCAAGCGGCACTGGAGGCCTACGCGAGCCACCCCGAACACCTGCGTGTAAAGCGCGAGCTCGGCAATCTGCGCATCACGCGCCATCAGGTGGACTACTCCACTACGACACACGCGGCTTAGCTCCGCAGACGTCGCTTACTTTCAATTGGAAATCCGATGAATATTCTTGGCCTGTCCGGCAGCCTCCGCGCCGGCTCTTACAACACACTGGCACTCAAAGCGGCTCAGAAGCTCGCACCCGCAGGAGTCGTGGTTGAAATCGCAACCATCGGCGATATTCCCATGTACAACGACGACCAGCGCGCTCAGGGGGAACCCGCCGCTGTTGCCGCGCTGAAGGAAAAAGTGCGCCAAGCGGATGGAGTGCTGATTGCCACACCGGAATACAACTTCTCTATCCCTGGAGTACTGAAGAACACCCTCGACTGGATGTCGCGCCCGCCAGAGCCGCCGTTCATCGGAAAAATTGTCGGCATCATCGGCGCAAGTCCAGGGCCAGTCGGCACAGCGCGCGTGCAGTACGACCTGCGGAAGGTCATGGTGTTCATGGATGCGTTCACGGTGAACAAACCCGAGGTGTTCATCAATCATTGCGCGGGCAAGTTCGACGCGCAAGGACAGTTCACCGATGAGGCTGGCGGCAAACTCATCGTTGATTTGCTGCTCGCCATGCAGGACCTGAAGCGGCGGCTTGGCTAAGCCCTGAGCGGCCACGCCGCTCGCGCACCGTCGCGCTTCTACGGCAGCACTCGTCTCGCAAACAACCAAGACAGCCAACTGAAACACATGAATATGGACCAAATCATCGCAACTGATCCAATACGGCTGCTCTCCATCCTCTGCGGATTGATGTTCATCCCGCACAGCGTTGCGAAGTTCACCGCGCGCCAGGCCGTCAACAAGGTCTTCGAATCCGCAGGGCTGCGTCCAGTGGCCTTCTTCGTCATCTTGTCGCTGATCATTGAGCTCATTGCAGCCATCGGTCTCGTGTTCAATGTACTGCAGCCATACGCTTCGTGGCTAGGTGCAATGTTCATGCTCGCTGCGGGAGCGGCCTCGTACAAGATTTCAGGCGGCAAATGGAACTGGAGCTTGGGGGGCTGCGAACTGCATGTCTTCTGGGCGCTATGCATGATGATCGTCGCCGTCCATAGCTAGGGAAGGTCTGATCGAGTCCGCCGACAGAAGATCTGAATGTTGATCAAGCAGCGCCGATGATGAGCCAGATCAGTTCTTCGGATGCCGAGCATGCGGGCAAGAGAAAGAGGACGCGTCGGACAGTCTTCCTCACCGAGATGGAGCTGGTGGTGCCCTGGAAAGCACTGCTTAAAGTCATCTAACCACACTATCCGCCTCCGGTGCGCTTGTCGGTGGTGTCACGGACGAACCGTTCGACTATGCCCAGTGCGTGCCGCTGATTGGCTGCTCGTGCAGGGTGATGTGCAAGATGAGCGACTCCGGCCGGGTCGTCTCCGGGGCGCCTCAAGTGCGGCGCATCTTTGCAAAGCGCATCGATGCCCCGTCCGGGAAGCGTTGCCGCCATAGCGCGATCTCGCACTGGTCCAGCCCGGCCTCCACAGGCGATGCACTTGTTCTGCAGGCCCTGCTCCACCAGCAAGATCACATGCGCCCGCAACCGCAATCGAGCCTCCACTCGTCGGCCCATCTGCCAGAACATGGAGCTCTCTCTCGCTGTGCTCATTCAGTCCGATCGTCTTGACAACTCGTATCGCTCCAGCCTCCTGGATCCACAGAGTATTTAAGACTCCCGCGCTCGGCAACTTTGATGAGAAGAGCATTCGGTGAATCGATTCATTCTTCCGATTCACGTAAATCTAAATTCCAAGTTTTGCGCTTTTCTTAAGAATGTGGAAATCATAAATTTCGTCTCATGGGGCCAGTCAAGGCACATTTTCATCCCCGTCCAACCCATACGATCATGAGGACAACATGAGCTCTGCCATTACGCGCCGTACTGCGCTTAGATTTGCTGCGGCAACATGCCTGACTGGAGGCGTTGCTGCCTGCGGAGGCGCTGAAGCCTCCGATCTAGGCCTTCCACTGGTGGGGCCGCTGGCACCAGCCCCTCGCAGGATTCTGATTCGAGGCGCCACGATCGTCAGCATGGATGCCAAGGTCGGCAATTTGACCAAGGGCGATATCCTGATTGCCGATGGCACCATTGCCGCCATCGGCTCGCAGTTGGATGCTGGTGATGCCGAAGTGATCGACGCCGCGGACATGATCGCCATTCCGGGCATGGTCGATACCCATCGCCATTCCTGGGAAGGTCAGCTGCGCCGCATTAACCCCAATGCGGCAACGCTTGGGGACTATAGCAACGCCACCCACCTCTCATTTGCCAAATACTACCGTCCGCGTGACATCTACGTAGGCAACATGATCACGGCGCTGGGTTGCATCGATGCCGGTATCACCACCGTGGTCGACGATTCCCACAACAGCCGTACGGCCGCGCACTCCGACGCCGCAGTTGACGCACTGCTCGAGTCAGGCATCCGGGCGGTGCACGTCACCGGGGCACCAGTCGCCGGCGACTGGGACAAGGCACATTGGCCGGGCAACCTTGCACGCCTACACGCCAAGTACCTCGCCAACAAGCCTGCAGGCTTGTTGACACTGGGCGTGATGGACGCTTTTCCGAAGCTCGAAACGGACCAGTGGGCCGTTGCACGGGAACTGGGCGCTGTCATCGTGACAGAGTTCATTGGCGCCGACCTGGCAGCCCAGCTCCCGGACCTGCACCGCAAGGGGCTGCTGCGTAGCGACAACATCTTCAACCACTGCATCGGACTGCCGGAATCCGCCTGGAACATCTTGCGCGAGGCAGGTGTGCGCGTCAGTGTGACCCCACGTTCGGATGCCCACTACGGAATCGAGGATGGCATGAATGCGTGGCAGAAGGCGCTCGAGCACGGCATTCGTCCTGGCCTCAGTGTCGACAACGAGACCTCCTACAGCGGTGACATGTTCATGGAAATGCGCGTGGCCTTCTACCTGCGACGGGCCCTGGGACACGGTGGCAATCCCGATGTGGCGGCGTCAACCAATGCCTCCCGGTTGTTGCAAGCTGCCACGATCGACGGCGCCGCAACCGCGGGACTGGAAAAGCGCACTGGCAGCCTGACGCCGGGCAAGCAGGCCGACGTGGTTCTGATCCGCACAAAGGACCTCAACATCTACCCGGTTAACAACGCGATCGGTACCGTGGTGCACGCGGCTGAGCGCAGCAATGTCGATACCGTCATCATCGGGGGGCGGCTGCGCAAACGCGATGGTGTCGTGCTGGGCGTGGACCAGGCAAAGCTGCGCTCCGCGATCGACGAGTCCCGCGCTTATCTGTTCAATGCCGCCGGTTACCAGCCGGATCCGTTTTCGGAATCGTTCAAGCCGCTTGAGCGTACGTAGGCAGCGCCTGATTAATGCGCTACTGCTACTGTTACCAATCGCTTTGCAGACCGCCTTGAATGGTCTGCTTGTGCGGGGCATCGGTGGCAGCTCTCTGACTGGGTCGCAGGTGTCTCTCGTCATCGGCGCGCTCTGTCTGGCTGTGATCGCGCTACTTCGTGCGCTACCGTGGCTTCATCATGGAAGCGCTGATCAGCGCGGTGATTTTGGATCGTGCGCCGTTGTTGGATGACCATTGGGTGCGATGTCGGAGGGATGAAGCGCCCTATCGGCTTCTCGAAGTGCCGTTTTGCGCCTCGCGGGCGTACCTATGCCCGCGAGCCACAAAGTAGTGGATGCCTGCCCGCTTATTGCTGATGTCGCCGTCTCAGCGGCCGCATCCACCGTTGGGGACAAAAGAAACCGCATTCAGTGACTGGCAAGCGTTGCGTCACAGTTGAACTCCACGGGTCAGCGCTCCATCAACTACCAAGTTGGTGCCAGTAATGAAGCTCGCAGCCGGACTGGCAAGAAACACCGCTGCATTGGCCATTTCCTGAGGGGTTCCCATCCGCCCTGTCGGATTCAATGCAAGGGCCTCCGCAAACAGCTTGGGATTGCCTGTTTCGATCTGCTTCCAGACACCGCCTAGGAAGTATGTGTTTCCCGGTGAGACGGAGTTGGCGCGGATGCCCTTGCCCGCCAAATGAAAAGCCAAGCCTTGTGTTTAGTGCACGATCGCGGCCTTGAAGGCGCCGTACGGGCCAGAGGCAAAGTCGATCTCTCGCGCCGACAAACTGGCGATGGTGACCACGGCCGGGTGCGCACTCTTTTCCACCGAAGGCATGGCTGCCTCCACCAGACGGACCGTGCCCATCAAGTCCACCTCGAACCCGCTGCGCCAGGCAGCTTCGCCATGCGAGATGGCGAGCGCACTGACATTGGCGACGACGATGTCGATGCCGCCGAAGTCGGCGTCGACCTCGGCCACCCAAGCTTTGAGTGCGTCACCATCGCCCACATCCAACGCATGGCCCCGAACCACCGCGCCGCCGGCCGAAAGCTCGGCCTGCACTTGCGTCACCTCGGCACCGTGGCGCGCGCAGAAGGCGACCTTTGCGCCTTCGGCCAGAAGCGTTTCGACGATCGCTCGTCCAATGCCCTTGGTGCCGCCGGTGACGACCGCTTTCAATCCTTGCAATCGCAGGTCCACATCGATCTCCAATGTTTGAGCAACGGATTCAAGCCAGATCAGCGAGGTACTTCTTTTCCACGCCGGCAGCCACGGAGTACTTCGGGTCCACAAAGTTGCCCAAGCGAACCTTGCCGCACTGGCTGAGCATCATGTAGGCATCCCATTGGTCGTAGCCGTACTCCTGAGCCATCCAGAGCACCAGCTCACGGTAGGCGATGCGGGTAGCGTCCTCGAGCGGACGCGCACTGCCGATCACCATGATTTTGTCCTCGGTCTCCAGGCGGGGCCAGTCGATCTCCCAAGCCTTGATGAGGTCCACGTGGATCGTGGTTCTGCTGGCGTATTCCACCGCCGTGCCGCAGACCTCGCCGTCGCCCTGGCAGGCGTGCGCATCGCCGATGAACAGCCGCGCGCCAGGCGAACGAACCGGCAGGTAGGTGATGCTGCCCGGCCCCATGTCGGGGATGTCCATGTTTCCCCCGTGATTGTCGGGGGTGAGCGAATTGATGGAGTCGATCTCGGGCGAGAGGCTCAGGGTGCCAATGTGTGGCCGGTAGGGCAGCGTGACGCGTCGGCTCCAGTACACGCCCTCTTCATCCAAGTCGATCTTGCGAGTGATCTCCGGCAGTGGATCGTTGAGCAGTGCCGTGAAGTCCGTGGCTGCGAGTCCGCCGAAGCGCGGGATCAGGCAACAAGTGCCTCGGGGGTTGGTGCCACGCGGCAACATCGACTCGATGTAGACCGCTACCACGTCGCCCTTTTCAGCACCCTCGATCATGATCGGTCCGCTTTGGGGATTGAGGAACGGCACTCGCAGCTTCTGGCTTGGGAGATCCTTTTCGGTCTGGATCTTCCCGTCGAACGCATCACGGGTGTCCACGACGATACGGTCACCCGGCACGACTTGCATCACCGGCTGCGAGTAGGGGCCGATCGTGTAGTGAAAGGTGCCTTGACGGGCCTCGCTCAGCTCATGAGTCTGCCCCACTTGACCGCGGGCGACACCTCGCATGTGCATGATCGATTGTTTGAGCCAGTCCATTTTTTTCCTTACTGTGGTTAAGTTGAAATTGGGGATGGTCTGCCGGGGTGGTCAGACCGAAATCAGGGAACGAATGTCGGTAGCCGCCATGTCACGGCCTTCACCACTGGCCACGACTTGTCCCCGCACTAGCACGGTGAAACGGTCGGCCACCGACTCGGCAAAGTCGACGTATTGCTCCACCAGAAGAATCGACAACTGCCCCTTGAGCGAGGCGATGACGGCCTGGATCTCCTGCACGATGGAGGGCTGGATGCCTTCCGTGGGTTCGTCGAGGATCAGCAGCCTTGGCTGGGTCAGCAGCGCCCGTGCAATAGCCAACTGCTGTTGTTGCCCGCCCGAGAGATTCCCGGCCAATCGCCGCCCCATGCTCTTGAGCACGGGAAACAGGTTCACGACGTCTTCGTAGGTGTGGCGAGGCCGGCGATCCTGTCCGGCACCGTCTCCGGGCCTTCCCGGCCTGCGCCGCCGCTCAGCGGTGATCTCACCCACGAGCAGGTTTTCACGCACGGTAAGTTCCGGAAACACCTCGCGGCCCTGAGGCACGTAGCCCATGCCTGCCTGCGCCCGGGCTTCGGGTGTCCAGGATGCAACCTCCTGACCACCCAACGTCACCTGGCCCGAACGAATGGGTAGCAGCCCCATGAGACAGCGCAACAGGGTGGTTTTACCGACGCCGTTGCGCCCTAGCAGCACCGTGCAGCCGCCGTCGGCCACCTGGAGTCTCACCTGCCGCAAGACGTGGCTGCTGCCGTAGTACTGGTTCAGTCCTTCAATCTTGAGCATCACCATCACCTTCCCAGATAGACCTGGATGACCTTCGGGTTGGTCCGCACCGCCTGCATCGACCCTTCGCCCAGCAGGCGACCTTCGTGCAGCACGCTCACCAGGTCGGCCACGCGATCGACAAACTCCATATCGTGTTCGACGACCACGATGGCCCTGTCGGGGGATCGCAGCGAGGCAATCAACTCGACCGTTCGCTCGGACTCCGCCTCGGTCATGCCCGCCACTGGCTCGTCGAGCAACAACACCTTGGGCTCGGCCACCAGCAACATGCCGATCTCCAGCCACTGCTTTTGCCCGTGCGAGAGTTCAGCTGCCTTGCGCTGGCGATCTTCCTGCAATCCAATCGTCACGAGCACCTCTTCGATGCGCTCCCGCTGCGCCACGCTCAGCCGCGACATCACCATCTCACCCCAGCCCAACCCGCGCCGCACAGCCAGTTCGAGGTTCTGCGCCACCGGCAATGCCTCGAAGACGCTGGGTTTCTGGAACTTACGCCCGATGCCGCTGCGGGCGATCTCCGCCTCACCGCGCGTGGCCAGATCCAGCTTGCGGTCCAGAAAAACCTCGCCACTGTTGGGCCGTGTCTTACCGGTGATGACGTCCATCAAGGTGGTCTTGCCAGCACCGTTCGGCCCGATCAGAGCGCGTGATTCGCCGTAACGAATTTCCAGTGTGAGATCGGTGATGGCAGCAAAGCCGCCGAAACGAACGTTCAGCCCGTTGATGTACAAGGCGATCGTCTGGCTCATGACGCAGCCTTCCAGGTACGCAACTGCTGCACACCACCCCACAGCCCGTTCTGCAAGGTCAACCGCCATGCCCGCCATGGCTTTGCGCACGGCCGCGGGCTCGAACGACTTTGCTTTGGTGGCGGCCTGAGCCCACAGCTGGATGCCCATCACCGTGCTCACCATGGGGTCGATCACCATGTCCGGGCGGTGCTTGAGCTGCTTGGCCTTGACGTAGCTCGCCCAGTCGGACTTGAGCTGACGATTGGCAGGCGTGTCGATATTCTGGAAGTAGCACCAGCAGCTCAGATGCCCCGCCAGCGGTGCGGTGTCCAGGCCTTCGAGATCGCTGTCCACCACGTCCAGGCCAAGGATCGGAATGTCTGTGGCGCGAATGCCCTGGTTGATGGCCTCTTTGAACATGGCAGGGATCGAATCTCCCACCACCGTCAACACCACGATGGCCTGGCCGCCCGGCTGCGCTGCAAAGGCTTTGATGTCGCGCACGATCGACTGGAAGTTCGAGTGGCTGAAAGGAACGTACTGCTCGCGGATAGCGCTTTCGGGCACACCCTTGGTCTTGAGGTAACCCTTGAGCATCTTGTTGATAGTGCGTGGCCAAACGTAGTCGCTGCCCACCATGAAGAAGCGTTTGGCCTCGCCGCCCTGGGGGGTCATCAGGTATTCAACCGCGGGAAGCACAGAGCTGCTGGGCGGAGAGTTGAGGTAGACCACGTTCTTGGACTGCTCCTCGCCCTCGAAGTGCAGCGGGTAGAACAACAGGCTATCCTGCGCCTCCACCACCGGCAGCACTGACTTGCGCGACACCGAGGTCCAGCAACCAAAGATGGCCGCAACCTTCTCGCTGAGGATCAACTGCTTGCTCATCTGCGCATACATCGGCCAGTCACTCGCGGGATCCACCACGACACCTTCGACCTTGCGTCCCATCACGCCACCTTTGGCGTTGATCTGATCGATCGTCATCAGGGAGATGTCCTTCAACAACGACTCGTTGTTAGCCATGGCGCCGGATTGCGAGAACAGCAGGCCCAGCTTGACGGGACCGCTGCCCGAAGGTGTCGCCGCCAGCGCAGTCTGGGAAAGACTGCCAGCCGAGGCCGCCACGACACCCGAGCCCACTGCAGACAGGAAATTGCGTCTTTTCATTGCTTCACTCCGACCGAAGAAATTCGCAAACAAAAAAAAGAGCCCGCACCCCTTGCGGGGTTCGGGCTCTTTTGCCGTTGTCGCCATGGACGCCTTTGTCCGCAGCAACGTGTCCTGGGTGCTTGACGATGGTGCGCAATCCAAAGACTCTTTCCACGATGCAAGCGGCGTGCCACCCTTTGACATGGCTGCAGGTGGACAGTCCTCACGTTATGCATCTTCTGTCCGTCTGCCCCATAGCTGGAAACGCTGGGAGCCGGTGGCTCACTTCTTGCGCCGGGAACTGCTTCATGGCGGCATGCACCGCATACACGCACCCACACCGCACCATCGCGGTGCTGCACGGTGAATCTGTACAGCACATCCATACACATGGCACCCATAGAGATGTATGCGGTCAATAAACCACGTCCTTGAGCCGCAGGCTGTGACCTGACAGCCTACGTTCCCACGTAGATGAACGCGGGAACGTTAATGACAGACGATTTGGAAGACCTCAAGCGCCGGCTGGTGGTGGGGCACAAGAGCGACGGACGCAGTGTGTACGACGAAGCCGCGAAGTCGCAGCTGGTGGCACTGTGCCTGCAGCCAGGCGCCTCGGTGTCGCGCCTGGCGCGCGAGTGCGGCGTCAATGCCAACCAGGTGGGACGCTGGCTTCGCGAGCATGGCCATGGTGGTCGCGCGCGCAAGGCCGTTGCCAGCGTGGTGCCGGCGTCTGCGGCGTTCGTGGCGGTCCCGGTGCCGCCAGCTTCGCCGATCGCGGTCCGAAGCTGCGACGACATCGTCGCCGTGATGGACGTGCAGGCACGCTTGCCTAATGGCGTGGCGATCGACCTTCGCGGCGTCCAGCTGCGCCACGTCGGCGAAGTGATCGAGGCGCTGGGGAGGCTGCGGTGTTCCGCTTCGACGAAGGACTGAAGGTCTACCTGCACCGCGAGCCGGTGGACTTCCGGCTGAGCATCAACGGCCTGGCGGTGCTGGTGGAACAGGCCCTGGGCCTGGACCCGTTCGCCTCGTGTGCGTACGTGTTCAGCAACCGGCGGCGCGACCGGGTGAAGATCCTGGGTTGGGAGCGCAACGGCTTCTGGCTGCTGCTCAAGCGCCTGGAGAAGGACCGGTTCATCTGGCCCTCGGCCGAGGCAGTTCCCACGCTGACGGCCGAACAGCTGCACTGGTTGCTGGAGGGCATCGACATCGCGGTGGTGCAACGCCACTCGCGCCTGCGCTATTCCAGCGTGGCCTGAAGGAACAATGATGGGGCATGCCGATCCAAGCGGGCGTGTCGCCACCACCCGCCCCTGCCACGATCACCGCTGAAGAACTTGCCGCGCTCATTGCCGAGCGCGATGCGCTGGCCGGCGCGCTGCGAGTCGCGACCACCGAGCGGGACCTCGCCCTGGAGCGGTTGAAGGCGTTGCAGCGCCAGCTGTTCGCGGCCAAGAGCGAAGCCCGCGGCACCGATCAGAAGGACCTGTTCCTCAACGAGGCCGAGGCCCTCGCACCCACCGATCAGACGCCGCAGGCCGAGACCGACGAAGAGGAGTCGACAACGGTCGCCGGGCATCAGCGCAAGAAGCGTGGACGCAAGCCGCTGGACCCCGCACTGCCGCGCGAGATCGTGCGCCACGAGCTGCCCGAGGCCGAGCGTGTGTGCGCCCATGACGGGCACGCGCTGGTGGAGATCGGTGCCGAGGTCAGCGAGCAGATGGACGTCATCCCCGAGCAGGTGCGTGTGCTGCAGCACCACCGCATCAAGTACGCCTGCCCCTGCTGCGATCAGAGCCTAAGGGTCGCGCCGACGCCAGCGCGCATCATCCCGCGCGGGCTGCTCACCGAGCAGGCCCAGGCCTGGGTCATCACCGGCAAGTACCAGTTCGGCATGCCGCTGTACCGCACGGCTGCGCTGCTGCGCCGCTTCGGCGGCGACATCGTGAGCAACACCCTGGCCGCCGGTGTCGTGCGCATCGGCCGGGCCGTGCAGCCCATCATCAACCTGCTGCGCGATCACCTGCTGGACTCGGACCTGATCTACGGCGACGAGACCACGGTCCAGGTGCTCAAGGAGCCCGGGCGCAAGGCACAGACGAAGAGCTACATGTGGGCGCAGATGAACGGCACCGGTCCGCCAGTGCGGCTGTTCGCCTATGCGCCGGGGCGCGGCGCCGTGCACGCCGAGAAACTCTATGCCGGCATCCGCCCCGGCACCACGCTCATGAGCGACGGCTACGAGGTCTACAACGGCATTGCGAGGGCCGGCGGTCTCACGCACCTTGGATGCTGGGTTCACGCACGCCGGCCGTTCATCAAGGCCGAGGAGTCCATCCCGAAGGCAGCCCGCTCGCCCGACCAGCTCGCGACCCGGTTCGTGCGGCTGATTGCCAAGCTGTACCGTGCGGAGTCCTTGGCCAGGGACTGGACGCCTGCGCGCCGGCTGCGGCTGCGCTCGCGCTACAGCGCCGCTGTCGTGCGCGACATCGAGCGGTTGCTGCTCACGCACCTGCACGCCGTCGCGCCGTCGAGCTTGCTGGGCGAGGCACTGCACTACCTGCACGGGCAGTGGCCCAAGCTCGTGCGGTTCCTGGACAACGCAGCTTGGCCGCTGGACTCCAATCCGGTGGAGAACGCGATCCGGCCCTTCGTCGTCGGAAGACGAAGCTGGTTGTTCGCCGACACCGTCGGCGGCGCGAACGCCAGTGCCAATCTTTATTCGCTCATCGAGACGGCCAAGGCCAACAACATCGAGCCCTATCGGTACCTCGTCGCCTTGTTCAAGAAGCTTCCGCTGGCACAGACCGTCGACGACTACGAGGCGTTGCTGCCCTGGAACATCGCGCTGGGCGGCCAGTAGGCCGCTCCTGAGCCTCGGTCACGCGCCACGCAAGGGCGTGGTCTATTGAGCGCTTACATAGAGATCGGCGTTCTTTATTCCTCAACCGGCGTTACGGCAGCTGTCGAGGAGACGCAGCGCAGAGCCGTATTGATGGCCATGGAGCTCATCAACGACGCCGGCGGCGTGCTCGGCCGGGAGATCATCCCGGTGTGTGTCGACCCCGCCTCCAACCCGCGCCTGTATGGGCAGTTGAGTGAGCAACTCATCATCGAACGCGGCATTCGTCTGTTCATGGGTTGCTACATGTCGAGCAGCCGAAAGGCCGTCATTCCGATGGTGGAGCGCCATGACGCACTGCTGTTCTATGGCACCGCCTACGAGGGCTTCGAGTTCAGCCGCAATGTGTTCTACGGCGGCGCTGTGCCCAACCAGAACATCTTGCCGCTGGCGGGCTACATGCTTGAACGCCATGGCAGCCGCGTCGCCCTGATCGGATCAGACTACGTGTGCCCCCACGAAGCCAACCGCGTGATGAGCGAACTCATCCACGAGCGTGGCGGCAGCAAGGCCTTGGAAGCCTACCTGCCACTTGATGCCAGTGCGCATGACTACGAAGCTCTGGCCCAGGCCATCCAGCGCAGTGGTGCCGATTTCATTTACTCCACCGTGGTGGGGGAAGGCATGGCCCGGCTGCACCGAGCCCTGGACCGTGCCGGCGTCGATCGTCAAGTGACGCCGATCGCCAGCCACATGAGCTGCGAGGCCGACGTCCAGGCCATGGGCGCCGAACTGGCCGAGGGGCTGATCACCTGTTCGACCTACTTCGAGTCAGTGAACACGGAAGCCAACCGCGAGGCCATCCAGCGTTATCGCCAGCGTTTCGGGGCCGACGCGCGCACAAACTCCTGCTGGGAGGCGGCTTACGTGCAAACCCATTTGCTCGCCCAAGCCATGAGCACGTGCGGCAGCACGGAGCCGGTTCATATCTCGCGCGCCATGGCGGGCCTGGAAATGAACGCACCCCAAGGGCGGATCCGCGTGGACGGCAACAACCACCACACCCACCTGAACCCCCGCATCGGACGTTGCAACGCCAACGGCAGTTTCGACATCCTGGCGGAAGCGCCCGAACCCGTGATCGCGGACCCTTACGTTATGTCGCACATCCCGCCTGCATGGGCAGGTCGCTCGCAACCGCGATACAACGGCGCAGCAGGCAAGGTCGCAGTGGGGGCCGCATGACGAGGATCAACGACAGCCAGGCCATTTTCAAGGACATCCGCCTGCTGCGGCTGTTGGTGGTCCACCCCGATGACGGAGATCGGGAGGAGCTCACGGCCCAGCTTTCGCGCATCGGGTGTTCGTTTACCTGCGCATGGCCTCTGTTGGAAACACTGCCGCAAGGTACTGACATGGTGCTCATGTCCGTTCACCCGGATACGCTGTCGCAACCCTGCCCGTGGCTCGAAAGGCCGAATTCACCTCCCGTCATTCCCATCGTTGCGTTCGAGAATCCAATCACCCTTGCGGCGGTGTTGCACTTGAACGCATTCACGACGATTGCTTCGCCCGTGAGACCTGCTGGCGTACTGACCGCACTCGCACTAACACTGCACCAGAGTAAGCAACGCCGATCGAGGGAACACTACATCCAGCGCCTGGAGCAGAAGGCGGCCCACCAGCAAGTCATTCACAAAGCCACGCGCGCACTCATGGATGCGCGTCGACTCAAGGAAGACGAGGCCTACGAGGTCCTGCGCGAACGAGCCATGCTGCAACGCGAGCCGATCGAGAGTGTGGCTCGTCAAGTTCTGAAAGCCACCGAAGCGTTGGGTATGTGATCCTGCAGCGCGCGCCCGTCCTCGACGATCGTGAGCCAGGGAAGCGCCCGGCGTGGTGGACTGCTGGTTCACAGCCTTGCCGAGCGCAGCTTGACCGTGAAGCTCACCGCATCGGCGTTCTTCACGTTGGCCAAGTAGATGTTGGCCGCGCTGTTGCCTCCTCGCCGGTGCGCGGTCCGGCTTTTTTATCAGCACGCGCGTGCTGCTCGACTACTGGAGCCTGCGCGCGTCAACGCCGGCTGCGCTCGACTAGCTCCCGCCTCGCAGCAACTCCCAGGCCGAGCGCGAAATTTCCTCATCCGCTAACCCATAGCGCTTTTCGCTGATTTATTTGCCCTGCCAGACCGGCTTGCGCTTCTCCGCAAAAGCCTTGGGCCCTTCGATCCTGTCGGCGCTAGAGTACAGAGCAGCGACCGTCGGCAATTGCTTCTGCTTCGGATACGTTCGATCAATTTCCGGGTCCCACAAGCCGGCGTTTACCAGCGCCTTTGATGCACGGATGGCAAGTGGCGATCCCTTGAGGATTTCTTGTGCCCAGCGAATTGCCACTGGGAGCACTTGGTCCTTGGGTACCACTTCGTTGACAAAGCCCAAAGACTTCGCTTCGGTGGCTCCAACGCGCCGGCTTGTCAAAATGATCCCCATCGCTTGCTTGAGTCCGATCTGCTGTGGCAGACGCAGGAGTCCGCCACAGACTGCAGCCAGCCCAACTTGCGGCTCAGGTAGAGCAAACTCCGCGTGCTCGGCTGCAATGATCAGGTCGCACGCCAAAGCAATCTCGAAGCCTCCACCCAACGCGACGCCGTTCACAGCTGCGATCACGGGTTTTTCAAGTTGATGCCGAGCAGTCAGACCACCGAATCCGCTGGGCGGCCAGGTGTTGTCATTGCCCGCCGCTTGAAACTTCAAGTCATTGCCAGCACAGAACGCTTTGTCGCCTTCTCCGGTGATGATCGCCACCCAGGCTGAAGGATCTGCGGCGAAACGGTCGAACACCTCTTCAAGTTCAAGGCATGCAGGCCGATGCAGTGCGTTTCTTACTTCCTGCCGACAAATCGTGATGAGGGTGATGGGCCCACGATGTTCCACGCGGCAGTACTGCAGTTCCTGAATCGAGGAGGCGTTCATTCCTTCAACCTCGCAACCTTGGAGAGCGCGCGAACGGTCGCTTGGTCGGACTGCAAACGTTTCAAAAAGTCGGCACCCGTACTGCCTACGCCAGTCACACCTAAGGTGGAGACTGACTTCGTGAACTCCGGCGTCTTGACGACGTTCATGGCCGCTCGCTCAAGCTTTTCCAAAACTGCCTTTGGCGTTTTGGCGGGCGCTACGATCCCGTACCAGACGTTGAAGTTCATGTTCTTGACCCCGGCTTCGTCAAAGGTCGGGACATCAGGCAGCAGCGGCAGACGGCTGCTTCCTGTCACTGCCAGGGGACAAATGCGCTTCCCAGTGATGTGGGGCATCGCAACCGGGCTGACGAACGTAAACTGCACCTCGCCACCGATGAGGCCTGTGATTGCAGGTGCCTCGCCTTTGTAGGGGACGTGCAACGCCTTGATGCCGCTGCTCTGTTTGAACATCTCTCCCACGAGATTGCTCGCGCTCCCATAGCCCACCGACGAATAGTTGAGCGCATCCGGCTTGGCGCGTGCCGCCTCGACCAACTGCGCAACAGTCTTCGGGCCATTGCGGCACTCGACGACCAGGAGCCATGGCAGGTCAGTCGCAAGACTGACCATGGCGAAGTCCTTCGCTGGATCAAAGCCGGCCTGGTCGTTCAGCACAGGCTCTGCCGCGAGCGAGGATGTGCTGCCGAACAACAACGTATAGCCGTCGGCTTCAGCTTTGGCGACGAAACGGGTGCCGATGGCGCCAGAGGCTCCCGCTTTGTTATCAACGATGACCGGCGTTTTGAGCTGCGCCTGCAGCCCGCGCGCGACCAGCCGTGCTTGCACGTCGGTGCTTCCACCGGGTGGGAAGGGAACGACGAGAGTGATCGGCTTTGTTGGGTAGTCTTGCGCTGAAGCCGCCAGCGCAAGAGTTCCCAATGTCAAAGCAAGAATGCTCTGTCGCGGCCAGCGTGGTTGATTCTTTTTGATGAACATAACGTGTCTCCTTTTGAGTTGAATTTCAGCCAGCGGGACATCCAGCGATGGCCCTGCAAAACGGGCATGCATTTCAGATCAGGTCAGGTCGATCGGCCGCTGGCCGCCCGCGACTTGCGAAACTCTGGCCTGACCGCCCGGTCTCCTATGACGCCAGCCTCCTGCAGCGCGTCGATTTGGGTCTTGTCGAGGCCCAGCAGATCGCTCAAGACTTCGTGGTTGAACTGGCCGAGCGTCGGTGCTGGACGCAATGGGGGAAGCGTTTCCAGGGAATCGCGATAAGGTGGAGAAGGCTGAGGATGCAAGCCGACCAGTTCCCGGTCGATCCACTGCCAGAAGCCTCTCGCCTTGAGATGAGGGTCGTTCAGCAGTTCCAAGGGTCGACGGCTCACCCCAGCCGGAACACCCGCACGCTGCAGCTCCTCCATCGCCATCTGCGGCGTGCGAGTGGCCGTCCAAGCGGCTATGACATCGTCGATACGGGGAAGCGCCCCGCGCCGCCCTGCCGCAGTGGCCAGCGTGCTATCGCTCGCCAAGTCGGGCCTGGCTATCACTTCGCACAGTTGCAGCCATTTGACGTCGTCGGTGACGGCAACCAATAACCACTCGTCCTTGCCCATGCAGCGGTAGAAGCCGTGGGGCGCATGATGAGGGTGGCGGGTGCCCATTCGGTCAACAACACAGCCATTGGCGGACTGCTCCACGATCCACGGCGCCGCCATGGACATCATGCACTCGACCTGCGAAAGAATGATGCGTTGACCGCACCCAGTCCGCTGCTTGTGAAAGAGTGCCACTAGCAACGCTGACGCCGCATGCAGGCCGCCGATCGGATCGCCGTACGCGATGTGCACCATTGAAGGCGGATCTTCCGGACGCCCGGCCACCATGGGTAGTCCAGAAGCTTGTTCAAGGGTGGAGCCGTAGGCTCGGCATTCCCGCCATGGTCCGTCAGTGCCGAAAGCCGGCATCGACAGCATGATGATTTCCGGATTGGCTTGCTTCAGATCTACGTAGTCAAGACCCAATTTCGAGAGCACGCCAGCAGAATAATTGTCGATAACGACGTCCGCGTCTTTCACGAGCGCCTTCACCAGCTGCCGACCTTCCTCCGTCGTCAGATCGAGTGTGATGCCGCGTTTGCTGCGGCTCAGCACGTTGAAGTAGGGGCTTTTCTCGTACAACCGCTGTTCAAAGACAATCGCACGGTCGTCGACCCCACGCCACCAGTCGGGATATTGGCAAGCCTCAACCTTCACGACGTCGGCACCAAGTTCGGCGAAGTGACGTGTGGCGAGTGGGCCAGCCCAACCCATGGACAGGTCGACAACACGGATGCCAGCCAGCGGCGCGCGTGAATCGCCGCGATCCAGCGGTACTTCGGCGCGTGGTTGTGAAGATTCGCGCCAACGCGCTTCGTCTGCGCACGCCGCGGGAACCGAACCGCCACGCAGCGGCGGCGTGCCCTGCAACCGTAGCGGAGAAGCAGGCTGCTCGTGTGTGCGGCTACCGTGACGAATAGTCTCAAAGACCTCGCGTCGACGATGCTCGGGCGTATTCAGCAATTCTTCGATGCTTGGAACCACAACGAGCGGAAGCATTCTCTGCAGCGCCAGGGAGAACCATTCTTCCGCAGTTTTTTCCAGAAAGCGGGAAACGAAGCGAGCCTCCAGTTCGTCAGCACATTGCAATCGACCGCTGCGCTCCACGAAGCGCGGATCGCTCCCCAAATCTTCCACGCCGAGCATCGAGCAAAAAGTCCTCCACTGGACTGGAGTAACGACGGTCACTCCCACCCAACCACTCTTGCAACGGTAAATACCGAGTGGGAAATTGGGTGAGAAGCGGTTGACTCCCCAACGTTCATCCAGTCCGTTTGTCGCCCAACTCAGCGCGACGTTGTAGTCGGCCAGCGTAATAGCCGCGTCGAACAGCGGCAACTCGAGCCGTCGTCCACGGCGCAAAGGTGCCTGCACGGACGAAAGTGTGGAGATGAACGCGGTCAGTCCGCCGACAAGGCCAGCCTGATAGTCGTACAGCGCAGTTGGCGGGCCTTCATTGGGCCCTACCAATTGGGTGCCACCGGCAAGGGCTCGGCATACTGCGTCGCTGCCACTGAACTCGCTGTACGGACCGTCGTCTCCAAACCAGCTCATGGCGGCGATGACAAGACATGGATTCGACGTTGCGAGCGCTGAATGGTCAACCCCCAGCTCCTGACGCTGAGCCGGCGAAAGCGAATCGATCAGGACGTCAGCCTCGACCAATAGGTTGGCAAGGGCTTCGCGAGAGAGGAGTGCGCTGCGCTTTCGTGTATTGAGAAAGGAGAAAAACGCGCCTTCGCCCTCCCCCTCGCCTGTGTTGATCAAAGGTGCAATGAGGCGCCCTGGGTCGCCGGTAGAGGGCTCCAACTTCACAACGTCCGCGCCGAAATCAGCGAACATGCGAGCGCAAAGGGCACCGGCAGGTAGATCGCCGATTTCTAGCACTCGCAGTTCGGAAAGAGCAGATCGCGCTGACGTCATGCCCCCAGCCCCGTGAGTCGTGCCCCGTCTTGGCGGTCAGACTGGCCATGCCCTGACTGCACGCCCAACGTTGAAAATCTCTTTTGTTTAACTGCTGCAGCATTAATGCCGCTGCAAAAAGCGTGTAGGGGGGGAATTGCCTCAAGCGTTCGGTGAGCAAGGGGCGGCGTAAGCACAGCCATAGATTTTCTTTCCAGATATGTCTCGTTGGGTGGGAGCCCATACGGCGATCCAGAAATCAGGCGACATGAAAGAGCGTGGCTTTTTCAATTCGGCGCTTGGCATCCCACTGGCGATCAGCATAAGGAAGCTCGGATCTACTGTGCACACAATGCGCGCAAGCCTGCATTGCGCAAACAAGCAAACCAGTTGGAGCGGGAGCCGCAGACTTAATCGCCATCACCGATTTGGTCCCACATACCCTCCCTCCTCTGGTCTTCAATGATTTTTGTGATTTCTTTGGCGACCGCCGATACAGCGCGAGCGGGCCCCTTCTTCCTCGATAGGACCATCGAAACGATACGCTTGACTTCAGGCGAAATTATTTTCACAGCCTGCAGGCGGTTTTCCTGAATTTGAGACCAAACGGCGTGAATCGGCAATACGGTGTATAAACCTGAATCTGCCACCCCAGCCCGCATGAGTGGCAGAGAATCAGCTTCAATCACGGCATTAAGCGATATATGGTTTAGTCGCGAAAGCCTGTCGAGTGCCGCCCTCAAGCCATTCGGAGCACTAGGTAAAATAAAGGGCAATCCGTGCAACGATGAAAACGGGATCGCCGTCGCTGAGGTCAGCCGATCGCCAGGTGGGCCCACGAGATAACTATCGATTCTCGCCAAAGCCTGTTCGCCTTCTAATGGAAGGTCGCTGTACCGATACAAAATTCCTATGTCGACTCGCGTCCCGGTCAGCAATTCCTCGACTTGGCCACTAGAACCTTCTTGCACCTTGAGTTGAATGGCGGGATATCGTTCTCGCACACGCTCGAACAAGCGTAATGCGATAGCGCTTGCAATAGATGGCAGCAAACCTAGGGTGACAAGACCTGCAGGCTCGAGTGCATCACCATGAATTTCAGTTTCGAGTTGCTCCGCATCAGAAAGCAAGTCTTTAACAATCGGGAAAATGCGTAATCCGACGTCCGATAGAGTTAGGCCGCGCCCCGTGCGATTAAATAGGCGAGTTTTGCAATCACGTTCTAACGAGTTAAGGTGACGACTCAGATGCGACTGACTCGTGCCAAGAAAGATCGCTGCGTGTGTCAGACTTCCAAGCTCTGCAATTGCCAAAAAGGCACGCCATTTGCGAAGGTCAGATGTAAGATTGAGCTGGATCTGGGTCGCATTTTTAGGGTGCATCTGAAATACCTCTGATTTCACAAATCGGCGTATTGCAATTAAGCACGCCGATAAGATGCCTCAGTACGAGCTCTATGCAACAAATGTAATTCCACTTCGCTTTCAACTCGCGCGTTTGAAAAATGGATCGAGGAGACTTTCTCCAGCGCATCGTATGGTTTGTAATCCCTTGGCGCACCAAGCCTGCCGATTACTGACGATGTGTGATTGCTGTGCACAGATTTTCGACCGAGCAGACGCGGATCATTCCCGATGCCGGCATCTGTGAACACAGGACTGAACCGCCAACGCGGCTGGCCGGGATGAGCCATGAAGCAAATCCTCGCAGGCGAGGATCGAAGCCAAGTCACCTTGCTATCGCCGTGCCTTCACAACTTCGTCGCCGGAGACGACCCGATACGTGACGTCTGATGTGCCGCAATTCGAAGCCCGAAGCCGTTCTCCCTGAGCGTCGTGGCCATCGACAGCAGCAAATTCAAGTTGGTCATCCAGCGAGATCGCAACCTCGCTCCAGCCGAGGTCGATCGCCATCAGGAGCAACTCGAACAGAGCACTGATCCGCGCGCTCCATGGAAGCAGCCGGCTGGGATCAGCCCTCGGGCGTCCAGGCGGCCGTCGACACCAAGGATCGCCTCATCGAAGTTTGCCTAGATGGTGTCGGGTCGGACTCACGACTACTTGCCGCGGCCCGAAGCAAGGTTTGCATTGATCCACGACGCCACGTCGGTGACCGGGATGGCGCGCCGCTGATTGAACGTTCCACTCTTGTCCCACGCGACACCCCGCCCTTGAGCAAAGGCCGCACGATACTTGCGCATCATGTTGTGCGGGTCACGCGCCAGCTCATCCAGCAAATACTGCTCGCTCCACTCCGAACGACTGAAGGGGCGGTCGAGGCCCGCCTGCAGCTTGTCAGCGACCTCCCCGTAGGTCACGGTGTCACCGGCCAGATACACGATCTCGTTTCGGATACGGGGTTTGGTGAACACGATCTCAGCGGTCAGCGCTCCAATGTCATCGGGCGTCGTCAGCGTCACAGCGGTGTCGAGGCTGCCTAGAGCGTGGACTGCGTCGTTCTGCAGGTCGACAACACCGAATTCCGGCTCGAGCAGGTAGCTCATGAACATGCCGGTCGAGATGATGACCCACTCGGTCTGCTGCTGACTACGCAGCAACTCGCGCACGTCCAGTTGCGCGTCGAAGATGTCCTGCGGACTGCCGCGACCGATCACGTCGAAATCGACTCCGAACTGCCAGGGGAAGTACCTCGGGATTCGCGCCTGCAAGGCAGCCCGCGCCAGCTTCATTGGCGTATCGATTCCGGCTGCATAGCCCGCGCAGCCGATGACCGTGTCATATCGAGCGAACGCTGCGGCGAGCTCATCGATGGAACTCTTCACGAGATCGCCTATGACGATCTCGATTCCGAGATCTTGGATCTCGGCGATGTCTTGTTGCTTGCCTGGTGCACTGGACTCCACTGCGCTTGCGCGCAGCAGCACACTGATCTTCGCACCGGCCACGTCCTTCGCGCGGCGTGCCAGGTTGCGTAGCACCGGGAGGCCGAGCTCCCCCGCACCGAGCACGAGAATGTTCTGAGACGTGGCGTTAGGATCTGTTGGGTTCATCGTATGGCTTGGCGGCACTGGCAGCTGACGGTCTCGATCGGGCATTGTTGATTTCTCATGTACGTGTGATGTGCACGCACTGTAGCGGGGGCATCAACACAGAAAAAGCAGCCCTGGCCGTTCTCCATATTCAGAAAATCCGAACAATGCCGGTTTGTGGCGCCGCTTTCCTTTATCGCTAGCAGGACAAGACAATGGATCGCGTACAAGCAATGCAGGTATTTCTTCGTGTAGTCGAAAGCAAGAGCTTTGTGCGCGCAGCAGAGACCCTGGGATTGCCGGCGTCATCGGTCACCGACATCATCAAGAGGCTTGAAAAACATCTGCAGACACGCCTACTGAACCGTTCGACCCGAAACCTCAGCCTGACGCCAGAAGGTGAGCGGTACTTCTATCGCTGCCGCGAAATACTGGACCTGATCGACGACACTGAATCCAGTCTGCACTCCGCCGATCGTCCGCAGGGGCGACTGCGCGTGGACATGCCGGGCGGCATTGCACATGCATTGATCCTGCCGCAGTTGGAGCAATTCCAACGACGGTACCCGGATATCTACCTCATGATCGGAGTCAATGATCGCCAGGTGGATTTGATCCAGGAGGGAGTCGATTGCGTCATCCGTACTGGAAGCCTCAATGACTCAACGTTGGTCGCGCGCCGCTTGGTCGAACTGCGGTGGATCACCTGTGCAGCGCCGTCCTATCTGGACGAAAGGGGTGTCCCCGAGGTTCTGGAGGATCTCAAACGACACAGAGCGGTCCACTACTTTTCCAACACGACGCGCCGGGAAAACCAGTTGCATTTCGTCAAGGACGGAGTCGGCATCGCAGTGCCAGTCCCTGGCACGGTAGCGGTCAACGAGACGGGGCTGTACATGAAGCTGGGCCTCGATGGCCTCGGATTGATGCAGTTGCCTGAGATTCTGGTGACGGACCATTTGCAGTCCGGAGAATTGGTCGAGGTGCTGGCCGACAGCCGGCCCGCGCCGGTGCCCGTATCACTTCTCTACCCGCATCACAGCTTTCTTTCTCCGGCGATGCGGGCGTTCATCGACTGGACGATCGAGCTCTTCGGCAACCTCGAGTTGAAGGGAAATCATTTGCCAGCCGAAACAAGCCGTCAGGCTCGGAGCCAGCGGCCCACCTAAGGAACGTCCGATATGGGCGCCTCCCGGATCACAAGTAATGTGAAGAAGCAGGAGGCAGGGTTGCAGTGCGGCTTGTTATGCAGGCTGATATGCCCGCTGGCCCTGATAGTTTTCGCTGACGAAGTTCCCATCTGAACATCGAGCTTGGTGCTCTCACTCCCTATCGGAGTGTTCTCGTCCCGGCCCGACCTGTCTGGCCCATTACACGCAGGGTCGCTTGCTGCGCATATCCGTAGATTGGTTGCTGGCAATTCATTGATTCGTCGCGAGCCTGCCTCGCTCTAGAAGTCGTGGGGCAAGACGCTTCATGCCCTATGTGCTATTACGTGGCCAGGCGCTCGGCGACTTCGCGTGCACCGAATTCCCGTACTGTCGCGAGGCGTTCGAGTTGTGCGGCCCGCGGACGAGCCTTCCCTTGCTCCCAGTGATAGATCGTCTGCCCAGACACACCAACTAGCTGTCCATAACTCGCTGCGGACAGTTCGAGCTTTGCGCGATGTGCCGCCAACCTGGTTGCGCTAAAGCGGCGCTTCGGGCCCGCTGCAGCTTCATGGCCCGAAGCGGGCGTCGTAGCGGAGCGCGCTGCTCCCTTCGCAACACGACGCAGTTCCTTTTCGAGCGCATTCACTTGGCGACGGAGTTCAGCAATCGACGCGCGATGTGCGACGGACGCTTTCTTGAGTGTTTCGATCTCGGCGCGCACTTCCTTGCGAGCAACGCGGGAGATTTCAGCTTTGAGGATTGAGGCGATGTTGGGCATGGACGCATTGTGCCGTGCCACTACAGCCCCGACGCTCCGCCGGCGTTGCCTGCGAGCCCGAAGTTGAATTTGCGCCAGGAGTGGGAGGAATTCCAGGATTCGCAGGGGACGACCGTAGACACGGTGTGGCGTAGCGCTGCCGCTGCCGCTGCCGCTGCCGCTGCCGCCATTCGCATTGAACGGCAACTCGGACACGGCAATGTCGGGCCGTGGACCGACTTCGAGTGGGGCATGATTACCGGGAAGTTGTCCGCGCTGCGTTGGGCGCTGGGCGCTGGGCGCTGGGCGCTGGGCGCTGGGCGCTGGGCGCTGGGCGCTGGGCGCTGGGCAGCGATTGGGACATGCTTGACACCTAGTTGAGGCCACACTCCTGGCGAGACAGAGAAAAGAACAATGAGAGCGTAGCTGCGGCTGACCTCGGTCAGTCAGCTAAGGCGCTGGGATCTCGAGCCGCTCTGATAGGGCAGGAGTGTTTCACCGACGTATGCGGAACTCCGCCGCCTTGCGAAAAAAACCATGGTTGGAGTGCTCGATGGTTTTGCCTGCACATGCGACAAAAGGAGCGTCAAGCGAGCCTATTGCACGTGGCGAGCAACTGCTCATGCGATTGAAGAAATGCAGGTAGCTTCGCGTCAATAGCTTTGGCTTCATCTCGAACATATGCTGGAAGGTTCTCCGGATCCATATCCCGTGTAATCACGCTAACGTAGCCTCTGCCGTCTGGAACGGTGTAGCGAACCAGCTCCGCGGCCAATTCGTTGGCTGCCTTGATGAAAGCGGCTTGTTTAAGGCGAAGTTCTTGGTGCGTGAAGTAGTGGGCTTCGTTGGTCCAAGTTTCAACAACTGTGTATAGCGGGGTAGTGGCTTTCGCCCTGAATGGAAGCAAGAAGTCATGCTGTTGATACTCCCGGAATAGACCCGAGTCAGCGAAGAGCGAACGAAAGGTCTTCGCAAGCTCGCGATCATGACCAGAGAGTGCGCTGACGGTCGTCCCTTGAGATGTCGCGGATGAAGGCGCTGAAGCTCTCCAGCCAAGCATGGTGAGGAACTTGGTCCTAGTCTTACTGTGTCACAAGAGTAGCTTTGCGCTTGCCCTTCCGCAGCAGGGGCACTGACCGAGACGAGCGATCAGTTGGTAGCTCAGTCGATGGCGCAGTGTTGTGATCGACGTCGGCACGTGGCGCTGCGCGCGCAGGACTTCCGCGGGGGATGTAATCCTCGGGAAGGGTAGGCACCTGGCGTTCGATGAAGTTTTTTTTACCGCCGACAGACTTGTCGGCGACGAGGCGTTCGGCCATGAGGAACCCGTAGGCCGCGATGCTCAACGCGGCGTGATGATGAAACCCCCGCCACCCTCGGCCCTCGTAGTGGCCGAGGCCGAAATCCTGCTTCAGATCCTGGTAGTCACGCTCGATGCGCCAACGCTGATGGGCGATGTCGACCAACTCGTTGATCGGTGTGTCCTCTGGCAGGGTGGACAAGAAGTACTTGCTCGGCTCAGCGTCGCTTGCCGGCCACTCGATGAGCAACCACTGCTCGGGACGCAGACGTGCCTTGCCCGTATTGCCGCCGGCGTGGCGCACCCGCACGGCCGCGAAGCGGCCGTTCAGTGTGTCGCTGGTTCCCTCGCGCCAGCTGATGTTCTGGAATGCCCGACTTGGAAGCGACTGCGCCAATGCCTTGACGCTCATGGGCTGTAGCGTCGCCGTGCGCCTGGGCATTACTGGCGGGCGGCCCATGCCGCTGTAAGGCTCGGGTGGCAGCGGCTGCACGCCAGGCGGCCAGACCACGACGGCAGATGTGACGCCCACCGCGTAGAGCAAGCCCATGTCGCTGAGCGCCTGGCGGAAGGCGTTGTCCACGCCGTAGCCGGCATCGGCCAGCACGCAATGGCGCGGTGCGCCTTCGTCCAGCAGCGTACGCAACTGCTGCAGCGCGATCTGCGTCTTCGTGGCGAAACGCACTTCATCGGGAACGCCAGCCTTGGTGCGGCGTTCAGCATCTGCCGCCCAGTCCTCGGGAAGGTACAGCTGCCAAGCGACGGGCAAGCTGCCCTGTTTGCTTGCCAGCGAGATGCTCACGGCCACCTGGCAGTTGTCCTGCTTGCCCAGCATCCCGCAGTACTGGCGCGTGACACCGACCGAATGGCGGCCCTTTTTCGGGAACCCGGTGTCGTCGATGATCCACCAGCCACCCTGACTGAAGTCCATCTTGGGCATCACCCACTGGCACACCCGCCGCAGCATCTGCGTGTCAGACCACTCGGCCTTGGCCACGAAGTGGTGCAGTGCTTGGTGCCGCGCGCTGGCATGCGTCGGATCCACCCGCGCGGCCATGGGCTCTACGCTCTTGCGCGACAAGGGAAGCATCAGGCCCGTGCAGTACCCACGAAGGCCTGCGTGCCGATCCGTGTGACCCAAGCCTGCGCTCAGGTGCTCCAGGTAGCTATCGAAGCGCTCGACTGCGTTCATCAATCCTCCGGTGCGAAGACTAGGGCCTGTTAACACAATCGAAGTCCGTCGGCGATCAGCGCAAAGCTGATGAAGCCAAGGAACATTACGTCGAGCTTCTCGAATCGCGAGAAGATTCGGCGGAAGCCCTTCAGGCGCCGGAACAGTCGCTCGACTTCGTTGCGGCGCTTGTACATCTCTCGGTCGTACTCCCAGGGCTCGACCCTGGTCTTCAGCGGCGGCACTACGGGGATGAATCCAAGGTCCAGCGCCAACTGCCGTGTCTCGTTGCCTTCGTAGGCACGATCCATCAGCAGATGCAGTGGGCGGGTTGGCCCACCCAGCCGACGCAGCAAGGCCCGGCCTTCGGGCGCATCGTGTGCCTGCCCGGGCGACAGCGAGAACGTTATGGCCGTTCGAGCATCCGCGGCAACCATATGAATCTTGGTGTTCCATCCGCCTCGGGACTTGCCGATGGCTTGTGGCCCGTTTTTTTTAACGCACCAGTTCCATCCGGATGTACCTTGATGCTCGTGCTGTCCAGCGAGACGGCCTCGATCTTGATGCGCACAACCTGAGCACGCTGCAACTCCTCGAACACCCTATCGAGCACGCCGGCCTTGGACCACCGATTCATGCGTGTATAGATCGTGTGCCAATTGCCGAACCGCTTGGGCAGACCGCGCCACTTGCAGCCGTGCTCGGCCACATACAGCACCGCGTTCAACACACTCAGGTTCGACAGGCTGACGTTGCCTCTCTGTGTAGGCAAACAATGTGCAATCTGCTCGAATTGGGCTTGCGTGATCTCCATACCCGGAGTTTCCGATATGAGCCTGGAGTCACGCCAGTAGTGTTAACACGCCCTAGAGGATTGCACTATTTCATTTATGACACAGTAAGACTAGGCGTCTCAAAGGCGAACGCGATACCAACTATCGCTAGAACAAGACCTGCGACCTCGATCATTGGGCGTCTCCGAAAGTTGCGCATTCTGTCCACTTCATGCGAGATAGCCTATCCCTATTTTTTCGAAGACAGACTTGCCCACATTCAGGATCAATACGCGCTAGATCAGGGAAATCCTTAGTCTCAACCTCGAAACTCGCCTGTCCCATGACAGTCGTTCAAGGCTACTACCCAGCCATGGGGAATGCTCTTACTTGCCCCTCATCCGACCTCGAGCGTCTTGCACGGCATTCTTTCCCGATGGAATTCCGACCATTCTTCCGTCGGAGCCTTGAACGGCCCGAGACCCGCTCCGAATTGCCACCATTCGCCCATCAGACCCTTGGACTCCCTGAGCGCCGCTGGGAATTTCCACCATTCTTCCGTCGCTGCCTTGAAGCCCTTGCGCACCTGAGCGAATGGCGATCATTCGCTCGTCGCTCCCTTGTAGACCTCGACCGCCGGAAGGTATAGCGACCATTCGTCCGTCACTTCCTTGAAGACCACGACCGCCTGGTGGGATGGGAACCATCCGCCCGTCGGAGCCTTGCAGCGCCGTCCAACCGTCTGGTATGACTATCGCCATACCATCGCTACCTGTCAGCGTTCGTTTCACGGCGTGACTCCGATTGTTTATGAAGGTCGAATGATGGTCGCATTCTGCCGTCGAAATGCCATGGTGCGGTGCATGCATGCAGTTCAGTCGGGATCAACTCGGATTCATCTCTCTCTGGTTGGGCAGCCACCATATCGTGCTCAGTGACCCAGACGAGTTGTGTCGGGCAGCGCTGCTCGGGCTGGGCGTCGCATTGGTTGCAATGCCGCATGCGTGAGGACTGCTCCGAGCGATCTGTTCGCGACTGCACGTATGACGGCGCTGCCTATGCGGCTCCGGTGGCCGCCGGTGATCTCGGCGCGAACGTCTGCCATTTCATCGGTGGTGAACTCAGCGCTAGCAGTTTCCGACAAGCCATAGCGCTGACATCATGCGTGAGCGCCACTCTGGGCGCGGGAGAGCATGTTCGATACGATGGCCTGCCCCTCTGCGGTGTCCATCAGCTCTTCAGGTCGTCGCTCACCGAGAGCGGGCAAAGGCTGATCGAGCCACTGGGCCACCCATGTCGCCGCATCGAAGCCGTCGGGATCTCCGGAGGTCTCGACCATGGCTTGTGCTTGCCCAATGAGGCGACTGATTCCCAGCACCCTGGATGACTCTTCGGTCGACAAAGGCTGATTCTTCCTGGCCTTTCTATGAATGGTCGCGCGCGGCAGGCCAAGAATGGCGAGCAGCTTGTCTTTCGACACGCTCATTTCACTGGCCACCAACTCGATCAAGAATGTGGGTACACCGTGTTTGATCAGTTCGACATGCTCGAGGGGATCAATCTTGAAGAGGCTGACGAAGTCAGCTTTTGCGAGTTTCTTCGATCCGACCTTCGTGGTCCAGACGGACGTCGATTTCGCAGGCAGCAGATCTGTTGCCTGCGGGATCAGACGTGTCATCTTGGACGCCCCCTTAGTCATGATTGGATAGCTCCACGAGCTGCTTCAATGACGGAAGGTTTCACGTCGATGATCAGGGCAGGATCGAACGCCTTGTTCTCGATCCTGCCGCTCCAGTTCACATAGCCACGCGGATTACTCACGACTCGGCAAGAACGCACTCGATAGTCGAACTGCTGATGTGTGTGTCCGTGCACCCAGAGCACGGGAACTTCAAAGAAGGAATCCGGAAGCTCGGTGACGAAGGCGCCTGAGGACCAATCGTCAGCGTAGCGCTGCGCCAGTGAACCGCGATGCGGCGCATGGTGCGTCACGACCACTGTCTGTCCGGCGAACGGCTCCGAAAGCCTGTTTCGCAGCCACGCGCGCTGTGCCTGATGAATCCGAAGCGTGTCCGCCGCCTGGAGCTTTCTTCCTTGCTTGTAGCGCCAGGTATCGGGCTCCGCCGACTCGTCGACCGTGCGGATCAGCGCGTAGTCGTTCAGCAGATTGGTCGCCATCTTCATGGCACGCCCGACATCGCTGACCGGACCCTCAGGCGTCTCGATGGCGAGCGCGAAGTCGGTCCACAGCGTAGCGCCAAGGAAGCGCACGCCATCGATCACCAGTTCGTCGCCGTCGAGCAGATGGACATTGCTTCCATCGGCCCCGCGGCGCGCTTCAGCCAATGTCGTGTCAGTTCGTCCATCGTAGTACTCATGGTTTCCGAGCAGATAAATCACCGGCTTGCCGCGAAAGCGATCCGCCGCCCAATGGACGGCGCGCTTGGCCGGTGAATGAATGTCGCCGGCGAGAATGACCGCATCGAAATCGAGATCAGGCACCGGCTCGAAGGGGGCGAACTCGAGGTGAAGGTCGGAAAGAATCAGCACTTTCATCGGGATGCCCCTTCAAAGCGAGCGCGAAGTTCGGCACACGCCTTGTCGTCGAAGCCGACGAACGAACTGCACACCACCAGATGGTCCTTGCAATGGTCGAACTGCCAATACGCATCGTCGAGCGCAACCCAAGGTTCGTCGACGGCATCGTGGAGCTGGAGCCAGGCAAGGATTTCTCCTTCGCGCTTCCTGTACGGCGGTGGAAGCCCGAAACCTGAGTGTGGCGTAGCTCCAAGGATTCGAGCTCGGATGTCGCTGGAGAATGGTTTCAGCAAGGACTGATAGAGAAGCTGCTCGCGCCAGGATGAGCTGATCACGATCTTCACGTGTGGGAACTCGCGCAGCAATGCCTCCAGGCGTGGCAGGAAGCAGAAGTCGGCGCCACCGTTGAGAATGTGATCTTCCCCTTCCGGATGCAGCACACCGTCGAAGTCGAGGAACAGGATCACTCTGAATCTCCTAGCCCATATCCACCGGCCCTCATACGACACCGCCGTGTTGAATCGCGATCAACATCGATCGCACTCTGTCAGCGCCGCCCCCGACAGCGAGCGTCGCCGGCGTTTGACCATCGAGCAGCTCGTGCGGCTTGTCCAGCCAGGCTTGGGCCGCTGCGCCGAACACCTGAGTAGCGAGATCGAGCACGTCTTGTGGAGGCCCTCCCGGCCCAGGCTCATCGCGCGGCCAAGTCAAGTGCGATCCCGTATCGACCCCGAAGGCACGGAAAGGCGCCGCGGCAGGCATCAGACCCTCGCCGACATAATCGACGCTTCGGTGATGATGACCGTGGACCACCAACTGGACGCCGAGCTTCACGGCGAGTTCGTCGATCGCCTTCCAGCCGTGTGGATGGGCCGACGGCGCCTCGTGCGCCACCAGGATGTCAGCGGGTCCGCTGCGCAGCAACCGCTGGTACTCATCCGGGAAGATGGAGGACCGGTGCTTGCGGGAGATGCCGTCGCGCCACCGCTCATGGCTCTTCATGGTTCGGCGCATGGCGTCGCTCGATTGGAACGCCGCCTCGTCGATCGGCCGCCGAGGATCCCAGATCTTGCTGCGGAAGATGCCTCCCAAGCCAGCGACCTGGTAGCCAGCGACGGAGACGATGCGGCAATGCAGACTTCGATCTGCGAGGTCCGATTCGAATAGATTCTGGTAGTCCAAATCCCCGTCCGTATCGTGATTCCCGTGTATCCAGTAGACCTCGGTGAGGGACAGGATCGACTGCAGCTCGATCTGCAGAGGTCGACGCGCCTGAATGTCCCCCAGCAGCACGATCGCCTCAGGCTGAAAGCGCTCGACCGCGGCAATCACGGGGTCGAAGTCGCCGTGGGGGTCGCCGAAGAACATCAGCTTTGGCGCGAACCGCTCGTGCTCGGGTCGCGCATGGAGGTCCGATGGAATGAGTGGTTTCATTTCATATGCCGGATAGCGGTTCATCGGCCAACCGCGAACCGCAGGAAGTGCGAGCGCAGCTCCTGGAAGCTGTCTTGATCGAACGCACGCTTGGGGTCGGTGAGCACGAGCCGTTCGAAGCCTGCTTCAAAGCTTGAAGGCCAATCGTCAAGCGCGACCCACTCTGCGTCACCGCGACCGTTCCCCTCGAGCCAGGCTTGGATCTCCAGCTGGCGCCGGTGATGGACGGCCGCGTTGGGGTCGAGCTGCGGCGTGGCTCCGATGATCCGATCCCGGATGTCATCGCTGAAATACTGCTGCAGTTGCTCAACGCTGTCGGCGAGTCGCCAATCCGAGGAGATGACGACTTCGACAGAACTGAACTCCCGAAGCAGCTCTTCAAGCAGCGGCAAGTGGCTGAAGAACTTGCTGCTGAACGAGTAGTCTGTACCAACAGGATGAAGAACACCATCGACATCCAGGAACAGCAGGGCGCTGGAGTCGTCAGTGCGGGTGGTGCGCGGGTATGTCATCCAACGAACCCGGCCTGGATGGACTTCAGGAGATTGAGCACATCGGCGGCCCGCCCTTCGGCCACCAGCGCTTCAGCCGTCTTGTAGTTGAACGGTGCGAGTGGTTCGTTCCTGTACCGGAAGATAGCGCCCTGGAGGTCGCCTCCCGAGGCTGTCGCCACGGCAGCCAGCACTTGCAGGCTCGTGCGGATATGCGCCTGGATGCTCTGCGTTCCGGGAGCGTGAGTGACCGTGCTTCGGTGGACATGTGCTTCTCTGGCGAACGAAGCGATATCCAGGCCCATCATCTCGACGAACTTCGCCGGCGACAGGATCTGGCGCTCATCCACCACTTCGCAGAGCTGCTGGGCCAGACGTTGGTAGTCTACGGAGCTCATAGATTGACAACCAGCTCTGGGTTGAACTGCTTGTTTTCGTGCTCTCGGCCATGTCGCACGTACCCTCGCGGGTTGCACACCACCCGGCAGTTGCCGACGCCGTATCTGTGGCTCTCGTGGAGGTGGCCGTGCACCCAGAGTGCCGGCACTTCGAAGAAGGAATCTGGAAGCTCGCTCACAAAGGCTGGGGATAGCCAGTCGGACTGGTAGTGCGGCGCGAGCGAGTTTCGGTGTGGGGCATGGTGGGTCACGACCACCGTCGGCCCTGCAAAGGGCTCGGCCAGCTTTTGGGCCAGCCAGGCACGGTCACTGAAGTGGAGCGTCCGTGTGTCCTCGGGCGTCAATCGGCGTTTCCTGGGCTTGGCTGCCGCCGGAGCATCGGAAGGTGCCAGCACCTCGGCCCACCGGATGGACGAGTAGTCATTGAGGTGGACCTTGGCCGCCTTCATGGCCCGCTCGGCGTCGACCACAGACCCGGCCTTGGTCTGGATGGGCAGTTCGAAATCGGTCCACAGGGTACAGCCCAGAAACCGGACGCCGGCGATCACGACTTCGCCTGGCGCCAGCAGATGCACGTTGCATGCGGCCGCGGTCAGTGCCATCTCGTTGAGAGACGTCTGCATGACGCCCTGATAGAACTCGTGATTACCGGGCACAAAGACGATGGGAACCGCTTCCCCAAGGTTTTCCGGCCGGCGAGCCCAGCGCATGGCCTTGGAGCCGGGCACGAAGATGTCGCCCGCGAGGATCACGACGTCGTAGTCGACCTCCGGAACGAGAAAGGTACCGAACTCGAGGTGCAGGTCCGAAAGGATAAGCAGCTTCACGTCACTAGCCCTCTTTCTTCTGCAGGACACTCACGACGCCGCTATCGAGAACTGGAGATTCCACGCTTTGCCACCGACATGGACCACCTGAAGATCGGCCGAACAAAGCCGCCGGTCTCGAAGGCGAAGTGCATGCGTCAGACGCGAAAGGTGAACTTCCGACGCGTTTGATCGCAAAGATCAACGGCTTCAAGTCGGCGTGTGATCCGCCAACAAACGCCAATGTGGGCGCTGTGCCCCAAGGAGAGAGAAGGAAGCGATATCGGCTGAACATTCGGAGCTCCTAAAAGGAGCCAAACGTCAGCTCCTTAAGACTGGTGAACGGGGACGAGCAGAGGTGATGCCACTACCGCTATTCGGTTCGCCGACTGGCCTGAACATTCCGAGCGAATCACCACGTGCACAGCCACGCCCGCGTCGATGCTGGCGCGTTTGACGGTTGTGAAAGAAGGGCCGGACATGGGAATTCGCAGATTTCCAAAGTGAGCTGTGTCAAGCCATCTTAGCTGTAGACACAGCAAGCATGCAACCGGCCGACGATGATTCCGGACGTTCTAGAAGCTCTGAATGCAACTTCCGCAACTCCGTGGCTGAACGAGACTGCTGATCTTCATGTGCAGGAAGAAATTTATCGCGCCCGATTTTTTCAAATTTGCCGCGAATTTAGTTTCTCCGTAAAGTAGTACGGCACGAAGGAAATATTCAACCGCGACAATGACTTACGGAAGAATTTCTTGACTTTAAATGGCTTCGAAATCAGAATTGGCTCGTGAGCACTCAGCCACCCTCTGCAGTTGCTAGTCCGTCCCAGTCCGGGACTTCGACGGCACAACGCGCACAGAACGACGCTACCGTCGAGCAGCGTACGTTCGAGCTTCTCTTTGCAAAGTATGGACCGCTGGTCTCAGCCGACGATGCTTGGAAAGCATTGAGCTTCCCCACGCTGGACTCGTTCAACCGGGCCATCCAGCGCAAACGTCTTCCACTCAAATTGATCAGGCCTCCCGGACGCCGGAAGGCCTTTGTTTCGACGTCAGACTTGGCAGCGTACTTGGCGAGACTCGCAACTGAAGTCACCGCCTGAGGAGGACTACGCCCCCAGAAAAGCAAAACGCCGACCCCCTTTCGAAAAGCCGGCGCCCGCCGACACCTCATAGATAGATGTCTAAGGTTTTTGGACGACCCTAATGACAGTATCTCCCTGGGACTAGGTGGCGTCAAGGCACGTCACACCCTGTCGAACATCGACGGGAACCAGGAGAGATCATGGAAAGTCCCCGGCACCCAGACGCATCAGTTTCACCCCCACTTTCTCAGCGGAAGTGGATCGAATCTCACCGCCTCTCTAGGACCTGGCTGCAGGCTCACCGAAGACGCACTGCCGTGTCCGCGGGCGACCCGCAGTCGAGTGACTGCAGCACGAACCGACGAGGGTGGCCGTTAGATGTTTGTGGCGTCATTGCCAGTCACGCGCAGGCAGTGACGGGCAATCGAACGAGCTCCCACGACGGCCCCGTTCGCGGTCGAACTTCGCTGGAGCCCAACGATCTTTCGCCATCGCATGGAAGGTCCCTTCCATGAACCAGCGCGTACTCGGTTTTCGACCGGAGAGATTCGTCGCTTCTTCGCGGCGCCCTCCCCCTCAGGCTGGGCGAATGACATGGACAAAGCTATATGCCCTGATCAAAGCGGGCTACGGGCAAGGTCATTTGCATGACTACCTCCCCTACCTGAGGGTGACCAAGAAGGATTGGTCTGATAAAGCCAACATGGGCCATCACAGGAGCGCTGCGTTCGGACATACCCACCACTACAGAAGCTCAGGAGAAAGATGGCTGATCCATTTACTCAAGTGGCTAGGTGCATACGATGCACGCGACCAGTACCCGATGTGGCCATGGGCGCATGAACACCCCTTGTGTGGGCTCCCGGGGTTCTCTTCCGACATAGAAGTACCAGGCACGCTTGAAATTGCACGGGCGAGGGCCATCAAGCTGTGGAAATACGTCGGCTCAGATGTTCCCTATGTCTACACCATCGACATCCTCTCCACTTGGAGGCACGAGAGTGGAGAGTTCGAGCTGATCGGACACGATTGCAAGCCCGAAGAACAGGTCAAGAGCGCCCGCCCATCCAGTCGACTGCTCGCCAAGCTCGAGTTGATGCGATCGTATTGCAGGACAGTTCAATGCAAGTATGTTTTGACGCACCCGGAGCTTATCGGGCTCCACCTGCAGAAAAATTTGGGGGCGCTTGATCCTCGGCTGACGCAACAGCAGATCGAGGCTCTCAGGTCGAGCTCACTCTATCGGCACACCGTCGATCATTGCTTGCGCTGGGCGTATCAGATGCCTGCATCAAAAGCTGGCGAAGAGGTAGCAAAGGCCAACAAATATCCCCCCGCAGAAGTGTTTCGTGCACTGCGTGCCGCGATATGGTTTCAAGACCTCGATCACGACATCTCGGTGCCACTCGAGCTGTACCAGCCACTCATTCGTGGTGGCCTCGAGCTACGTTCGAATCTCTTCGAACGCTGGTGCAAGGAGCGGCAATGAGCGATATCTACGACTTGCCGTTTGCACCGCTTGCTTTGGTCGATGACGTTAAGGGATCAAGCTTCTTCGGTGGTCCTTGCCGAATCCTCGGTTTTAACAAGACAACAGACACCGTCTGGTACATCGAATGCCCTCGCAATCGCCGCCAAAAAGAGCATTCGAACAAGATGCGCAGCTACGTCAAGAAGCCTCAAAAGAAATCATTGAAGCTTTTGAGCAGCCTCTTTGAAGGATCTAATCGAACCGCAATAGTTCTCAGGGTCAAGGAGGAGATCGTGTCTGATACCGACCTCCTGGCACAGATGAAAAACCCCAAGGACCGAGCTCGAGTCGAGGCGTACATAGAGCATCGCGACAAGCGATACGACATCATCTCCCCCTTACTCAGGATCGATGGAAACGGAAGGATTCGAACCTTCGCCGAGATGATCAGCGATGAGTCGCTGCCGGAGAGAATTCGAATCAGAGCGGCGGAGACGGGATGCGCCACGTCGCAGGTGTACGCCCTACTCCATCGATTTTGGGCGGGTGGCAGCCGACGAAACGCGCTGATGCCCGGCTACCCCAGATGCGGCAATCCTGGGAAATCGAAACCGCAGAACAATGCACTGGGGCGGCACTCGCGGCTATACAAAGCGGGACTTACTCCCGTGAAAGGGTATCCGCTCGATCGATGCAAAGGAGCTGATGCCGAGGAAGACGAAGAAAGTGACAAACAGAAACTCGCATGGGGGTATCGCCTCGTCTGTCACGAGATTCCTCCCCATGACGCCTACCTGGTGACGATGGCTTCTCACTGGGCGACTCACGAGGTACGGCCGGATGGCAGCGTATACGCAAAGCTCTTCCCGATACATCTACGCCCTACATACGCACAATTCGAGCGCTGGGGAAAGAAGCTCAACAAGAACAAGTCAGTCGCGCAGATTTACATGGGCGACAAGAAATGGGAGGAGCAGAACGTCGCTCGTGGTGGATCCGTTCAGGACATGACATCGTCTGTTGGTCAGCTTGGAGTTTTTGATGGCACCTCCAACGACAACTATCTCTCTTCGATCGAATCACGCCTGAAGAAACTCCCACCCATGACGAGATCGGTCCTCAAAGAGAATCGAAGCACCGTCATATTCGGGTGGTTTTTAGGATGGGAGAGTCCATCCCCTGCGACGGGCCTTGAGACAATTCTTGTCGGAGCAAGCTCTAAGGTTCCGATTGCTGCACGCGTTGGAATCACCATAGAGGAAGACCAAATCCCAGCTCTCCTCTGCAGAAACTATCTGGTCGACAACGGAGAGTTGAAAGCAGAAAAGCCGACGGAAGCCGAGGTTCAGTTCGGCATTGATATCGAATACACCCCCACATACAGCGGCGCTCGCAAGGGGAATATCGAGTCCGATCATCACACCGTGCAACTGCAACTCGACCATCGCCTATCCGGCACGACGTTCGGCAAACAACGGGAACGTGGGAAGGATCATCCAGCAGTACACGCCCTCTTCAATTTTCGAGAGTATTTGCGCGAGCTGATTCTCTGGATCATCGACTACAACAACGAAGAAGTGATCGAGCTGGCACCTGTCGAGATGCTGCTGAAGAACCCGGAGATCACCCCCACTCGGTTGAACATATTCAAGTGGCTGAGAGCACATGGGCAAACGGCCGAGGTCCCGTACACGATCGAATCGCTCCGAGCCTTCATGTTTCCGGAAGTCGAAGCCGTCGTACGCAAGAACGGGGTCTATTTGGTCGCACTCGTCAATGGCCGAAAGAGACTGATCCCCAAGATGCGATTCAGCAGCCCTGAACTCTTGGCGAGCGGCCTCCTATCGGCCGTCAAGTCGAGCGGCAAGTCAATTCCTACAAATCTGCGAATGGCAGAGACAAACATGACGGAGGCATGGCTACCTACGCAAACCGGAATGCTTCACTTGAAGAACGCATCTCCTGACTCTTCACTCAAGCACATTCCTTTGATTGATTGGATTCAGTTTTTGGAAAAGCACGAGCTCTCGAATGACCTCAAACGCGGAGAAAAAGAGCAGGCCGCGGCGGAACGCGTCGTCAATCGGCTTTCGACCATCGATCACGCTCGCGAGGAGCAGAACGCTGAGATCAAAGCGTTGTCCCGCCCACCCACAAAAAAATCCTACTCGGCCAATCTGACGCGAAACATGAAGGAAGAGATGGAGTTTCTGCGTCGTCAAGATCAGCAGTCCAAGCAAAGCTCATCGCCCCCTTCAGATGCGGAGACAAACGACACAACCAAAGGCGAATCCGATCTGCCAGAACACTCAAACGCGGCGTCGGAAGCAATGGATGCCTTCAATCAGGAGGAGTTTTCCGCATGACGAATGCTACTGTCGACCTTCGGGCCCGGCCTGAACTGGCTTTCGGCCCCAACCCCTTCTTCGAGGCGATGAATCCACATGTCGAGTTCGACGCTTGGGGTCGAGTCCTTCGAAACTACCCTCTGGAACATCACGATTGGCGTCAGGTTCCTCTGCCTGCAAGAACCGCACTATTGAAATTCCGAAGCCTTCACTTTGCCCCGGTGCGAACTATGTTCGAACCGGCCGATGGCCTTCAGGAACTCATTCGACGTTCGTGCATGATGCTGAACCCTACCAAGGTGGAGAACCAAGTTCGGGTCAACAAGCTCCTCGTGAGTGAGACCATGCCCCAGATGCGCATCTACTCCTCGTTGGACGGCGCCGGGGGCATTTGGCAAGGGATGACTGGCACGATGAAATCCTTCACGGCCAAGCGCGTTCTCGAAGTCTGCGTGCCGAATCCTGTCGTGGAGTACGGGCCGTCACAGGTGTGCGGCTGGATCAAGCTGACACAGATCATGTATCTGTATGTCGACTTCCCTTCGAACGGCACTCGGGGAGGTCTGCTCAAGCGCATCCTCTATCAAGTTGATCAGCTCATTGGTACTGACTACTCGTCAGATAACGCCCGCTCGGTAAACATCGACTCACTGTTGGTCGCGGTCTGCAAGGTGCTCATCAGTCATCGGGTCTTGCTGCTCGTCATCGACGAGAACCAGGAAGCGAACTTCGAAGATAGCCAATGGAAGATCCAGTTTGTTCTCTTCTATCTCTCGCTGATGAACTTCGGAATCTCGATATTGCTCTTGGGAAACCCGTTGGCATTCGCCAATCTCGACGCCTACTCTCAGGTGCAGCGCCGGTTCGAGGTAGGCGGTCGACATGATTACCTTCCGGCGGCATCGCCCAAGACAGTCTGGTGGGCGAAGGATCTCACCCCCAGAATGCGTCAGTTCTCCCTCGTCGATGACTGCGATATCTTGCCGGAAGAGCACGACAAGATCGAGTTCGGGCACACAAGTGGTCTACCAGGGCTCGTTGGCCTCCTCCAAGATGCCAGTCAGCGGAACTGTCTTCGCCGCAAAGGGGCCAAGGCGATATTGACCCGGGAAGACTACGAGGCTGGGAGCCGCTCCCCCAACTTCACCCGGGCCAAGAAGCTCGCCCTTGCCATCCAAGACGGCGACGTATCTGAGTACATCGATATTCCTGCACTGCCGGAGGATGACAATGCGGGTGGGAAGGCCACAGCCAAAGAAGATCAGAAGCAGGAAACCTTCATCCCAAATGCGCACGGGATCGCTGCGATTAAGAGGCTTTTGCGGAACTACAAAGCTGAAGTCACTCGAGTAGGGAACAAGCTCACTGCAGACCTTGAAATCCTAAGGCAGTGTTCGCCAGATGACCTGCGCATGTTGGGCGTGACGCAGAAGATGTTGAATGAAGCGCGAAAAATCGAAGATCAATTCTCCCGCGACAAAGGAGCCAAGTCACGGGGTCAGAAAGCAGAAGAGAAATAGCAAGTCGCAGCTCATCGATATCCATGATGAATCTTCCGGCTATTGAGAACGACGAGACGCTCTACAGTCTGTGTGCTACAGCGCATTCGATGAGCGCATCTTCCAGTTCACAGAGGAGCTCTCTTTCGCTGATAGGGACTTTGCACGGAACTCTTCAGCACGATCTCCCTGCCTCCATTCAGTGGCTTGTGGAATGTCGATTGGCAGAAAAAGACACGGCATCGAAAGTGGCGCGCAGGCACAGCATTGCAGCCTACTACTTCCCATTTGTTTCCCCTAGCAGATTGCCACTGATCTCCGACCTCTGGCTTGCCGGGAAGACAACTCATGCGCGCAGGCTGATTCAAAGCTCCTCAAGAACATTGCCTGTGGCGCATCCACTCAAGTGGTGCGGAGCCTGTATAGAAGAAGACCTCAGAAAACTGGGCCGCTCGTACTGGCATGTCGCGCATCAGTTCCCGACGACCTGGCGATGCAGCCGGCATGATTTCTCACTTGCATACATTGAGGGTCGGCACAAGAGATGGCTATTGCCGCGATCATGTCTGTTGCAACGATCTGCTACCGTGCCTTCAGGGAATGCCGCAATGGCCTCAATCCTTTCAACCGTTGGCGAAACGGCATCCAAGCTTGAATCGGTGCAGATTACGAGCATTCGTCAAGCGACCCTGAATCGACTCCAGGCGATGGGCGTGATTCACAGCACACGACGCGTACACCATGACCGAGTCCTCGCGTGGTTTCGCTCGAATCCTCTGTCGACATTTCTCCGGCAAGCCCCTGCGGGTCTCGCGAGGTTCTCCGAAGGAGAATGGATAGCGCCAATGCTTTGGCGTCAGAAACGCAGCAATGCTGTTCGTTGGGTGCTTCTTTGGTCCGCGTTAGATTGGAGCACCTCCGCCGAAGCCGGAGCATTTTTTTGCGACGCGGCGTCCGCCTTGCCGATCGTTCGTGCAGGACAGATCGAACTCTTTGAAGAGGCCCTGCCCACCCCCAATACTCCATTCAAGGTTTCAAGTGTTCTCGAATCGGCCTCCTCCTATGAAGAGGCAATGCGCATTCTTCAAGTACCGCGAAATCAGATTGCGCGATGGCTGGAAGCTGATCCAGAGATGCGTGCACGTTGGCGGCAAAGACTTCAGAAAGAGCGCGTAGAAGGTGCTTTGCAACGCCTTATCGGCTCAGTCCTTCGGGATCCCTCTATCTCATCTGCCGCTTCTCTATCCTCCGCGGATCTCCGCCTTCTCAAGAGCCATGCGCCGCAGGAATACGAGGCAATCACCTCGCGCCTAGCTTCCTTTCGACCGCGGCAAGGGACGCTTCCGTTTATCAACTGAGCTCTTGAGTAACGCAGGCTGCCCCTGTTTCGGCTTGCCCCACCAGTCATCGTGCCTTCACTTCCCCCAGTTTTTTGACAAGCCATTTAGGGCTGTCTTGTCTCAAAAACAGAGTCGCCACGCGTCCGGCTGTCGTAACTTCTTTCGCTGTCAGTTGAGGATTAAGTTCGATCAATTGCGAGATGTACGTTTTGCAGCAGTTCCTTCTATCGACAGTGCTAGCGTATCGGCCCTTCAGGGGCGTATCCGGCCACACAAATGGCGATGCACCCGTGTACCACGAAGGCACAGCTTTGTTGACCGCCCGGCGACGGGATGGAATCATTGCGTCGAACCAAACCTTATCGTTTCTTTCCAGAAAATCCGATGAATTGGAATGGCCCAACAGCCTAATCTGCGTACGAGAAACCTGCGGATTCTCTCGCAACAGGTCAAGAATTACCGCCCGGTGTTTCTCACGCTTTTCTTCGAGCGTCTTGCCCCGCGTATGAATTCGGGCAGGCAGGATTGCTTGCAAATGTGGGCGATCATTTACGAACAGCCATTTATGCTCAGTCGGATGCGCCGCTCTGAATGCGTTTAGGTTGCAGCCAGGATTCAATCTCACAAATTCATCAAGAACTGCGCGATATCCCGGCTGCATGGACAATCGCAGTGCATGCTTTCTTGCTTCACGCTGGCTCGCCCTCCAATTGTGCAACCTCTCACTAACTTCAAAGCCAGGCGGGATCGAACCCTGAAATGCTACTAGCTGTTGATATGCCCCACCATAGTCTCTGCAGAGTCGCAAAGGACTTACACCGTTCAGCAGCAGCTTCACGAATCCAGCAGGGATGCCCTGTTCTACAGCCTTCAACTCAAGCGCGTCCGCATCTGTCAGATGCTGCTGAAACGATGCTTCCGATCGATCAATGAGCCCCATCCTCGTGAGTTGGTCGCCTACCAGAATTCGCGAGAGAAACTGACGTGGTAGAGAAAGCAAAGAGAGCTGGTGCACCACGGACCTCTTCGATATTGCATCAACGAGATGAGGCGCAACGTTTGGCTCCCGACCATAGAGATTTTCTAGTTGGCGGTGCACGTCGTTCGCCAACTTCTCGATGGAGTGCTTCGTTTGAAGATCTTTGACAAGCGCGAGCCAATTCTCAGGGCGCAAGTACTCTTGACTTCCTGAAAATATCTCTTCACACAGCTTGGTCAATGCCGCAGGGGACGATGCGCTTGAATGACGATTCGCATGATGAGCTTGTTGCGAACCACATGAGCGGCACACCTGTCCTGGAAGCCTGAAATGTGTGCCTCGATCAAGAACTTCACCACAGTGCGAACAAGAATGCACGAGCGTGACTTGATGAGCGGCGCATACCTCAACGAAAGGCAACTGATGGATGACTCGCCATATCGGAAAGCCGGAAGTCTTCGCATCTAGGCTTGCACACATCGGGCAGTACTTCATCCTCGATGATCTACTGGGACCGAGATACACGAGGCGCGGATAGACGACGGAGGTCTCACCGGTCATCGAATCCCCCGTCATCCTTTGCGTCCATCCAAACTCGACTGAAGCCGGAACCAACCGGGAATAGAAGCCCCATACAGAGTGATTCATCAGCACATCCTGATAGGACAGTGTTCCATCCCCAATGCAGTCTGTGGCATCCTGCAACCGACGTCCAAGGACGTTAGCGTGCTTGGGCGAGGCGGCCGATCTGTAAACCGTGTCACACGCGTTCTCGAACGACGTGCCCATGCTGCGCCCTACGAAAACAACCGTGCTGTAAAGCAATCCTCCTGGTGGTAGCACAGGCAGGTATGGGGGTCTTCTGAACTCTATTTCGTGATCGGCTTGAGCCAGTTTCCGATTTTGGCGATTTTTTTGAACTATTCCGGACACGGGCAAGGAGGAAGATTGCATAGCTCTCCGAGGGGAAACTGGAGCTTGCTTGTTGCGAACTCTATTAGTGCTTCCCAGGGCGAGGTCGAGATCGAGAGAGGTCAAGAACGGACGGCCGGAGTGAAAACAACGGCGTCCATTCTGCCCCGGGGCGGCCGATCCGCCCGTCGGCCGGGGCAGGTGACTTCTTCTTACTTGCTGGCGCGCATCTGGTCGCGCAACTGCTTGATCTGGTCGTGGTTGCGCTGAGCCCCTTCGGCCTGCTGCTGGATGATCGCGCGCACGTCGGCGGGCAGGTCTTCCTTCAGCGCCTTGCGATAGCGCGCCACGGCGGCGTCTTCACCGCGCTCGCATTCCTCCAGCATCGAGAGCGCGCTGTTCGCGCCGACCGAGCCCTTCACATGCACCCAGCCGCGGTGCATGGCGCCGCTCACGGTGCCGCCGTCGTCGGGCGAGCCGCCGAAGCGCCGGATGAGCTGAACCAGTTCGCCGGCTGCCTTGGCGCATTCCGCCGAGCGGTTCTGGAACACCTGCTTGAGTTGCGGAGAATCCACTTCCTCCGCGCAGGCCCGGAAACCGTATTCGCCGTCGCGCGTGTTCTCGAGCAGATCGTTCAGCACCTCGACAACGTCTTCGCTGTTCGCGGTTTCAGCAGTGTTCGTGTAGTTGGCCATGGAATGACTCCTTCGTTTGCCTCGTGAAGAGGCGGGTTGAAAATTGCCGCGCATGCATGCCCGAAGGCGGCCGCATTGCGCTGGTCCCAGGACGAATGGTGGTTGCGCGGATCGGGATCCGTGTCGGCTTCGCCCGACGTCCCCTGTAGGGGTTCTTCGGGGCATCGATGCCGCTTCAATTCACTCTTCGCGGAACGGTTTTTCGGGCCGGCCAGGCTGACTGTAGGGCGAACTCCCGTGGTTGTCGGTTTCACCGACGCCGGCATCACCCGGCGTCGGCGGCTTGCGCTCGCCTGTGATTGCGGGGCCGTTGTTGGGGCCGACGGGATCGCCGTTCTCCGCGGGCGTTTTGGCTTCGCGCTTCATGCTTTTCTCCGCGGGAGTGGGCTTGCGGTACGCGGCCGAGTTCGCTGCTTCATTCGGCGTGGCGGGCCGGTCCGTGGACGTGGATCTGGTCACGCTGTGTCCTTTCGAAAAGCTTCACCGTGCGACGCGCCGGTGCAGCCGTGCGTAGGAAAGCGTCGCGTCTTCGGCGCAAGCGCCGGGCAATCGGGCAATCGGGCAATCGGGCAATCGGGCAATCGGGCGAACGGGCGTGCTGGCACGCAACCGGCGCGAGGACGGTGTTCCTGCCTACAAGCACAGGGTGGTGTTGCGCGAGAAAAAAGAGGCTTCAGTTTTAGAGGATCCAATTCATGGCCAACGATGTATCCCGCTCCGCGCCTCGCCCTTTGCGGAAGTACGGTCTTGCCGCCGCGTTGCTGCTTTCGGTGGCGGCAGCGGGCGCGCAGCCCACCGGCAACCCCAAGGGAACACGTGCGCCCCCCATCAGCGATTCAGCCGAACCGCAGGGCGCGCGCCCGGCAGACCAGCCTCGCGGCTCCATCGACCAGGGCCCGCTGGGCTCGGACAAGGGCCCCGCCAGTGCACGCACGCAAACCTCGCGTCCGCCCTCGACCGCCACGCCCGGGGGCATTGCGCCTTCTCGCGACGGCGACCCTTCCAAGGAGCAGCGCGGCAGCGACAAGCGGCATGCGCGGCCCGCGCCTCAATAGATGAACAGCGAGCCCTACATGACTTCCACTACCCAGATCGATGCACGCGTCGTCGGCCCCATGGAATTTCGCGCGGGCGACGGCCCGCAGCTGAAGATCCCGGAAGGCAACTGCCAGATCCTGATGGCGGACGACAGCGTCGTCATCACGTGGACCGAGAACGGCCAGTCGCTCACCGCCGCCATACCGAAGATCGAGTTCGATCGCTACATCCAGGACGGCGCGATCGTGCTGGGGAGGGGTTGAACACCCCTCCGTTCAATCGCGCACCCTGGCCGCCGTGTCGATCGCCTGGGTGTACGAGGCGGCTTCTTCTTCGGTCATGGAGCCTTCCAGTTCCGCCAGTTCGAGCCGCTCGAAATCATAGGAAATCCATTCGAACAGGTGGGACTTCGGCATGTCGTCGAGGCTCTCGCAATCGCTCCACGATTGCAGCCGCGTGGGAGCGCTTTCCAGCAGCATGCGCAGGTACAGCGCCCGCGCAACCTTGATCTCGGCAATCTGGCGCGGATCGTCGATGACGACGCGCAATTCAGCCAGCGCCTGCTCGCAGTGCAGCACGCGGCGGTGAGCCTCGCCCAGGAGTGCTTCGGCCTCACCGGGGGCATTTGCCCTTGCCTGCCAGGCGCGGGCGAACTCACGCGCAATGCGGGCATAGGCAAGCTGCTGAAGGCTCTGGAGCGCGCAATCGAGTTGGCGTTGCATGGTCATGGCCGTATCCACCCAACCCCGCTTCAGGCGGCTCTGTCTTCGCCGTCTTCTTCGTCTTCGGGCTCGCCCGCCTCATCGGCCAGTTCGTCCGGCATGCCGACATCGTCGTGGTCGACGGATGCGGCAACGTCGGCCGCGCTGCCAGGAACGATGCCCACACGGTCCGGCAAGATGTCCGCGTCGGGCTCCACCGGCGGTGCGTCGGCCGATGCGCGCTCGCCGGTTCCTTCGGCGTCGCTGCTGCTTTCATGCGCCACCGGAACCGCGCCTTCGGCGGCATCTTCGGGAATCGCGGAACGCTCGCGCGAGGTGCGCACATCGCTTCCGCTGTCGCTCGTGTCGCTGGGTCCAAGGCTGTCGACGTCCGTTCCCTTCGGTTCCGCCGGCGGATAGTCGCCTCCCAGGATGCTGCTCGTGGCCATGGCTTACTTCACTTCATGAAAAACGTTGATGAACGCAAGGCTGATTCCTCGCGTGCTTCAGAGTGGATAGCCGCGGCTTGGCTGCGCGTAGGAAATGCGCGCATCCGGAGCGCAGTCATTCACGGAGATTGCTCATCAGCAGTGGGTACCCTGGTCCATCGAGGCTCCGAGCAAGGGCGACGGGAGATTGGCGCCTGCTCCTACGCAAGGGCCGAGCGAGGCCGGTAGCCTGCGTCTTTCCGCTCTTCACCTGAGCTCTCCACTTGAATTTCCATCCCATGAAGAACCTTCGCTACCTGATGATTGCCGGCGTCGTTGCGCTCGGTGCCTGCGCCAACACCTCGACGCCTCCGTCGACCGCCACCGCCGAGAACCGGCCCGACCCAACCATCCTGCTGGTGCCGGTGCGCATCGAAGACCCGGCGCTGGCTTCGGGCTGCTGGGCGCAGTTCTATACCGGCCGCAACTTCCAGGGCGACATGCTCACGCTGGTGGGCCCCGCCGAGGTCCAGAGCATGGACCGGGGCACCGCAAGGCAGCTCAAGCGCGACATCGACAGCGTGAGCGTCGGCCCGCGCGCAACGCTGCAGGTGTATGAGCACGCGATGTTCAGGGACCGCACCGTCAACTTTCCGGCCAACAGCCGCGAAGGCGGCCTCATGCGCAAGCTGGGCTTCGGCGGACGAATCGAGGCGATGAAGCTCAGTTGCTCCTGAGCATGGCCGTTGCGGCCGGCGCAAGCAGACTCAGGCTTGCGCTTCGGTCAAGGCCTGCGCGGCCACCACCGCTTCGGTGCGGTTGCGCACATTCAGCGCACGGAAGATGGCGGCAAGGTGAATCTTGACCGTGCCCTCGCTGATGCCCAGGCTGCGCCCGATGAGCTTGTTGGGCTTGCCTTGCGACAGCAACTGCAGCACCTCGACCTGGCGCTCGGTGAGCACGCTGCGCAGGTGCTCCAGCGTTGCCGCTGATGCGCCCGCGGCGCGCGCGTCGCCGTTCTGCGTCGGGGCCACGCCGGCCACAATGCCCGGCGGCAGCGCCGTCAGCATCATCGGCGGCACATACACGCCGCCCGCCAGCACCAGCCGCACGGCCGACAGCATCACCTCGGGCGAATAGGCCTTGGGAATGAAGCCGAGTACGCCGCGCTCAAGCGCGCTTCGCATGATGGCGGGGTCTTCGTAGCCGGACAGCACGATCACCGGCACGGCCGGGTGGCGGCGGCGAATCTCGTCGATGTGGGCCTGGCCGTCCGCGCCCGGCATGTTGAGGTCGATCAGGGCCAGATCGAGCTCGTCGTTCGCGCCGGCAAGCAATTCGTCGACGCTCATGGCCAGGACGAATTCAATGCCGGGTTCGAGCTCCGACAGCTTGGCCTTGACCGCCTCGATGACGAGCCGGTGGTCGTCGGCGATCAGAATTTTCATGGCGTGTCCCAGTGTCCCAGCGTGCGTTGAATTCAGCGGAAGCCGAAGATACCGGCGATTGCCCCGCACAGCAATACCGCATCGACCCACGAACGGCATAGACCCCAAGCGATATGGCGCCCGCCGCGCCTCGTTTGGAAGAATGAACGCCCATTCGAAGGAACCGGGGACATAGGCATGCGCCATTGCTGCAGACGCCGGTGCAAGGCATCCTTCACCACGCAAGCGCAGTGAGCGGGGCACGGTTCATGGCCCGCCTGCTCGACAGTTTTTCGGCCTTCGTCTCGTTCGGCCTCGCCCTTGATGCATCCATTGCGGCATCGGTTGCCGGCGGCCGCGCCACGCTTTCCCATGATGCTGCACAGCAACAAGCCCGCCGCCTTCTCGACGAGGCGCGTGCCGCCGCCGGTGCATCGGGCACGCCTGCTGGGCAGGTCGAATCCGCCGCGTTTGCCATGGTGGCCTGGATCGACGAGCTCCTCGCGCGCCATCCCGGTACCGGAGGCGATGCCGCGCCGCTGCAGATGCAGCTCTTCAATTCGAACAACGCCGCCAGCGAGTTCTTCCACCACCTCTCGGCGCTGACCGCGCAGGACGACGAAGTGCGCGAGGTCTACTGGCATGCGCTGGTGCACGGCTTCAAGGGCCAGTATTACTTCGAGAATGGCGACCAGGGCGAGCTCGGCAAGCTGAAGGAGCTGCACAGCCGGCAATTGCGGCTCCAGCCGCTGGCGCTCGGCAGCCTGGTGCAGGACCACATCACGCCCCAGCCCTATCGCGTGGCCGATCCGCCGGGACCCTACGACGCGCGACGCCGCGACCGAGCGCTACTGCGCGCCACGGCTTCGCTCACGCTGCTGCTGCCCCTGCTCTACCTTCTGTGGTGGCAGTGGCTCGCCGGCCCCTCCACCGCCGAGCCGCCCCTGGCCGGGCGAATCGAACAGCATCTGCAAAGCTACGCATGCGCCGATCTCGCCGCCACCGCCCGCAAGGACGGGAGCCTGCGCGTGAGCGGCTTCGTCTCGCTGCCCGCGGACCTGGACCGGGTCGAGCGCGAAGTGGCCGCAATACCCGGCGCAGGGTCGCCCACCTTCGACATCGAACTGCGCGCGTGGCCGCATTGCGAGGTGTTCGCAATCCTCAAGCCCTACCAGCTGCGCAACCGAGAGAAGGCCCTGGGACTGGCAATGGACGTTCCCACCGCCACCAACGGCGAGCTGCGCGAAGGCGACAACGTGCGCGTGCAGGTGTCGGCACCGGGCCACGACAGCTACCTGTGGATCGACTACTACACCGCCGACGGTTCCGTCATGCATCTCAGCGCCGGCCAGTCGGCCACACGGCTGCGCGCGGGCGAAAGGCTCGAACTGGGCCGCGACATTCCCTCGAGCTGGCTCGTGGGCCCGCCGTTCGGCCGCGTGCTGGTCACGGCGGTCTCGTCGCCCGTGCCGCTCGCCGCCATTGCCGACCGGCCGCCCTTCGAGCTCGCGTCGGCCTATCTGCTGCGGCTGCGCGAAGCGCTTGCGGCCGGCAAGGGAAGCGTACGGCTGGTGGCCGACTTCGTGTTTCTGGAAACCGTCCCGCGCTGAAGCGCAGCGAAGAACCGCGACGCCATCGCCATGACCGCCGTTCTTTCGCCCTTGCATCTCTTCTGGCTCCTGCTTGCGCTCTGCCTGGTGGGCTTCGCGCTGCTGTACGGGATGGTTCGCGATGCGGGCCGCGGTGCGCGCCGGCGTGCGCTGCAGCGGCGCATCGACGCGCTCGGCCCCTGGGCCGCCGAGGCCGACGAAGCCGCCGTCCCGGCCATCAGGGAAGCCATGTCGCGCGCCCGGCAGGCCCTTCGCCAGCCGCCGCGGCCACGCGACGCACCGGTGCCGTGGTTTCTCTTCCTGGGCGACGCGGCCGCCGACCTGCCGGGGCTGTTCGCGGCCGCAGGCGCCGAGCGCCTTGCGCCGCCGGACAGCGAGCCCTTCGGCGAACCCTACTGGCGCTGGTGGCTGACGGGTTCGATGGCCGCCATCGAACTACACCCGGCCGCTGTGAGCGACAAGGCCAACGAGCCGCACACGCGCGGCCTCTGGCTCCAGGCGCTGCTGGCGCTGGCCGAGCGGCGCGAGCGATTGCCGCTCAACGGCGTGGTGGTGTGCGTTGCAGCCAGCGAGTTGCTGCGCACGGACACCGCAAGCATGAAGCCGCTTGCAGCCAGGATGCGGCGCTTGCTCGACGAGGCCGGCGACACCCTGCGCCTGCAGTTGCCCGTCTATCTTGTCGTGACCGGGCTCGAACGGTTGACGGGCTATGCCACGCTGCGCGGCGCGTTGCCGCCCGAGGTGCTGGCGCAAGCCGTTGGCCACCGGCTGGCCGAGCCGCTCGCCGCCAACGACACGGCCGCCGCGCGGCTGGATGCCGTGTTCGACCCGATGGCGCAGCAACTGCATGCACTGCGCATGGCGCTGCTGCGAGAGCAGCCGGGTGCATCGGGCCGGCTCGCGATCCATGAGTTCATCGAGGCAATGCGTGCTCTGCAACCCGCACTTCGCCAGGTTGCCGATGCCTTGTTCGAGAGCCATGGCCGCGGTTCGCGCGGGCCGCGGTGGCGCGGCCTCTATTTCACGGCCGCCGCATCGGGCGCGGCCGGCGGCGCATTCACGGCCGACCTGTTCGGGCGCTTCCTGCCCGCCGACCAACCGCTCGTGCGGCCTGGCCGCCCGTCGAACGCGAGCACGCCGCCATGAAACGGCTACTTGCTCTCGACGCGGATCTGGCGCGCGCCGAAGGTCACCGTCATGGCCTGGGCCTTGCCGGTTTGCACGGGGCGCACTTCGCGCCAGCGCGCACGGTCCAGGTCACGGAACGCCGCCATCACGCCGATGGCCTTGGCATCGGGCGGGAGGGTGAGATCGAGCTTGCGGGTCTCGCCGGGACGCAGCAGCATTTCTTCGCGCTGCACGAGCTCTGCGCCCAACGTGGCCTGGTCTTTCTCGAACAGCGAGAAGAAGTCGGCGCCTTCGAACGGGCCGGGCGACTTCAACGCATACACGCGCACCGTGAGCGGCGAAGCGCGGCCGCGCGCATCGGGGTTGGCATCGGCACCCGCAACCAGCGTGATCGACACCGTCGTGACCACGGGCTTGGGTGCGCAGCCTGCGAGCAGCACACCCGTCAACACCAGCCCGGAGGCCAGTGCAAGGCGCCGCGAGACCGCAGCGAGAGAGCGTCCATAGGACGAATGGCGTGTACCCAGCGTGCGCATGCTATTCCCTTCGTTGCATTGACCGGTTCTGCTGCATCTTTGATTATCACCAGCCAACTCGAACAGGCAACATGCTGACCAACGAACTTGTCGAAGCCCTGCTCACGCCCATCGGCGAGGCATCGCCATGCGGCGACGATCTGGAGTACGACGCGGCCTTTACCGCGCTGGCCGCGGCTTCAGAGCGCAAACCAGAGCAGCAGTTCGGCGACACCGTCATCCCAGCCGTGGAGCCGGAGTGGCGCGATGTGGCCGAGCAGGCCGACGCCATCTTGCGCCGCAGCAAGGATGTGCGTGCCGCGGTGCTGCTCTTGCGCGCGGCCACGCGGCTGCAAGGCGTGCCCGGCTTCAATGCGGGCCTTCAATTGCTGACAGGCCTGTTCGACCGTTTCTGGGACGGCATACATCCAACGCTCGATGCCGACGACGACAACGACCCCACCATGCGGCTCAATGCGCTGGCACCGCTGTGGGACGAGAACATGGTGCTGCGCGATCTGTACGACGCGCAGGTGGGCATGGCGCCTGGCGTGGGGCAGATCCGCGTGCGCGACATCGCCATTGCGCATGGCGCGCTGAACGCCGTGGGCGGCGAGGCCACCTATTCGATGTCGCAGATCCAGGGCGGCCTCGAGGCGCTCCAGGCGCACCAGCCCGAGCGGCTGCAGGCCGCGATGGAAGTGCCTGCGCTGGTCGAAAAGCTGCAAGCGCTGCTGCTCGATCGCACCGGCCGCTCCGACGCCATCAACCTCGGCGCATTGCGCACCATCGGCCGCGTGCTGGCCAAGGCCTGCGGGGCCGCCTCCGGCGCTGCAGACGCGGGCGGCGCGTCTGCAGCGGACGAAGGCTCCGCGCAACAGGATGCGGGCGCCGGTGCCGCTCGCCCCGCAGCCATGCGCGGCGAGATCCAGAGCCGCCAGGACGCGCTGCAGATGCTCGACCGCGTGATCCGCTACCTGGAGCAAGCGGAGCCCGGCAATCCCGCGCCGCTCCTGATCGATCGCGCCAAGAAGCTCATCGGCGTGAGCTTCCTCGAGATCATGGCCAACCTCGCGCCCAACGCGATGGACACCATCGAAAACGTGACGGGCAAGCGCCCGTCCGAATAGGCCAGCCGCCTCCCTATCAACTCACCGACCCATCCCATTCATTCCCGCAAGGAGCATCGCCATGGCCAAGAGCAGTCAGAAATTCATCGCCCGCAACCGGGCGCCACGCGTGCAGATCGAATACGACGTGGAACTCTACGGCGCCGAGAAGAAGATCCAGCTGCCATTCGTCATGGGCGTGCTGGCGGATCTGTCCGGCAAGCCGGCCGATCCGCTCGCCCCGGTGGCCGATCGCAAGTTCCTGGAGTTCGACGTCGACAACTTCGACTCGCGCATGAAGGCCATGAAGCCGCGCGCCGCCTTTGCCGTGGAGAACTCGCTGACCGGCGAAGGCGACCTGAAGGTCGAGCTCACCTTCGAGAACATGGAGGACTTCTCCCCCGCCGCCGTCGCCCGCAAGGTCGGCGCGCTCAACAAGCTGCTCGAGGCACGCACGCAGCTGTCGAACCTTGTGACGTACATGGACGGCAAGGGCGGCGCGGAAGAACTGCTCGCCAAGGTGCTCGAGGATCCTGCGCTGCTGCAGACGCTGGCCGCCAGCAAGAAGCCCGAAGACAGCGCGCCCGCCGCCTGACCCCTTTCGACAGACACACCGGATTCCGAGGAGAAACACCATGGCCGACGCACTCGAACAACAGAGCGCACTGAAAGACGTTGCCTATGCGGGGAGCGACTTCTCGTCGCTGCTGCAGAAGGAATTCAAGCCGCGCAGCGACGAAGCCAAGAGCGCCGTCGAAGCCGCGGTGCTCACGCTCGCGCAGCAGGCGCTCTCCAACAGCACCGTGATCGGCAAGGACGTGACCAAGTCGATCCAGGCCATGATCGCCGCGATCGACGCCAAGCTCACGGACCAAGTCAACAAGATCATTCACCACCCCGACTACCAGAAGCTCGAGAGTGCTTGGCGCGGCCTGCACTACATGGTGAACAACACCGAGACCGACGAGAACCTCAAGATCCGCGTGATGGACATCTCCAAGCAGGATCTGGCCAAGAACCTGAAGAAGTTCAAGGGCGCGGCGTGGGACCAGAGCCCGATGTTCAAGAAGATCTACGAACAGGAGTACGGCCAGTTCGGCGGCGAGCCCTTCGGTGCCATCGTCGGCGACTACCACTTCGACCAGAGCCCGCCGGATGTGGAACTGCTCGGCGAGATGGCCAAGATCGCCGCCTCCGCGCATGCGCCCTTCATCACCGGCGCGAGCCCCAACCTGATGCAGATGGAATCGTGGCAGGAGCTCGCCAATCCGCGCGACCTGACCAAGATCTTTCTCACGCCCGAATACGCCGGCTGGCGCAGCCTGCGCGAGTCGGACGACTCCAAGTACCTGGGGCTGTGCATGCCGCGCTTCCTGGCGCGCACGCCCTATGGCGCCAACACCAATCCGGTGGAGGAGTTCGACTTCGAGGAAGACACCGCCGGCGCCGACCACAGCAAGTACGCCTGGGCCAATGCGGCCTATGCCATGGCGACCAACATCAACCGCTCGTACAAGCTCTACGGCTGGGGTTCGCGCATCCGCGGCATCGAGTCCGGCGGCGCGGTGGAAAACCTGCCGCTGCACACCTTCCCGAGCGACGACGGCGGCGTGGACCAGAAGTGCCCCACCGAGATCGCGATCAGCGACCGGCGCGAGGCCGAGCTCTCCAAGGCCGGGCTGCTGTCGATGATCCACCGCAAGAATTCCGACTTTGCGGCCTTCATCGGCGCGCAGTCGCTGAACAAGCCCGCCGAGTACGACGACCCGGACGCCACCGCCAATGCCAACCTGGCGGCCCGCCTGCCCTATCTCTTTGCTTGCAACCGCTTTGCGCATTACCTCAAGTGCATCGTGCGCGACAAGGTCGGCAGCTTCAAGGAGCGCGAGGACATGCAGCGCTGGCTCAACAAATGGATCATGAACTACGTCGACGGCGATCCGGCCAATTCGTCGGAGATCACGAAGTCGCAAAAGCCTCTGGCGGCCGCCGAAGTGGTGGTGGAAGAGGTCGAGGGCAACCCGGGCTACTACACCTCCAAGTTCTTCCTGCGCCCGCACTACCAGCTCGAAGGCCTCACGGTCTCGCTGCGGCTGGTTTCCAAGCTGCCCACGGCCAAGGGAGCCGGCTGAAAAGTCTTTCGAAACTCTTGAAATTCCCGATTCCGTTTTCGTTCTCTCAGTAGCTGCCGCGCATCGCTCCCAAAGGCAACCTGCCGGCAGCCCTTGTCTTCATCTCGATCATCAACCGCCCGAATGCAAACCGGGCCCCAAGGAGTAGGAACATGTCTTCTGACTTTCACATCAAGCTCGACGGCGTCAAGGGCGAGTCGTCCCACAAGGACCACAAGGACGAGATCGAGATCTCGTCGTGGACCTGGAACGTGAGCAACGCGTCGGGCGCAGGCTCCGGCGGCGGCTCGGGCAAGGGCAAGGCCACGCCGGGCGAGTTCCACTTCACGCACACCTACGACAAGGCTTCCCCGGTGCTGGCCAAGAACTGCGTGAGCGGCAAGCATTTCAAGGACATGATCCTGACCTGCCGCAAGGCGGGCGAAGGCCAGCAGGAGTACCTGAAGGTCACGCTCAAGGAAGTCTTCATCGCCATGGTGGGCCCCGGCGGCGCGCAGGGCGGCGACGTGCAGGAACAGGTGTCGTGCTCGTTCAAGGACATCGAGTTCGCCTACAAGGCCCAGGACGACAAGGGCGCGGGCGGCGGCGAAGTCAAGTTCGGCTGGAACGTCGCAACCACCGAGACTCGCTGACGGACGACGGACCCGCAGGGCACGGCATCGGGCGCGCCAGTGCCCGATGCGGTTTCCACGCGTCCTCACCGGAGCAATGCAATGGCATTCAGCACCCCACTCATCGGCCGCAGCGGCGCGCTGCTCACCACCTACAACATCGACTGGTCGGCCGGCCGGATCGGTTCCAACACACGTGAAGACGTGATGCTGGTGCAGGCGCTGTTCAAGATCTTCTACTACGAGCTGCTCGGCTTCAACCACGACATGGACCCGCCTCCGGGCCAGACCGAGGTGATTGCGGTGGACGGCTACTATGGGCCGGTCACGCAGAAGCACATCACGCACTTCCAGACGCAGGTGATCGCGCGCGGACAAAAAGTACTGCCGGACGGCATCTTCGATCCGTTTCGGGAGCCCGGCTCGTCCAGCACGATCAGCAAGACCCGCTACGCGCTCGACCTGCTCAACAACGGCTGCGCCAACTGCTGCAAGGAACAGGGGATCGACAACTACACCAACCTGCCCAACCGCGAGGACATGCCGGCGCTGCTGCGCAACGCCCTGAAGCGGGTGAAGAAGACGGCGAGCAAGTACGCCTACTCCTAGGTCGCACTCCAAAAAATCGACAAAGGCCCGAAGCGATCGTCCGGATGGACGAAAGCTTCGGGCCTTTTTTTCCTTTTCCGCTACAGAAGGAAAGGATCAGGAATCGGCCTGCGCGACGTTCTCCGGCAGCAGCCGCGTCACATCGTCGCCCTCGTCCCCGATCACCCACAGCGTGAGCGCCGTGTAGTTGTCGTGGCCCTGCTTGGCATTGGCCCTCACCTTCGCGTCGATCAGCTCGGTCCACTGGCTGGGTGTGCGCGAGGCATGCAGCGTGTCGATCAGGCACTCGTCGCCCAGCGGCTCCCACACGCCGTCGCTGCACAGCAGCAGCACGTCGCCGGGCAGCAGCCGCATGCGGTCGGACACCGCGATGTCCGGCGCCTCTTCGATCGACCCCAGCGCGGACAGCAGCATGTTGCGCTGCGGATGCAGGCGCGCGCCTTCTTCGTCGAGCATGCCGCCGGCCACCATCTGCTGCACCAGGCTGTGGTCGGTGGTTCGCGCCACGATGGCACCGCCGCGAAACAGGTAGGCCCGGCTGTCGCCGCTGTGCACCCAGGCGAGCGCCTCGCTCTCCAGGTCGATGGCCGCAAATACGATGGTCGAGCGCATGCCCGCGAGCTTGCCGCCTTCCGCCTGGCGCGCCACCACGTCGCGGTTGGCCTGTTCGACCAGCGCGCGCAGGCTCGCCTGGTCCAGGCTCGGCGCGGCCGAGAAGCCGCCCAGCGCGCTGCTGCGCACCGTGGCCGCCGCCACGTCGCCGCCGCCGTGCCCGCCGGCGCCATCGGCCACCAGGCAGGCGACATAGCGCTCGTCATGCCAGTGGCCGTGCACGTCCTCGTTGTAGCTGCGGCCGCCCTGTCTGGACAGCGTGACGATTTCGATTTCCAAGCGGATGCCTCGCGTTTGCTGGTGCTGTTGCAGTTGTGCTTGAGGGCGACGTTCAGGCGTCGGACTTCAGGCGCGCCATCTGTTCTTCGTAGGCCTCGAGAAAGGCCTTGCCGAAGAGGTTGTGGAAATCGTCCTCGGCCTCGCTCGCGATGCCGCCATACAGCGCCACGAACTGGTCCCAGAGCTTGGCCTTGCGGTTGGCGCTGAACAGCGCGTCGAGCGCCGACTTTGCGCTGATCTTCTTCTCGAGCTCGTCGGGTTCGAAGCGCGCAATGACATGCGCCAGCGCCGCGCGCATGCCCACCATCACGCCGAACTGGTGCGCACGCAGGTCGTTGAAGGCATCGCGCATGGCCGCCTCCGGCGGCATGAAGCCGCGCACACCCGGGCCCAGCAGGTGAGCCAGTGCAACGTCGGCGGTGGGCGAAAACTTGAGCGGGTTGTTGGCCTGCGACGCGATCATCGTGACCTCGGCGCGCACCTCGCGCTTGAACTCCTGGCGCGTGAGCAGCAGTTGCAGCGTGCCCTCGGTGGCGCTGCGAAGAATGGTGCCGATGCGCTCCATCAGGCCCGGCGTGAGCATCTCGGGCGCCTGGTGCGTGCTGCCGAGGCCCCGCAGGAAGGCGGCGAGCAGCTCGTCGTCGGAAGCGGTGCGCTGCAATGCGGGTGACGCCTTGGCGACCGGTGCCGGCATGGGCTGCTGCTGTGGTTGCACCGATTGCGGCCGAGGCGCCGGAGGTGGCGGCGGCGGCGCCGGCATCCCGGGCGGTTCGGCCGGTCCGCCCGCAGAAACCTCGGGCCCGCTGATGCGGATCGGCTGGCCCGTGATGTCGTCGAACTGCGGCAGCTGCGGCCGCGGCGCATCGATCGCCTTCGGCGGGGTGAAGCCGAACTGATCGATGGGCAAATGGTCGGCGCGCGGCACCGGCGTGGCCGGCGCGGCACGCTGCAGCGCCGCCAGCGGATCGGCATCGGACGCCGTGTTGGGCTGCAGCAGCGGGTCCGCCAACGGCGACAGCGAGAGCGGATCGCCGCCGATGCCACCTCCACCGCCCATGCCGCCGAACAGCTCGTCGATGCCTGCGGCCTTGCCGCTCGCGGGCGGGGCGCCCAGGTCGGAAAAGTCGTCGAGCGCGCCAAGTCCGGCTGCGGGCGCCGAAGAAGCCTCAGGTCCCAGCAGATTGGCGAACGGGTCGATCTGCGCGGCTTGGGCATTGCGCGATCCGTTCTGCATCGGGTCGGCAAACAACAACGAATCCGCGGACTCCGCAGCCGCGGGCGGCGATGCCCTGGCCGCAGCGGCCGGTGCCGCCGGCGGTGCAAGGCCCGCCAGCAGGTCGGCAAAAGGATCGTCGCTCGATGCCGCTGCCGCCGACGCGGGCACGGGCGCTTTCATCACCGTGTTGGGCACGGCCAGCGAAGGAGCAGCCGCGCCGGCCATTGCACGCACACGCAACTCGAAGCTGCCCACCACGAGCTGCGTGCCGTCGGTCAGCGGCGCCTCCTTGCCCGACCCGAGCGGCACGCCGTTGCACTGCATCGGATTGCTGCCCCGGTCGATCACGAAATACTGGCCGTCGCGGCACAGCACCTGCGCATGCACGCGCGACACCGTGCGGTCCGGATCGTCGAGCACCAGCGTGTTGGTGTCCGCACGTCCGATGGTGCCCCCGTTGGGGCCGAAATCGGCGGCAATGGCCTGCCCCGCCGGGGCGCCTTGCCGGGTGATGACAGCGATATGAATCATGAATCGGCCCCCGGGGCTGCGCCCGAACACGGCTCGCGCATGCACGAGCCCAAAAACTCAGAAGGAGTATTCATTCCGGGGGGCCGCTTGGCAATCTCGCCTTAAGAGGTATGCCTTTATTGCAGTGGCGTTTCACGCCATGCTTTCGAGCCAGCGCCGCTGCCGCCAGGCGGGCGCGCTGGTGGCGAACAGCGGCGCGCGCGGCTCCTGCAGGCACAGGTGCAGCGCGGCCGCCACGCGCTGCCGCTGGAAACCCTCGCGCAGCACGTTCGTGCAACCTTCAACGGAAACCGGCTGCCCCATGAAGAGCCGCACCCCGGGTGCAAAGCGCGCGCCGTTCTTCCCCCACCATGCGCGAACCTTGTCGACGTCCGGCCAGGGCAAGGCAATGTCTTCGGGGAGCTCGACGTTCTCCTCGTCGGGGTCGTCGGTCGGCCCGTCTTCGAAGCCATCGGGCGGCATGGTTTCCATTTGCTCCAGGTTGAAATCCACGCCGGTGATGGTGACGAACGCTTCGGCCGCAATGCGCGCCGTGGCCGGCTGCGCCATCTGCTCGATCAGCCAGGGCACGTAGCGCGCGTCGCCGATGAAGCCTGAACCGAGGATGCGCAAGCGCTGCACTTCGGGCAACGCGCCGCTGTCGAGCAGCAGCGCGTGGCCCGGCACCACATCCACGGCCTGCAGCGCCAGCTGGAAGGCGCGCGGCTGGCGCGGCCCGCTCTTCAGCGCAAAAGCCGCGAGCGCATCGAGCGCCTGCGCCCGGTCGCCCAGCAGCACTGCCGCCCATGCGGCCCAGAAGCGCAGCTCTGGCTTGACCTCGCCGAGCAGCGCCTGCGCCTGCGGCAACAGGTCGGCTCGGCCCAGCTCGCCGGCCGCCCGCAGCGCGCGGATGCGCACGCTGTCGGGCGCATCCACGAGCAGTTGCCCGAGCAACGCCCCCGGATCGCGCCGATGCAGCGCACAAGCCGCAACGCCGAGCTTTTGCCGCAGCGGCGAAGCGTCTTCGAGCAAAGTCTTCACGCGCCCGCCGAGACGATCCGGCTCCGTCCAGCCGATGGCGGAGATCAAGCCAGGCACGACCTCGGGCAAGTCCTTGGCGCGCTCGACCAGATCGTCAAAGCGACCATCGACTGCTTCGATGGCGAGCACTGCGGCGACGAAGAAATCTTCCGGGCCTTCGTTATCCGTCAATGCGAGCGCATGCTGCCAGCCATCCTCGCCGGCAACGCGCAGGCCATCGACGTGGGCGGCGAGGCGTTCGTCAAGGTCGGCGAATTGCTGGGGCGAATAGTTGGGCGCGTGGACCGCGCTCGCGCGCTGGAGCCAGAGGAAGGAGGCTTCGTCGGCGTGCTCGGCGAGCACATGCGCCAGCGTCGGCCCCGGAGTCGCCCCATTCACGGTGCAGCCCCGGAAAAACGGCCTATCCAGGCCTGCATCGACTCTTCGTCGAACCCCATGTATGGCACGGTGCGCGGATAGACCGCGGCTTCAAGAAGACTGAAGACCCACCGGTACAAGCTGAGGTCCTCACGGCGGTTCACGTCCCCGGCGATCGGCAACGAGCCAAGGGTCACTTGCAGCCGTTCCTCGGCCAGTCGCTCTACCTGTGCATCGGTGCCGGCCAGGGCCGCGAGCAGCCGTGCCTCGCCGCCGGCAAGTGCGATGGCCGACGGCCCAAAAAAATTGCACCAATAGGCCCCTTTAACACCCATACCGTTCTCGAAACAGTCCACCATCAGCGCCGGAATATCCAGGCAGCGATAGCGCCTGCACAAGCGCGCCACGGCATTCATTGCAACGTTCTCGTCGATGCCTTCCCGCCAGATGAAGGCGGGCGCCACATACCCGCTGGCGATCGGCAAGGCACGCGCACACCGGACGGCGAATTCGCAAAGGTCGAAGAGGCCGTTCTCGTCCATGGCTTCCAGCGAGAAGGTGAAACGCAGCCCGCACGCTGCATGCGGCCAGCCGAACTGCGCAAGGTGCTCGCGGTCCATGCCGCAATAGGCGGCTGAGAAGCGTGGCGCGTCTAGCGCACTGTCGAGAAGCGCGAACCTGGGAGCTTGCGCAGGGAGCACAACGCGCGCCTCGAGCAGCGCGCCGAGCTCTTCGGGCTTCGCTTCGCCGAAGACATCGTCATCCGGATAGTAGACCGCTCCTCCCGACATGAAGCGCGCAGCAAAGGTCTGCATGGCGTACTTGACGAGAGCGGCGTGCGCCGCGTGCGCGTCGCTCAGAAAAAAGGTTGCCACGATGCCATCGCGCAACAGCACGTTGGCATTCCCGTCGGCAAGATCGATCGCGATGTAGTCGTAGGCTGTCATGGCTTCATGCCTCATCGGAAGGGCAACCGGATACTGAGCAATCGCGCCGCGACGCGCAAGGCAGTGCTTGCGCTGCCTGCGATCAGCGCGTTGTGCGGCGACACCAGTTTTGCCACCACTCGGAAGGTCGCCAGGTAGTCGGCGCCCTGGTTGCCCGACCAACTCGGGCTGTTGGAACCCGGGGGACAAGGTGCCTTGAAGTCGTAAACGGCGCGGGCCGCCGAAACAGCCGACAAGGGCCCGGGCGCATGCAATACGACGTCGGGCCGCACCGTATTGGCCACCACCTGACCCGGTGAACCGACTGCCTGTATCGCGCCCGGCCCGCCCCCGCGCACGTTGCGGAACGATTGGTCGAGGGCCACTTCATTCGATCGGCCTTGCGCCGCCATTGCGGCGGCCACGCAATCGGAGGCGTCCTGGCCGATCTTTTCGCCGCGCGCCTGCCGCCGGCTCGAAGATGCGCAGAACTTCTTGTAGTCCGTCGGCCCGTTGGCACTCTCCCAATCGTCGGAGGCCTTGTCCATGCAGTCCTTGAGTATCTTCTCGAAGTCCGGCACGGCGATCGGCGGATTGATGCAGCCCGAGAGGTTGGCTGCATTTTCCGAGTTGTGGAACATCTTGTCGCCCAGGCGGCTGGCGTTCTTTCCGTCCATCTTGACGTCGAAGGAGTAGAGGATCCATGTCGCCTCCTTCATGAAGGTGCTCGACTTCACCCCGCCCGCCACGCCGGCGTTATCCCCGTTGGATAGCGCGAACTTCGACCCTTTGTTTGCGGCCATGGCTTTGTCCCCCTTGACGGTGCTTGTGCCGTTGGAGAGGGTGATCGAGTTCGCGATATTGGGGTATGGCACAGGCACGGGTCCACCCGGGCTCGGCGTCTTGCACACGTCGGGAATGGTGGCGGTGGTGAGGCCGGTGCTGAACTTGTGCACCAACGACAGCGTCGTTCCATTGACCTGGATGCTGACCGGCATGGCTCACCCTTCATCCGGCTGCGTGCGCCAAGGCAACGCGCGCAACACTACAGCACCGCGCTCTCCTCCCGCGGAGCTGCCCCACACCATCGACAGCGGCCCTTTGTCGTAGTGCTTGAGATGGCCGATGGCCGCCAAGGCCATGTGCAACGGCAAGCCTGCCGCACCGACGTCGCCCCAACAGTCGGCGGGCGCGGAAAAATCGCCCGCTGCGCGAAGACGATCACCCGTTCGCAGTGCAGCAAAACCGTATTCATCCGCGCGCCAGGCTTCGCCGTTCATGTCGCACACCACGTTGTCGATGAAGGCTTCGCTCCCAAGCTGGCCAAGGGCCCCCCTGAGCGCCTGCGAAAGCCCTTTGCCCGTGATCGGGTCGTCGGTGCCGAGCACCTTGTCTTCGTAGCCGATGCCGACGGCCTCGATGGCAGCCATGGGTTCGATGCGGTGCCGCTGCAGAAACTCGGCGCCGCCCACCAGCATCACGCCTGCCGCCTCGCCCGGAACAAAACCCCATGCGTTGTTCTCCGGCCCGCCGCCATGCAGCAGGTCGCACCCCTCGATCCAGTCCAGCGTTTCTGGCTGCAGATAGGAATCGACGGCGCAAACCATGCATGCATCAATCTCCCCGGCGGCGCAATCGGCGACAGCGGTGCCCAGCGCGACGTACCCGCCCGCATGGCCCGCTTCAACCGTCCGCGCGGCGCCGAAGCGGCCCGGATAGCGGTTCGCGATCCGGGCCAACAGGTCGCCCGCGAGCGAAGCCGTCCGGCCCGGGCGCGGCGGCGGCAACGCCAGCGCGAGGCCGATGCGCGCAGGGACGCCGTGCCACGCAGCCACCGCCTGGTCCACTGCGGGGAGCAAAAGCTCGGCGTAGCGCTCCACCCCTTCCACCTCGAAGTCGATCCAGGGCGCGGGCGCAATGCGCATCGGCTCGCCTGCCGTATCTACCATGAACGGATGTTCGCGGAAACCGCAAACACCAGCGCGCGCTGCGGCGGCGCTCGCCCACATGTCCCGCCCGATCGGCGTGCTCGCGCCGAAGGCACAAAGATACAGCGGCGGTTGGCCGCGGCTCATGACCCGGGCTCCGCTCCAGCCTGCGCCGGCAAGATCATCGAATCGCGTGCATTCTGTCGCACCTCTTGCTGCGCACCGGCGCCGAGCCGCACCAGCCTCTTTTCCACAATGCGCGTTTTCTGAAGCTTGTTGACCAGGGAATGGCACGGCAGTGGGCTGTGCCACACCATTGAAATCCTGGACTGACCCGGCTCGACGATCACGGTGTGCAACTTAGGCCGCTCATGTGGTCTCCGGCTGCCGTCGGCAAAAGAGCTTTCAAGAGCCAGCACCGTCCGTGGCAATTCGAAGCGCAGCACCTCGCCGCGCGGCCACAGGTTGATCAGCACCACCGGCTCACTCCCGCGCAAGAAATGCGGCGCCTGCTGATCCCCAGGCGCGCACTGGTAGTGTCGGTCATCAAAGTCCGCCGGCAACAATGGCAACCGGTCGCGCTGCCACGCTTCGTCATACGTCCCCGCAAACCCCGCGCGCGGCTGCCAGTGGTTGCACAGCGGCCCGAAACCCGCGGGCTCAGGCCTGTCACTCCACGTCCGCACGCACTGGTCCGCATACTCGATGTTCGGCAGCCGTACGCCTTCCGCATGCGCAGCCTCCGTCACAAAGCCCGTGCCCACGGGGTTGCGCACATCGAACTGCGGCAATGGCGCATCGCGCGTCGACGGGTCGATGCCGCCATACGCCCTCTCCCACACCAACGGCATGGCGGTGAAAGGCTCGGGCTCCGACGGCGCACCGCCGAGCCACACGCGGTCGCCGGTCACGCGCAGGCGCTTGGCGACGGGGCCGACGCGCAGGCCCACGTCGAGCTGCGTCACGGGCACGCCGCCTGGCGCATGCGCGTGACCGATCAGCACCACGTCGGTCGTCAGCTTGGTGCGCACCAGGTCCATCTCATAGAGCAGGCTCGGCTGGGGCGCGGCCTCGTCGATGAAGACCGGCGCCTGCGCAACGGGCGGCTGCTCGGGCGAGACGCTGGTCTCGCCGTCCGGCGAAATGTCGAAGCTGCACTTCACCGCCACGAGCCAGATCTCCGCGCCGTCGCGGTCGCGCACCCAAGTGCGTTCGGCGGCGTAGGGCGTACGGTTGTCCAGCTGCCACATGGCGCATGCCTTTTCAGTTGATGCCCACGTAGGCACCCTTCACGCGGTTGGCGCCGCGGGAGCGCGAGAGCACGTAGTTGCCGTTGATCAGCACCTTGCCCGCGCGCGTGAGCACGATGCTGGCGTCGCCGCAGCGCAGCTCGATGCGCTCGCGCGCCTGCAGCACCACGCGCTCGCCGTCGACGCTGGCGTCCACGCACGCAGCATCGGCCGCCGGTGGTACTTCGGTGTGCAGCGGCTGCACGCGCCCGACGATGACCGGGTGCCGCACCTCGCCCTTCTCGAAGGCGACGACGACGGCCGCGCCGGCATCGCCGAGCGCAAGGCCGACAGTCGAGAGCGCCTGCACCGGCGCCATGCCCTCGCCCAGCGTGACAAGAAAGCGCCCCTCGGCATCGAAGCCGGCAAAGGCGGCCACCGCCACGCCCTGGCCCGACAGCTTCGACCAGGCGGCCACGCTGTGCAGCAGGCTGCGCGCGCTCTGGAGATCGGTGTGGTCTTCCACGGCTCAGTCCTCCCCCAGGTTGGAACCCTTGATCTTGATCGAGCCCCCGGCCTTGAACGATGCTGTGCCGTCGGCCTTGATGGTGATCTTGGCGCCCTTGATGGTGATGCCGCTGGCGTTCATGACGATCTTGCTGCCGCCCGCCTTGAGCATGATGGTGGGCGCCTCGACCATGCAGATGGCGCCGGCCTTGATCTTGATCGGCCCCTTCGATGTCTCGGAGATCACCGCGGCCGAGAGCTTGTGCGGCCCACCCACGGTGATGGACTGCAGCGCACCCACGCTCACCTTTTGCAGGCCGCCCACGCTCACGATCTGCGCTCCGCCCACTGTCACGGCCTGCACACCACCCACGTTGATGGCCTCGCCCGCGCCCACGCTGTGCATGCGCCCCGCCCCTACCGTATGCATCTCGGCCACCGAAATGGTGGTGGTCTGCACGCCGTTCACGGTATGGCTGCGCCCGCCGTTGATGGTCACGGTCTCGCCGCCGTTCACGGTTTCGGTCCGGTGGCCGCCGATGGTGATGGTTTCGGTGCCACCCACCGACTCTTCGCGGTTCGCGCCGACTGAAATCGTCTGGTTGGCCCCGATGCTCTGGGTCTGGTTGCTGCCCACGGTTTCCGAGTCGTCGACATCCACCGCGTCGGTGCGGTTGTTGTGCACGGTGGTGGTCTGGTCGTGCTCCACCGTGGTGTTCATGTCGTACTGGCCGTGGATGGTCACCTTCTCCTTGCCCGCGGTGTCGTCCATCGACAGCTCGTTGTAGCCCTTGCCCTTGTGCGTGTTCGACTTGATGCCGCTCACCACGGCGCCGGCCGGAAGGCCGAAGGGCGCCATCGATTCGCCGTTGTAGAAGCGCCCGACGATGATGGGCTGGTCGGGGTCGCCGTCCAGAAAGTCGACCACCACTTCCTGCCCGATGCGCGGAATGCTGACCGCGCCCCAGCCCTTGCCAGCCCAGGGATGCGACACGCGCACCCAGCATGAGCTGTTCTCGTCGTTCTTGCCATAGCGATCCCAGTGGAACTGCACCTTCACGCGGCCGTGCTCCTCGGTCCATATCTGCTCGCCGCTGCGGCCCGTGACAATGGCGCTCTGGGGCCCGGGCATGGTGACGCGCGGTGTGAGGCGCGGCGGCCGCCACGGGGTGTTCAGCGGAACCACCGTCAGCAAAAAGCTGCTGCTCGCGCGCTGGCCGCCGCGCAGTGCCGGCGTCTCAGCAATCAGGTCGCCCACCAGTTCGCGCAGCCCGGTGTTGACGGGGTCGTCGGCCAGCGCGTCGTGCAGCACGGCGTCTATGGGGCGCGGGTTCTCGGCAACATCGGCGCCTTCGTAGCCCGGGTGGCTGGCAACGAAGGTGCAGGCCGCAATCAGGTAGTCGCCGTCGTGCTTGCCCTCAGGGTCTCCCTTGAACGCAAAGCTGCGCCCGGCAGTCACGTCTGGCCAGCCGGTCAGAGCCCAGTGGCGCTGCCGACGGCCGATGAGTTCGTCCAGCCGCAATTGCGCCAGGTTGTCGGTGTCGTCGCCCGAGGCATAGCCACCCGGAAACTCGAACACCTCCAGGTCCGACAGCTCGTGCGTGTCGGGGTCGCCCTTGTCCGCAAACAGCTGCTTGCTGATGACCTTGAAGTCCCGGTCGCGCGATGCGAACTTGCCCGATTCGAACTGCCGCGAGCTGATCCAGCGCGTGATCTCGTTGGCACGCGCTTCCGATGCGTCGCGCTCCACGTGGTGCAGCGTGTCGGCGGCGGGAAGCTTCTCGTGGGCCAGCGTGCTGGTGTCCGACAGGTGCAGCGTGCCGGGGGCGTCGTGCGCGTCGAACCAGTAATAGATGCCCTCTTCTTCCAGCAGGCGCGACAGGAACTGGTAGTCGCTCTCGCGGTATTGCACGCAGTAGCCATGGGGCGCATGGGGGCCGAGCACGCCGGCCGACTTGATCTTCTTCAGGCTCCCGACCGGGCTGTCGTCCAGCACGGCGTCGATCACATCCAGCACCGGCTTGTTCTGCAGGATGCGCGCATTGACCCGCTTGCTCAGCAGCCAGAACCACGAGCGCAGGCTGATGCGGTATTCGATGAAGCGCCCGCTGCGCCCGGCGCGCGTGAAGCGCACGGCATGCCCCTGGCAATGCCGCTTGTGCGTGCCGCCGTCGGCATCTTCGAACTCGATTGCCACATCGAAAGCGCGGCCCAGCACGTCCGCGGGCTCGATGCTTTCGTTGTCGGTCAGCACGGTGAGTTCATAGGCCGACGGGCGCGCCAGCACCTCATGGCCCATGATGCGCCAGAACATGAGCTTGTCGACGATGGGCGAGTCGCCCTGGATGCTGAACGTGTGATCGGCCATGCTTCCATCCCTTTTTACGTTCCCCCTCCCGAACCTCGCCGCCGTTCTTCCGGCGGGCCGTGCGCCTAGGGCGCCAGCAGAAGCACCAGCGCCTGGCTCGGCACCAGCCGCACTCCGGGGCAGTTGGTGCTGTTTTGCAGCGACACGCTGGTCATGCGCGTGGCCGGCATGCCGTTGAGCAGCACGGTGAACGCGCCGGTCACGTGCCGCGACGGCCCCATGACCGTGCCCGAGGCCACCCCCATGTTCACGCCCGAGTTGTCGCCGTTGGTCATGGGAATGGTGGTTCCCAGGTTGTGCGCGGGCATGCACATGAAAAGAATCGTCGGGCAGTTCGGAATGGCCATCGGCCCCATGGCAATGTTGGGGTACGGAATGGGCACCGGCCCCGCGGGCGTGGGCGTGAGGCACACGTCGGGAAAGCCCATGTCGGTGCCCATCATCTGGCAGTTGGCGAACATGTCGGACTCCTACCCGAAGTGGATCTGCGCGCCCCGCGCCTTGACCAGCTGCTCGCCCTCGACGAGCGTGTGCTCGCCGTGGATCTGCAACAGCTGGCGCGCCTGCAGCTCCATGTGCCCGGCCTGGGTGCGGTCCAGGCCGTCGGTGCTGCGCATGTATTGCTTGCTGTGGTGGTGCACGCGGTCGAACAGCGTCGACAGCGCGGCCCCAATTGCCTTGACCGTGCCGCCCACCAGGTTCAGACGCTCGCCCACTGCGTCGGCTTGCTCGCAACTCAGGCGCACCTGCGGCGCGGCCATGTGCAGCACTTCCCGTGCGTTGGCGCTGATGGTGGGCGCGCTCAGTTCGAGCTTGCCCTGGCTTTGCAGCACCACGTCCTGCGCGCCGCTGCGCTCCAGCACCGCCATCACCCAGCACTGGCGCTGGTCGTCGAGGAAGGCCGCGACGACGTCGCCGACCTGCACCGCCACCACGCAACTGAAAGCCTGGCGCGCGCCGACCTCGTGCGCGCCTTCGCCATCGATACGCAGGCGAAGTTGTCCTGCGCCGGGCACGGCAAGCACGACGGCACGATGCCAGCCGGCTTGCTCGGCAGCGGGCGCGTCGGGTTGCTTGCTCGGCTTGCCGGGCTTGTGTGGAGCCCTGGTGCGGCGTTCGGTAGCGATGGCGGTCATGGGTGGCCTCATGGGTGAATGGCGTTCGTCGCTCGGCGCTTCAGGCGGCAGCCCACTGTTCGGCGCGCGCCAGCTCAGGGTCGGTGCCGAGCGCGCGGCTCCGGTCGGTGGCTTGCGCGTCCTTCAGCTGCGCGCGGTGGAAGACGGCGCGAAACAACTCGGCGTCGCGCAGATCTGCGCCCTCAAGGTCGGCATGCCGGAAATCGGCATAGGTGCAATCGGCACCTGAGAACACCGCGCGCGCCAGCTTGGCCCGCGCAAAGTGGCACTGGTGCAGCTGCGCAGCGCCGAAGTGGGCGCCCGGCAGCGCGGCCTCGGTAAAAAGCGACTGGCGCAACTGCGCCTTGGTAAAGCGCGCGCCTTCTCCCTTGGTGGCGCAGAAGATGGCTTGCGGCGCCTGTGCGTTGCTGAAATCGCAGCCGTTGAGGGTGCTGCCCTGAAAGTTGCATTGCCGCAGCTTGGCGCCTGCAAAGCTGCTGCCGCTCAGGTCTGCATCGGCAAACTGGCACGACTCGTAGTTGCCGCCGTCGAAGCGCATGTTCTGCAGGCTGAGCTTCGAGAAGACCACGCGCGTCATCGGCGCGCCCACCCAGGTCATGAGGCTCAGGTCGCAACCGGTCACCACCGTGTGCGTCCACTGCGAGTGATCGGCGTTGACGTCGAGGAGTTTCGATTGCGAGAACACCGCCGATTCGAGGTTCGCACCCTGCATGCCGGCGTGGTCGAGGGCGCTGGCATGAAACCTGGCCATGGCCATCGACGCCTTGCCGAACTGCGCATGCGTGAGGTCGCACTCGTTGAAGGTGGCGGTGTGCAGGTTGGCGCCGCGAAAATCCGCATGGTCGAGCTTGCAGCGGTTGAACACCGCATGGCGCAGGTTGGCGCCCGCGAACAGCGCGCCGCCCATGTCGCACTGGTCGAACACCGCCTCGCGAACGTCGGCTTCGCGCAGGTCCGCGCCGCTCCAGCGGCACTGCGTGAAGATGCCTCCACCCAGAAAAGTCTTGGCATAGTGGCCGCCGCTGAAGTCCTGCCCTTCGAAGATTTCTCCCAGGCCGGCGCCCAGCGAAAGAAGCTCGGCGCTCACCCTCATGCCGCACCTCCTTCGGAATTGCTGGCCGCATCTCGCGCCGCGGCAATGGCCTGCTGTTCTGCGTTCAGGCGCGGCCAGGTGCGGCTGCGCGTGAGCAACGCGCCGTCGAACTGCGTGTCGCCGCTCAGCGCCACCCGCGTGAGGTCGGTGCCGAAGAGGTTGGCGCGCCGCAGGTCCGCGCCGATCAGGTTGGCGTAGCTGAAGACCGCGTCGTGAAAATTGGCGCCGGCCAGCCGTGCGCGGCTGAAGCGCGTCTTGCGAAAAAGCGCACCCTTGGCCGAGGCCAGCCGCAGGTCGGCACCTTGCAGGTCGGCCATGCCCAGGTTGGCGCCGTCGAGCAGCGCCTTGGGCGCGCGCATGCCGATGGCACTGCATTCGCCGAGGTTCGCGTTCGACAGGTCGGCGCCGCTCGCGTCCAACCCGTCGAGCACGGTGTTCTTCACGAACACCGCTCCCTTGGCACGGGCGGCAACCATGCGTGCGCCCTGCAGCTGACAGGTAACGAAGGTGGTCGACTGCAGCAGCGCGCCGGAAAGGTCCACGCCGCGCAGATCGCACTCGATGAAATTGGCACCGCTGAGGTCGGCCTCGCGCAGGTCGAGCCCCTGCAACGCGAGCTTGTAGAAGACGTTTCCTGCAAGCTGGGCGCCGCTCCAGTCGGCAACGCCCCACTCTGTTTCGAGCAGGTTGGCGCCGGCCAGGTTGGTGCGCCGCATCTGCGTGCCGGCAAGCGGCGTGCGCATCAGCATGGCGCCGCCCAGGTTGGAGCGGTCGAACACAGCGCCTGCGAGCTGCGCGCGGCCCAGGTTGGCGCCGGTGAAGTCGGCCTCGATGGCCATGCAGCCCTGCATGTCGGCATGCGCGAGTACCGCGCCGGCAAACTTGCAGCCCGATATGTTGGCCTTGCGAAGGTTTGCGCTCTCCAGCCACGCGCCCGAAAAATCGAAGCCGTGCAGGTCGAGGCCCGACAGGTCGACGCCGGTGAGATCGATCCACGGCAGCGTGCGGTGGCCTTGCTCTGCCAACCATTGCACCTCTTGCCGGCGCCGGGCCCCCTCCTCTCCCTGGAGCGCGAAGGCCGGCGGCTGCATGTGGGCCGATTGCAAATAGCCCAGCCGCTCGGCGCCTTGGCGATCGCGCAGCTTTTCCCGCAACTGGGGTTCGGGCATCGGCAGCTTGCCGAACTGGGCCTTGAGCTCGGCCAAGTGCTTCTCGGCGGTGTAGAGCGGCGGGCCGCGGTGCGCCAGTTCGGCCATGCGTTTTCTTTCTTCACCGCCCAACGCGAGCAGCTTCTCCAGCTGCGCCAGCATGTCTTCGGCGGCGGCGATCTGCTGCACCTCGGCTTCCTTCTGGCTGGCCTTGATGTAGGCGGGCAGCTCGGCCAGGGTCGGCGGCTTCTCGCGCACCGGCGGCTTCAGGCCCAGCGCATCCGGGTCTTTGCCGAAGGCGACGGCCTTCTCGCGCGCAAGGGCCACGTCGATCTCCGCGCGCCGGAACTGCGCATCGGCCTGGAGGCCGTCCATCTTGTAGATCTCGGCGGTCTTCTCGAACCCGGCGTCGATGGTGTCGATGTCCTCCGGCACCAGGTCGGCATCGTTCAGGCTTTCGATGCCGCCTTGCACCGGGTCTGTGCGGCGGGCCAGCACGTCGGCATAGTGGGCGTCGCCGCGCGGCTGGCCCAGACGCTCGACGGCAGTCATCAAATGATCGATGTCGCTGCCGTCGTACTCCGCCACTTCGGCCAGACCATGCCAGATCAGCAGCATGCGCTCCACTTCAGGAAAGAACCACACGGTGGTGAGCCGCATCGGCACTTCCTTGAACTTGTGCGACTCCCCGCCTGGCGCCACCTGCTCGGGCGGCAGCCGGTAGTTGGCGAACACGCGCGCCCGCAGGCCCGGCAGGTGGCCCTGCAGCAGCGGCTTGGTCGGGTGCAGGTTCTCGAGCGTAAACGCCTCGTCGCCTCGCAGCGGGGCGTCCAGCCACTGGTCCCGTGGCGCCATGTTGAAGTGCCGCCAGTCCACGTCAGGAGGGAAACCCGGCGCATGCTGCTTGAGGTAGTTCTCGTCGTAGGTGCCGCGCAATGCGGCGCGCTGCGGATGCATCATGTCGAGCGCACCGAATCCCGCGGGCTGCACCACGTCGCCCGGTGCGGTGATGCGCGAACCGGCCAGCTCCAGCGGCGGCAGCCAATGCACGCCGCCGACCGCTGCGGCGCCCATGCCCAGCGGGTTGTCGGCCACCGCAGGGCCGCCGTACGCATTGGCCCAGTCCAGCGCCACCGGCTGGTAGACCTCCGACTGCACCACGCGCGCGCCGTCCCAGTAACGCGGCGAGAAGGCCATCACGGCCTTTCCTGCACTACCTAGCCGCACACGCGCCACGGCGCCGCGCGAACCGGCCTCGCCCGCATGCACGCGGCCGACCACCAGGTATTCGGGCGTGAGCTTGGCAATGCCTTCGTCGACCAGGGGCAGCGCCATCAGCTTGGTGATGCAGTCCCACATCGACTGCTCGCGCAGCAGGCCGCCGTCGGCCGGCGACATCGGTGCGAACAGCATCGTGCTGACGCACAGGCCGGCCTTGGACCGGTACTCGATCGGCCGGAAGCTCAGTGCGGCGACATGGGGCTTGAGTATCTGCATGAAGAACGGGTGGTGTCCTGGGCGCGGTGTGCGAAGCGGCGCTCAGTCGGCCGAGGCCGGCGGCGTGGGCAGCCCCTTCGAGGCGGCCGGCTGGGGCGCCGCGGTGGGCATCTTCGACGAGCCCGCGGCTATCTTCGAGCCGCTGTCCGCAACTGCATCGGGCGGCGCGCCCAGCTGCTTGTCGTTCGTGTACTGCGCCGCCTTGTCGGCCGGCGCCGAATGCAGGCGAATGTTGTCGGGGTTGGCCCAGCCGTTGTCCCTGCGCGCTTCGGCGATTCCCTTGGCAGCGTTGAGGCGCGATGCCATGCCGTGCAGCCCGAGGTTCTTCGCCTGCGTTGCGGCTTCTTCGAGCGCGGCCGCTGCGTCCGTGTACTGCTGGTTGGTGGCCTTGATGTCGGTGTAGGCGGCCGCGATCGAATAGGCGACCGCGCCGATTGCCGCGCCGATGGACGCGCCCATGGCAAACGCCCCGCCGGCTCCCGCGCCCGCACCGCCGCCGGGCATGATGACCTTGGCCGCGCGCTGCTCCACATCGACAGGCGAGATGCTCAGGTCCACGCCTGCAAAGCCGAGCTTGAGCGCCGCCGCCGTCTCCATTTGCAGCGCCAGGCACGAAGCCATGCTCAGGCCCATCATCGTGTCGATCGACAGTCCCATGAAGGTCGAGCGCGCCATGCCCATGTTGGCTTCGCTGTTGACGCCGATATAGCCGCTGGAGTTGGGCCCCAGCACGGTGGTGTTGGAGCCGTTCGACGTGGCGTTGATGTTGCCCACGGCGAACATCTCGAGGTTCGAATTCGACACCGCCTTGATCGAGTTGGCGAAGATGCTGTGCGCGCCGACGCTCGCGTCCACGCGGTCCGCGTTGGTCGCCAGCTTCAGCTCGCCCACTGAACTTATTGCGATGTTCGCGCCCGAGGTCAGCGCAACCGCGCCCACCGAATTGACCGTCATCGATGCCGAGGTCTGCGAGAACGCGCCTACGGTGGTCAGCGTGTAGGTGCTGTTGGTGTGCGAAGTGACGGCGCCGTTCACCACCGTGTCCTGCTTTCCCTTGGTGCCGACGGTCTGGTTGCCCAGCGTGGTGGTGAAGGTGTCGGCGTCGAACTTGTTGGTCTGCGCCTGAACCACGTGGTTCATCTGCGTCTTCATGACCGTGTGCTCTTCCTTGCCCTTCACCATGATCGTGCGGTGGCGATCGACGGTCAGACTCTGGTCGCGCATCACGTGGCCGGAATCGTCGTTCTCCACCGTGGTCGCCATGTTCTTTTCGGCGTGGATGTTGAGGAGCTCGTGCCCCTTCTTGTCCTCGAACATGATCTCGTTGTAGTTCGCGGGGCCACCGCCCGGCGTGGAGCGCGTCTTGAAGCCGCTCTGCGTGGGCGACTTGTACGGAATGGGCTGGTCGTCGTTGTAGACGCGGCCGGTAATGACGGGCCGGTCCGGGTCGCCATTCATGAACTCGACGATCACCTCCTGCCCGATGCGCGGCGTGAAGTAGCCGCCCCAGCCTTTGCCGGCCCAGGGTTGCGAGCAGCGTATCCAGCAGGTGGCCTTGCCGTCTCCGTCGTTGTAGCGGTCCCAATGGAAGTGGACCATCACGCGGCCCTCGTCCACATGGAGCTCCTCGCCTTCGGGGCCGCAGACGATGGCGCTCTGCGGGCCCGGCATCGTCACGCGCGGCGTCAGCCGGGGCGGGCGGAACGTGCGCTCGACCGGCAACGCGGTAATCAGGAAGGCGCTGGCGCCTCGCGTCCCCGTGCGCAGCGACGGTTGCCGCTCCAGGAGCTCCGTGAAGGCGGCCATCACGTCGGCATTGAGGGCGTCGTCGAGGATCGCCTCCGACAGCAGCGCCGCGGCCGATTGCGACTCTGCGTCGTCACTGGCGCCTTCGTAGCCCCGATGGCTGGCCACGAACACGCAGCCGCCGATGACGTACTCGCCGTCACGCAGGCCGCCCCGGTCGCCCTCGAAGTCGAAGCTTCGCCCTGCCGCAACGTCGGGCCAGGAGGTAAGGCCCCAGTGCCGCTCGCGGCACCCGTCGAACTCCTCCAGGTGCACCTTGACCGCGGCGTCCACCTCTTCTCCGGTGAAATAGTTGCCCGGGTATTCGAATACTTCGAGGTCCGAGAGTTCGTGCTTTTCCTGCACGTCCACGTCCACGCTCAGCGGCTTCTTGATCGCCTTGTAGTCGACGTCGCGCGAGGCGTACTTGCCGCTGTCGAAGCGGCGCACATCGATCCATTCGCTGATTTCGTTGAAGCGCGCCTCGCTCACGTCCGGGGATGCAAAGCGCAGCTTGGCCTCTGCTGCAAGCTTCTCGTGGGCAATGCCGCTCGCGTCGGACAGGTGCATGGTGCCGGGCGCATCGTGGGCATCGAACCAGTAGTAGATGCCTTCGGCCTCCAGGAGGCGCGAGAGATAGTTGTAGTCGCTCTCCTGGAACTGCACGCAATAGCGGCGGGCCGGATGCGTGCCCACCACGTTGTCGGTGCGCGTCTTCTTGAAGCGCTTGATCGGGCTGTCCTCGAACACTGCATCCAGGATTCCGAGCACCGGCTTGTCCTGAAGGATGCGCGAGTTGGTGCGCTTGGTCAGCAGCCAGAACCACGAACGCAGCCGTATCTGGTAGCGAAAGTAGCGCCCCAACTGCTGCCCACGGGTAAAGCGCACCGCATGTCCCTGGCAATGGCGCTCGTGCGTGGCCCCGTCGGCATCGGAGAAATCGATCACCACGTCGAAGGCATGGCCGAGGATGTCCTTGGCGTCGATGAAGGCATTCTCCGAAAGCACCGTGAGCTCGTAGGTCGAGGCCCTTGCCAGCGCCTCGTGGCCGGCGATGGACCAGAACATGAGGTCGTCCTTGGCGGGCGACTCGCTCTCGATGCGGAAATCATGCGACATGTGTTGTGTTCTCTTCAGGCGTGGCGTCGGGCGCTGTTGCGCGCTAGTCGAAGGCGTAGGTAAAGTCGGCGTCCTTCACATCCAGCGCCACGCGGCGAATTTCACCGCCCGACGCCAGGCGCTGCAGGTACTCGACCGAAATCGTCGGCAGCACGGTGTTGGTCAGGATCGCGTCGATCACGCGCCCGCCGGACTCCGGGTCCTGGCAACGCGCAACCACCTGGTCGACCACCGCGTCGCTGTATTCGAAGGGCACGCCGTGGTTGGTTTCCACCCGCTTCTTGATGCGGCCCAGTTGCAGCCGCACGATCTTCTTCATCATCTCGGGCGACAGCGGGTAGTAGGGAATGGTGACGATGCGGCCCAAGAGCGCGGGCGGAAACACCTTCATGAGCGGCGCCTTGAGCGCATCGGCCAGCGCGTTCGAGTCGGGCAGCAGCTCGGGGTCGCGGCACATGCTCATCACCAGCTCGCTGCCGGCGTTGGTGGTGAGCAGGATGATCGTGTTCTTGAAATCGATCATGCGGCCCTCGCCGTCTTCCATCCAGCCCTTGTCGAACACCTGGAAGAAGATCTCGTGTACGTCGGGGTGGGCCTTCTCGACCTCGTCGAGCAGCACCACGCTGTAGGGCCTGCGGCGCACGGCCTCGGTCAGGATGCCGCCCTCGCCATACCCCACGTAGCCGGGCGGCGCGCCCTTGAGCGTGGAGACGGTGTGCGCCTCCTGGAACTCGCTCATGTTGATGGTGATGATGTTCTGCTCGCCGCCGTAGAGTGCCTCGGCCAGCGCCAGCGCGGTCTCGGTCTTGCCCACGCCCGAGGTGCCGCACAGCATGAACACGCCGATGGGCTTTTGCGGGTTGTCGAGCCGCGCGCGAGACGTTTGAATGCGGCGCGCGATCATTTCCAGGCCGTGCTTCTGGCCGATGACGCGCTGGTTGAGTGTGTCCGCAAGCTTCAGCACCGCCTCGACTTCGTTCTTGACCATGCGGCCGACGGGAATGCCTGTCCAGTCCGCCACCACCGAAGCCACGGCCTGCTCGTCGACCGAAGGCAGGATGAGTGGCGACTCGCCCTGCACCGCATGGATCTTCGCCTGCAGCGCATGCAACTCTTCGAGCAGCGCTGCCCGGTCTTGGCTCCCTCCCCCGCTGGGGGAGGGTTGGGGTGGGGGCACGTCGGCCTTCGCATCGCCCTCGGCCGTCGCCGCATCCACCGGCTTGTTCCCCGCCCGCAGCTTGGCACGCAACTCAAGCAGCCGGTCGACCAGTCCTTTTTCTTCCTGCCAGCGCGCATTCAAGCCTTCGAGTTGCAGCTTCGATTCGACCAGCAGCGCTTCCACCTGCGCCGAGCGCTTGGTCACGTCGATGCCGATGGTCGCCTCGCGGCCGATGATTTCCTGCTCGACCGTAAGCCCCTCGATGCGGCGCATGCAGTCTTCCACCTCCGGCGGCGTGGCATGCTGCGACACGGCCACGCGGGCACATGCCGTGTCGAGCAGGCTCACGGCCTTGTCGGGCAGCTGGCGGGCGGGAATGTAGCGGTGGCTCAGCTTCACGGCCGCTTCGATGGCTTCGTCAAGCAGCTGCACGCGGTGGTGCTTCTCAAGCACGCTGGCCACGCCGCGCAGCATCAGGATGGCCTTCACCTCGTCGGGCTCGGGCACCTGCACCACCTGAAAGCGCCGCGTGAGCGCCGGGTCCTTCTCGATGTATTTCTTGTACTCCGCCCACGTGGTGGCACCGATGGTGCGCAGGTTGCCGCGCGCCAGCGCCGGCTTCAGCAGGTTGGCCGCGTCGCCGGTGCCGGCCGCGCCGCCCGCGCCCACCAGCGTGTGGATCTCGTCGATGAAAAGAATGATGGGCGTGGGCGAGCTCTGCACTTCGTCGATCACCTGCCGCAGCCGCTGCTCGAACTCGCCCTTCATGCTCGCGCCGGCCTGCAGCAGGCCGATGTCGAGCGTGAGCAGCTTCACGTCCTTCAGCTGCGGCGGCACGTCGCCGCGCGCAAGGCGCTGCGCAAAGCCTTCGACCACCGCGGTCTTGCCGACGCCGGCCTCGCCCGTGAGCAGCGGGTTGTTCTGGCGGCGCCGCATCAGGATGTCGACGATCTGGCGGATCTCTTCGTCGCGCCCGGTCACCGGGTCCATCTCGCCCTTCTTGGCCTTCTCGGTCAGGTCGACCGCGAACTTCTTCAGCGCATCGCCCTTGCCCATGGCGGCCGGCGCCATCGCGCCCGAGTCTTCGCCCGGCGCGCCGCTGCCCATGCCGGTGCCGTCCTGCGCGCGCATCTGCGACTCGGGCGAAGGGTCGCAGATCTTCACGAAGTTGTCGGCCAGGTCTTCGACCTTGATCTTCTCGAACTGCTTGGACAGGCCGAAGAGCGGATTGCGCAGGCTCTGCGTCTTGAGCATGCCCACCAGGATGTAGCCGGTGCGCACCTGCGCCTCGCCGAACTGCAGCGTGGCATAGGTCCAGGCGCGTTCGATGGCGTTCTCGATGTGCGGAGAAAAGTCGCTGATGGCGGTGGCGCCGCGCGGCAGGCGGTCGAGCGCGGCGGTCAGGTCCTTGGCAATCACCGACACGTCGAGTCCGTAGTGCTGGATCACGCGGTGCAGGTCGGAGTCCTGCGCCTGCAGCAGCTGGGCGAACCAGTGCTCCAGTTCCACATACGGATTGCCCCGCATCTTGCAGAACACCGTGGCGCCTTCGATGGCTTTGTAGGCCAGCGAGTTGAGCTTGCCGAAAAGGGCGGTGCGGCTGATTTCACTCATGGAGGACTCCGTATCTCTTCAAGACGAATGAAGATGGGTTTATTGAAGTGGAAGCGCGTGCGGCCGCAGGTTCGCGCCGGCCGGATGGCTTGCAATGCGCACGTCGGCCGCATCGCGCGAGCGCGGCCGTTGCCCGAGCCATGCAATCCAGCCGAGGCGCGGCGCATTGCCCTTCGCCTGGCCCAGCCGCGTGGGCGGCACCTGCGCGCCTTGCAGTGCAAGCTGCGCGTCCCACTCGAGCTCGTCGCCGAGCAGCTGCTGCATCCAGCGCTGCAGCACGGGCTGCGCATCGCCGATGGGAAGAAACATGCGGTACTGGTCGAGCGTGAGCGAGCCCACGTGCAGCCGCACGCGGTGCTGCCGGTCCCACGCGCGCGTGCCGAGCATGGCGCCCATGCCCATGGAGCGCGAGGTCTCGCCCTGGCCAAGCCGCGTGAGTTCGCCGGCCGGCAGGCTCATCCAGTGGCCGACCCAGCGCTCCAGCTTGACCGGCACGCCGAAGTAGCGGCACAGCACCGACTCCACGCCTTCCACGTTGTGCACGCGCCGCGCCAGCCAGCCTGAAAAATGCAGGCGCGCGTCGTCGTGCACCTCGTCGCGCCCGATGCGCCCCGGCGCACCGATGCCGACCAGCGCACCGACCTGCAGCCTGAACCTGTCTTCGTTCGGCCGATCGAGCGCCACGGCCGGCCGCGACTGCGCCCAGGCCCGGTAGAAGTGCAGCGAGAAACGATGCGAGAAGCTGTCCAGGAAAGCCAGCCACGTCGGGTCGCCCTGGTTGATGCTGCGCTCGCGAATGAAGTCGCTCAGGTGCACCGGCAGCGGACCGTTGGGGCCGATGTAGCTGAAGAAATGCTGGCGCAGGCGCGGCGGCGAATAGGCCGTAGCGGGCTCGAAGCGGCTGAAGCTCGCCGGCGCAAACGAGAGCGAAGGCTCCTGCCCCACGCGCACCGGCTCCGCATTCGGCAACAGCGCGCGGCCCCAGCGCGGCGTGGTCGCGGCAATCGATTCCAGCCGGCGCAGCACCGCGAAGTAATCGAAGGCCCACGGCTCGGCCGACCACTCGCGCAGCGCGTTGTCCACGCGCGCGCCGACTGACCCGCCCTGGGCGGCGCTCACAGAATCTGGCGTGTCCCGCACAGCGGCCTCCAGCGCATGATCTCGCCCTTGCCCGCAATGCGCAGCACGGCCTCGACAAAGTGGTTGACCTCCACATGGCGCGCCAGGAAGCGCGCCATCACGGCCCCAAACAGGAAAACGCTGTGGCCGTGGAACGCATCCTTGTCGACTTCGAGCGTTACCTCGAGCCCGCGGCCGAAGGCGATCGGACCCGGCAGCGGCAACCTGCGGGCCACGGGCTTGCTCTTCACCGACAGCAGGCCGCGCACCTGGCCCTGGCGCATTTCATCCGCGTGCGCGGCGTAGAGCATCAAGGTTTCTCGCAATGCGGCGGCGCCCTGCTCGGGCGTGCTGTCCGACAGCGACAGGTAGTTGAGCGCCAGGTGGTCGATCACCCGCCAACCCAGCCCCTGGCTGACCACCGGCGACACCGGCCGCGAAGGCCCGCGCACCATGCGCACGCGCTGCGCCGGAAAAGAGTCGATGCAATCGAAGTCGTTATCGCGGCCCAGCGGCATCAAGAGCGGCAAGTCGCGGTTGGTGCACAGCGCGGTCACGGCCAGCTGGCGCAGCGCGGTCGAATACGGCGCCTGCTGCGGATCGACGATCTGCATGTACACCTCGGAGCCGATATGGCTGCTGCGGTGCCCTTCGGTGCGCTGGCGTACCGAGAGCATGCGCGGCTCGCGCGTGGTCGTGTAGTAGGCCGGGTGCGCATGGCGGCTGCCATGAAAGGCCGAATAGAACGGACGGAACGACTGCTCGGCGGCCATGTCCGCCGCGCCGGGTGCGCCGTGCCCGGTGACCTCGGTCACCGTGTGCACTTCAAAATCTTGCGGGCGCGTGCGGTCGGGCACCAGGTGGAACTGGCTCACGCCTTCCGACACGGGCACGCGGTCGAGCCGCTTGCTGAAGAGGTTGGCCACCGGCACGCAATGCAGCTGCACGTTGTCGGCGCTCACCAGCTTTTCGAGCGCCGCATCGCCGCGCGAGAACAGCAGCACGACCTCGACTTCCGTCACGGCCATGTCCGCCAGCAGCGGCTGCAGGCCGCCGATGCGGGCGAACTGGAATCGCTGCGGAAACGCGAAGTACTCCTGCAGCAACCTGAAGCCCGAGAAGCCGGTGGCCGTGACCGGCAGCAGCGCCTCGTCTTCCTCGAAGCCCACCGGCTGGATGGCGCTGCCGGGCAGCGTCTTCATCGCGCCCTGCATTGCGCCGCCGGGCGCCATCGGCCGCACCAGCACGCCCACGGGCTGGCCGAGCGCGCATTCGTGCAGTTGCCACGCCACGTCTTCGGCGCCGCCGAAGTGCAGCAGCAGTTCGTCCATGGCGATCTGGCTGAAGTTCAGCCCCGCCGTGGCGCGTAGCGCAATGCGCAGCCCGCCGCGAATCGCACGCGACTGCGGGTGCGCATTCAGAGGCAGGTCCGGTGCATAGGTGAAGTACTGGGCCCGCAGGATCTCGATGGGCCAGACGCGCAGCGCGCTGGCCGTGCGGAATTCGCAATGCGTGTTCTGCCCCACCGCCTGCCGCGCGCGCAGCCCGCTGCCGCGCGGCAGCGTCGGGCCGGTGGCAAGCTTGGCGTCGTCGGCGTCCGGCACCACCGACACAATGGCCATGGCCGGCGTGGGCGCCAGGAAATGCGGATAGACGATGTCGAGCAGATGCCCCGTGAAGCGCGGGTATTCGGCATCGAGCTTCAGCCCCACGCGGGCCGAGAGGAATGCGGTGGCCTCGATCAGCCGCTCGACGTACGGGTCGGCGACCTCCTGGCCTTCGATGCCCAGGCGGTGCGCAATCTTCGGAAAGGCGCGCGCAAACTCCGAAGAGCTTTCGCGGAAGTAGCGCAGTTCCTGTTCATACAGGTTCAGCAACCTGGGGTCCATGGCGGACTTACCTCTGGGATTGCGCCATGTCCACGATCTCTATGCGGCCTTCTTCCAGGTCGACGCGGCTGCGCATCAGGAACTCGAGCGGCACGGGCTGCGCCCACAGCATGCCGCGGATCTGCAGGCCGATGCTGTTGTGGGAGTCCAATGCCGAGCCTTCCATGACGAGTTCAACTTCGAGAGTGCGGGACAGGATGCGTGGCTCGAACTGCAGGATTGCGTTCTTCAAAGCCTGCTCCATGCTGACACGCTGCACCGACGAGGTGTACTGGCCAGACAGCATAGGCAATCCGTAATTGATGACGGAGCGCGCCGCATTGGGAAAGCGCTTGTCGTCCATGGCTAGGCCGTAGCTGGTGGCATTGAAAAGCCATCCGAGGTCGCGCAGCACCGCCTGGCGCAGCGCCTGCTTGGTGAGCGTGCGCTTGTCGTCGCTCTCGCGCTTCTCGTCGGGCGCATGGTCGACGAGGCGGTCGAGCAGCGAGGGTTGCAGCCGCTCCTGCGCGGTGAGTTCAGCCATCGGCGCCGTCCTCGGCAGGCGTGCCGGCTTCCGCGGCGGCGGCGCTGGCGCCCGGCGTGAACAGGATCTCGCGCACGTCCATCAGCGCGTACTCGCCGGCGTCGCTGCCCAGCACGCGCTGGCCGCTGCCGATCCACACCTCGGGACGCAGTTCGCGCCACTCGGTCTTGCGTGCGAGCTGCAGCTCGCCGTCTTCGCTTTTCTCGCTGCCCTCGTAGCGCGTGGGAATCAGCGCAAGCGTCTCGCCGCCGTTTTCGAACTGCAGGTGCGCGGGCATCCAGACGCAATCGCGCAGGTCTTCGGGCGGCTCGATCTTGATGTGCGCGAGCCGCACATAGGGAATCCAGTAGTACTTGCCGTTGACGAAAGCCTCGAGCACCGGTCCCAGGCGCATGTCGGCATCGGCCAGCCATTCGAAGGGTGCGCCGTCGATGGTGCCGCCGATGGCCGGTGCGGCGTCGAAGGCGCGCTGGCGCAGGTCTTCGGCCATGCCGTCTTCACCGCGGCCCTGTCGCAGCAGCGATTCGATCAGCAGCGCCAGCCATTCGTCCGGCTGGCCGAACACCATGGGCGTGCGCTTGCCCGCGAACACTTCGGCGCGCAGGCCCTCGCAGCGCACGGCCTCGCCATACACCTGCTTCATCGGCACGGCCAGCGCATCGAGCTCGGCCGCCACGGTGAGCTGGTTGAGCGCGCGCTCCCATTGGCCCAGCACGCAGAGCAACTGCGCCATGAAGACGCGGTGCTTGCTGTCGGACGGCTTGGCGCGCACTTCGTCGCTCAGTGCCTTGAGCGCGGCCACCGGATCGGCGGCCTTCAGCAGTTCGGATGCGGTCATGGTGTGGTGCCCCGGTTGGCTTCGATCACTCGGCGGACTCGAACACGCACTCGCGCACCGCGCCGCGCGCGCCCGCCTCTTTTTGCGGTGCCGAGCGGATGCTGAAGCGCCTGAATGCGAAGCTGATGATTTCGGTCGGCACGCCCAACACGCTGTTGGTGAGCAACATGTGGCTGGTCACCCGCACCTTTTCCATGGTGAACTCCAGCATGGCCTGGGCCTCGGTCGACTTGACGTCCCCGCCCGACTTGTAGACGCTCACAACCACCTTGCCGGCTTCCGCATTGACTCGCAGCAGGCTCGCGATGGAGGCCGTGGCCGCATCGGTGCGGCGCACGACGATGAAGTTCGACAACGCGCGCGCCGCGGCGGCGCGGCCCGACTGCGAGTGCTGATGCCCGCCCCAGAAATAGCCGGCAATTTCCAGTCGCGGCTTGCCGTCCTCGAACTGGCGCGGCAGTTCGCCCTCGATAGGGGTGCCCGAGTGCTCGATCAGCATGACGAGGTCGCAGCCGCTCGCCCCCCCCAACGCAAGATCGAGCATGCGCAGTGCGTCGTCGGGATCGGGGACTCCGTTGGAAGTCATGGACATGGGCTTCTCCTTCTCGGTGATGTGTGATTCGGTGGATGTGTGCGGATGGATCAGGTCAGGGCGCGGCCGGGTTCGTCCAGCGCAGCAGGGCGCCGTACACCTGGCGCTCGCGCTCGGGCGTGAGCTGGCCGCGCACCCGCAGCTCCGCGGTGTGGGTCAATGCTTCCGCGGTGCCGGCGCCGAACAGGCGCGGTGCGCTGCGTGCCTGGGCCGGCGCTGCCAGCACCAGCAGCCTGGCCGGGCGCCCGGGCTTGAGCCACGGCAGCGCAAAGCGCTTGGAGGCCGGCGACTCGCGCGTGCCGCGTTCGAAGCGATTGGCTTCGCCCTGGTCTTCGGGATAGACGGACCGCAGGACGCCCTGCGCATCGACACCGACCACCACCAGATCGATCGACTGGCCGCTACCGTTGCGAACCATGAGCTCGGCGCGCTCTCCCGGCCTCAGCTGCAACGCGCCGCCGGCGGTGTCGCGCACATTCGCGCTGCGCAGCACGCGGCTGTCGTCGCGTACTTCGAGCACGGCATCGAAACCGTCGAGCCGCCCATCCTTTGCCAGCTCGGCAAGGCGCGACATCCACTTGAGCTGCGCCAGTGCCTGGAGCCGCACGCGGGCTTCGGCCATGTCTCGCACCACGATGCCGGACGACGCAGAGCCTGCCTCCGCAGCCACAACAAATGCGGGAGACAGCAACTCCAGCCGGCCGCCGGCCGCGCCAAGGTCGACCCAGCGCACATCGGCCTGCGCCTCGCCCGCCGTGCGGATGGAGGCGGGGTAGTCGAGGCTGAGCCCGCCGGGCAGTGCGGAATCGCTGCGCACCCGCAATGCCGCCGAGGCCGGCTCGCCCATCGGCGTCACGCTCCATGACGTGGCCTGCGCGAGTTCAGCCAAGGCCGGGGGAACAGCCAGCCGCGCGCTGCCGAGATCGGCTTGCGCCAGCCTGCCCTGCGCCGTGCGCTGGAGTCCGTCGGCCAGGGTGGCGACGATGCGAAGCTCCTGGCCCGGCTCCAGTCCGTCGAGCAGGCCGGCCTTGAGCGTGAGACTGCCGCCCGCGCGTTCGGCACGCCACACGGGGCGCGTCGAAAGAGGTGCGGAGGCATTGGCAAAGACCGGCAGGTCGAGGTTTCCCTCCGCCACCGGCGACGGCAACTCGCGCGCGGGAAAGCGCGATTCGAGCTCTTCGATCACCGGCGGATACAGGTCCAGCACGCCGTTGAACAGGTCGCGCCAGGTCGCGGGCTTCTGCTGCAACGCCTCGGCCACGGCCCATGTCAGCAGGCCCTGGGGTCGCGCGTTGCGCGCCTTGCGCGGCAAGCGCAGTTCGGGCGTGACCTGGTGGCTCTCCGACGCGAAGAAGGCCACATAGCGCGCGCGGGGCACGCCGGCCGCAGCCTCGGGCAGCGCCTGCATCGGCGGCGGTGCCGCAGCGGGCCCGCTCGCGGCAAGCTGGCCGGCACGCACGCCGCGAAAGCGCACTTCATCGTCCGCGGGGCCGGCGTCTTCCGGCGGCTGTGCGGCGCCGCTGCGCGTCATCGAGGCCGCGGAGCAGGTGTCGAACACCGACCACACGAACACGTTCTTGCCCAGAAAGGCGCGGATCCAGCGGTCGAAGTCGACATCGCGCAGGCCGCCCGGCAAGCTGCCGCCGGACGCATCCGTGCCGCGGGCGTCGCGCGCCAGAAAGTTTTCCGCTAGGCCATCGGGTTCCTGGTAGCGCTTGGTGCTGTCGCGCACCCGCGTGCCGTGGCCTGAAAAATAGAGCATCACGAAGTCGCCCGGACGGGACTGCTCGAGCAGCCGGGCCAAGGCCTCGTTGATGCGCTCGGCCTCGGGCAGCGAGGCGCCCGCAACACCGTCGGCCAGCACCGTGACATCGGTGGGCGCAAAGCCCTGTTTCACCAGGGTCTGCCGCATGAGCATCACGTCGTTGCGCGGCGCTTGGAGCCATAGCGCCTGCGGCTGGTTGACGAGTTCGGAGACACCGACGAGCAGCGCGCGTTGGGTGGCGAAGGCGGCGGTGCCGGAGACCAGCAGCGCCAGCAACAACAGCAGCTGCAAACAACGCGATCGCATGGCTCCTTCCCCTCTCGGGGGAAGGCTGGGATGGGGGCAGGCAGAGCGCCCGATCGATATGCCGCGTGCCCCCACCCCAGCCCTCCCCCGGCGGGGGAGCGAGAAGAACGGACGCAGCCTGAACATCATGGCCGCTCCGGAGTGGGCCCGGCCGACTCGACCAGCGGCGATGCCGCGAGCACCGCGAGGCCCCCGACCGGATCGGCCGCGCGGAGCCGCCAGACGCCGTTCCCACCCGGCCCGCCGACCACCTCGGCCTGCGCCGACTGCAGCAGCCTGTCGACTTCGCCGATACGCACGCCGTCCTTCCAGCGCACGACCAGGTTCGCTGCTGGCGCGGCCTCCGGCACGGTGGGCACGCTGCGGAAGCGCACTTCATCGTCCTCGGCGTTGCGCCCGCCGGGCACGCCGACGTTCTGCACCACCACAACCAGCGCGAGCACCGCGAAGGCTGGGCGCACCCAGCCTTCGGCACCGAACCAGCGGCGGATGCTGCCCCACCAGCCGCCATCGGGCCTTGGCTGTGGCCTGGCGCGCGGCGTGCCCGGTGCCGTGCCTGGTGCGGCTGCTGATGCGCTGCCGCTGTGCGAAGCCGGCTGCAAGGCGGTGCTCAGTTGCGATGCGGTATCGCGATAGAGCGCCTGGTAGTCGGCGCGTGGATCTTGCGCACCCAGCGGCGTGCCCGAGAGCACCGAGAACACACCGCCCACGGTGCGCAATGCGATGTGCCCCGGTTCGGGCGCAATGGCCAGCGGCGCTTGCGCAGCCCACTCGTCGTGCACCGCGCGAATCGCTGCCAGCCGCGTGGCCGAGACTTCGCCGAGCACGCGCGCGCAAAGCTGTGGGCTGGGTTCGAGCGTGAGAACGTTCCACGCCTGGATCAATCCGAAGGCGGGCTCGAAGGGCTCGTCGTCGGGCTCGAGCAGCACGTCGTATGCGCCGGCCCAGTCCGCCTCGCCCGCGGCCATCCAGCCTTGCCACAGGTTGCCGTGGATGCAGCGGTCGAGCAGCACGCCGAGCAGGCGCCCTTCGTGCACCACGCTCAGAAGGCGGCCCGGCGCCCAGCGCGCCGTGAAGGCACGCTGGGCAACAGCCTCGCGGCGCCGGGCCAATTCGGTCAGCGGAAGCAGAAGGTCGAGCACGGCACGCGGCGGCGCAGCCGCGGTGCCTTGCGCGGCGCGGGGTGCCGTTCCCGGCATGGCCACGGTGGCCGTGCCGGCTTCGTGCCCCGGGGCGTCGGGCATCGCGGGCGCGGCGCCCCCGGCCTGGAACGCACTTCGGATCACGCTGAGAGGGGGCCAGAGTTCGGTGTTCATGGCGGTCTGTTCCTGAATGGCTATGTCTTCAGGCATAAGACGCTTCAGCACCGAGGATTTTGAAAACCTGCAGGATCGCGGCCATGTTGTCGGGCTCGATGGCAATGCCCAGCGTCTGCTGGATCCAGCCGCCGAGGCGGGTCTTGGCATAGTCCGCGGTGAGCCCTTCGCGTTTGTGCACCAGGCCCAGCCGGCCCGCGCGGTAGTGATAGGAAGCAATGGCGTGGCGCGAGGCAATGCCCGACAAGCCGCCCTCGGCCTCCTTGCCGAAACCTTCGCACAGCAGGATGCGCTCGGGCTCGGGCAGCTCGGCAATGAACGCGCGCGCGGCCTGCTGCACCGCGCCGGCGCTCAGGCCGTGCTCTGCCAGGCAGTCGCCCCGGTCATCGCCCGAGCCGATAGCGTCTTCGAGCTGCGCCTCTGTGACCTGGTCGCCGATCGAGAGCTTGCGGCGGAACGAGCTCGCGCGCGTGCAGTCGATGAGGTAGCGCCTGAAATAGGCGCACAGCGCAAAGGCGCTGGAAGGCGCGCTGTGGCTCGCGCGCTCATCGGCCTCGTCGGGGTCGGCATCGAGCCGCAGCACCTTCACGTAGATGAACTGCGCCACCAGCTCCTGCCGGCCTTCGCCCAGCACCTGGAGCTCCGGCGGATTGCAGGCCACCAGCGCATCGCCCACGATGCGGTACATGGTGCCCATGTCGCTCGAGGACAGGGTCTGCCGACGCCGCCAGAGGCGGACGAGTTCAACACTTTCCGCGGACGACAGCGTTTCCTGCATGAGACGACAAGGATTCGAAAGACAGTCGGGCTAGTCGTCCACGCACACGCCTTCGGTCGGCACCAGGCATTGCGGCAAGCCTGCGCCTGCCGGACCGCCGCGCGTGCGGATCGCCGAAGACACCGCCGCCGACGCCACGGCCAGGCCGCGCGGCAGCAAGATCCAGAGCTGACCGCGCTCCTTCATGCGACGCGCGTTGGTGGCGGCTTGCTGGCCGTTGCCGAAGAAATAGTCGGCCCGCACCGCGCCGCGAATCGCACCGCCGGTGTCCTGCGCAATGGTCAGCCGCTGCATCGGTGCGCCGGTGCCGGGCGCGCGCGTAGAAACGAACACCGGATAGCCGAGCGGTGTGCTGCGCGGATCCACCGCAATCGAACGGCCCGCCGACAGCGGCACGCCGAACGCACCTACCGGCCCACCCGCGGGCGATGTCGATTCCTTGAAGAACACGTAGCTCGGGTCCTTGATGCCCGAACCGATGACCGGCCCGGCCGTGCGCCGCCCCGGCACCACGACGGCGCCGCTGGCGGTGGGCCGTGCGAGCGTGAAGCCGCGCGTGCGGATGGTGTTGGTCGATGTACCACCGGCATCTTCGTCGTCATCGCCGTCGTCCAGGTCCAGCTCGATGGAAGAGCCGCGCACCTTCACCGGGCTGCGGGGCTTGCCGTTGGGCGCCTGCGCCAGCGTGGGACGGAAGGGCTGGCCGTTCTGCTCGGCGTAGGCCACGCGAATGATGTCGCCGTTGGCCAGCTTGATGCGGCCCGAGCCCTGGATCTGCATTTCGTAGAGCGCGGTGGCGCTGCTCACGAAGGCCAGCACCTTGGCGTTGGGCGCACCCTTGGTTTCGATTTCTTCGCGCGTGTAGTACGGCAGCAGCTGCTTGCCCTCGATGCGCAGGCGCACCTTGCGATCGAGCGTGTCGCGCGTGATGGCCGAGAGGTCGAGCGCGTAGAGACCCGGCGCGCCCATATCGCGCGTGCTCAGGCCAGTCTGCACCACCACGTTGCGGCCTTCGACCCGCGCCGCCACCGTGCCGTTGCCGGCCGGCAGCTTGCGCGCATCTGCAAACAGCATGTCTTCGGGCTGGCCGTACACCGGGTAGATGAAGGGCGCCGCATATTGGCGGCTGCCCGCGATCTCGGGCTCGAAGTAGCCGGTGACCACGCCGTCGGGCTTGCGGTCGTCATCGCGGATCTGGTAGGCCGAGAACTCCTGCTCGAAGAAGGCGCGGATGGCCGTGCTGTTCTTGCTGTCGACCCTGAGGGCGCGCGCGCACACGTCCTTCCACTCGGCGCCACGGCCAGTGAGCACCTTGCAGCTGCCGAGAAACGCCGGCCAGCTGTCCGAGAAATCGTCGCGCGCCCAGCCGGGCACGGCATCGAAGCTCACCGACGTGTAGGTGGCCAGTTGGGTGGAGAAGGTGCGCGCCTGTCCGGCCACGCTCGAGCCGACGGGGGCCGGACGCGATGCGGCCGCGGGCGCTCCGCTTGCCGTGGCGCCGGAGCTAGCTGGCCCGGTGTTGGCACTGGCGTCAGCGGAGCTTGCCGGCGGCGTGTTGACGCAGCCTGCTGCGAACACAGCCGCGGCGGCGGCAGCCCAGCGAAGGGCGGAAGAAATGAAAATCGGCGACTGCGTGTACATGAAAGCCTCCTTGTCCGGAAAGACGGCCCCTTCGGGCCAATGCTCTACAGACGATTACTTCTCGACGATTTTGAAATTCGCGACGCCATAGACGTCGTTGCATGGGGTGTTGGGCGCGCACACCGGCTTGCCCAGCAAAGGCGACGGCCCCGTGCCGCGCGTGGCTTCGAGCGCCGCCAGCACGGGAAGGGGAAACTGCGGAAACACGCCGTCGTTCTGGACGCCAGAGGCGCCGAAGTCGCGCTCATGCTCGCTCACGAGTACCGCGAACTGGTTGGTACCGGCGGGGCCGCCGGCATCCATCGGCCACGAAGCGCGCGGCAGCGAGAGCGGGCTGCCGGCGGTGATCTTGTTGTGCTTGTCGAGCAGGTTCGGAAACAGCAAGAACATCTCGCCGCCGCTGGACAGCAGGAACACGTAGACGAAGCCGTCGCGCTTGCTGCGCACTTCGAAGGCGAGCCTGTCCTTGCCGATTGCGACCTCCGGCTTCTTCGGCGCGGCCGCCACGTCGAAGCCCGGCGCCGCGCCCGCGGCGAGCGACTGCAGCGAGTCGAGCGGCGTGCGGGGTGCCGGCGGAGGAGGCGGCGGTGGCGGGGGCGCTTCGGTCACGCGGATCTCGGGCGGCGGTGGTGGCGCGACGATCGCCTGCTTGCCGCCGCCGCTGTCGCCTTCCGCGGCCGTGCGGCCCTGGTACCACCACCAACCACCGCCAGCCACCACGGCGGCCACCGCCAGCGATGCGATGACGGGAACGGCCTTGCTTTTGCCGGAGCCGCCGCCATCGTGCGAACCCGGCACTGACGTCTTTCCGCCGCCGATGATGGTCGGCGCGTCGGCATTGCCGGCGGTCTTTCGCGAGCCAGGGGTCACAGGCGGCGAGGTCCGCGGCACCGGCGCGATGCTGTGGCCCACCTCCAGGTCGAGTGCCGCGCGGAACTCGGCCATCGACTGGGGCCGCGACTCGGGCCGCACGCCCAGGCCCGCATCGATGGCCTGCAGCAGTCGCAGGCTGTAGCGCTGGCGAAGGATTTCGTTGCCCGCCAGCGGCACATAGCTGTCGGACAGGAGCCGGGCCACCGAGGGCGGCGGCGCGCGTCCGCAAACGGCCACATGCATTACCGCCGCAAGTGCATAGACATCGGTCCACGCGCCCTGCGACATGTCGGGCATTTCTGCGTACTGCTCGATGGGTGCGTAGCCCGGCTTGAGGATGACCGTGATCGCCTGCGTCTTGTCGGTGATCACGCGGCGCGCGGCGCCGAAGTCGAGCACCACCGGCCGGCCCGAGCCTTCGAGCAGGATGATGTTGTCGGGCGCGATGTCGCGGTGATAGCAGTTGGCGCCGTGCATCACGCCGAGCGCCTGCGTCACGCCGTCCATGATGCGGATGAGCCAGGCCTCGTCCACGCCCGTCGGAATGGACACCAGCGCCTGGCGCAGCGTGTCGCCGCGGTAGAACGGCATGACCATGTAGGTGGTGCCGCGCTCCTGCCAGAAACGGTAGACCTTCAGCAGCGAGGGATGGTCGAACTGCGCGAGCAGGCGGGCTTCGTTGATGAAGCTGCGCATGCCGAGGTCGAAGGTTTCGCGGTGGCGCTCCGACAGGGGGACGACTGTTCCGTCCTGCTGCCTTGTCGAGAGCGATGTGGGCAGGTATTCCTTGATGGCGACGACGCGTTCGAGGGCATGGTCCCAGGCTTCATAGACGACGCCGAAGCCGCCCTGGCCTACGACCCGGGTGATTTCGAATTCTGCGAGGCGGCTGCCTACGGGGAGGAGGCCGGCTTCGTTGGCTTCTGTGGCTGGGCTTGTGACGGGGGCGTTGGACAGGCTTGTGGGGCTGGCTGTGATTACCGTGACTGAGGTGTCTTCGGTGCCCGTGGGTTGCTGGGCAGGTCTTGACATGACTTGCGTGCGGTCGTCTTCTGCCGGCGTGTTTGGTTTTGGTGTTTCGGTCATTGGCCGGCTCCCGTATGGACGTTGACGGGGGCTTGCTTTCCGAGGCCGGGTGTCGCCCCGGCGGGCGACCTACTTTTCTTTGCTTCGCTCGGCCACCAAGCCACTGCGGCGCTGCGCGCCGCAGTGGCTGGTATCGGCTGTTGGCTGTTTGTGTTGGGGCCGAGCGAAGCGAAGGCTGCCCGCTCCCACCCCTTCTGTATGCGCCGAGGAGCGCAGATGGAGGCGGGATCAGGGCCGCAGCTGTTTGAGCGAAGCGAGTTCTGCGGACCCCCGCCGGAGTCGAGCACCGCAGGTTGCCCGCAGCGCAGCGGAGGGACGCAGACAGTAGGGTCGCCTTTTCTTTGCTTACTTTCTTTTGGCGAAGCAAAAGAAAGTAAGTCCGCCGCCGAGCGGATATCCCGGCCTCGGAACAAAAAAAGAAGCAAGGAGCTCATTCCTCACCCCCCACAAACAAAGCCTCGAACTCCCCATCCAAAGGCAATCCCGCAACAACCATCCGAGCCCCTCCCTCAGAGCCAGGATCGCCCAGCCACAAAGACCCCCCCGCCCCAGGCAAAGCCAACGATTCCAATCCCCCCCCGCGCACCTCACCACCTTGCGTCGCAGCAAACAACCGCTCAAGCAAAGCATCGAACCCCAGCGCATCCATATCCCCCTCAAGCCCCTCCAGCGCCGCCTGCGTCCCCCGCTCCCACCACAGCAGCACACCCCGCAGCGCATCCCCCTGCAGCGCATCGCCAACAGAAGCATCGAACTCGACCGCCAGCGTGATCGGAAAGTACCGCCCCACCCCATCGACCGAAGGCATCATCACGCCGATCCAGGCGCCCTCGCCCGCCACTCCCGGCCCCAGCGCAAAGCACCACACCGGCGCCTGCAGGTAATGCGCCATCCAGTCCGTATGCCGGTCCTTCAACCGCGCCAGCCCTCGCTGCAGCCAGTGGTCCCATTCAGAGCGAAACGACTCGGGCAGTCGCCGGTGCGCAAAGTCCCCCATGCCCGGCAACTTGCCGAACCATCCGGGCAATGCAGCCGAAGCAGAAGGAAAGGCAACAGCGTCGCTCACAACCCCTCCGGACAAGAAAACTCACGCAGTTCCTTCAAGCGGATCGGGTGCTGCACGCTGTTCGTCGTTACCTCGAAGCGCGTCTTGCGCGGGCCGACCTGGAAGGTGATGAAGAACTTCTCGGGCGCATCGCCGGCTTCGAGCTGGCCATCGTCGAGCGCGCGGAACAGCGCCCACGGCCCATCGACCGCGGAGCCGGAGCTGCCGGTGGTCGACGGCGGGCTCACCTGAATGCGCACCTGGTTGCTGCCCTTGGGGCCCGGCCATTGCACGGCCATGGGCACCACGGGGCCGTGCGCGTATTTCACGAGCTGGCCGTCCACGTCGAGAATGAACTGCGTGATGCCCGCATCCATCTCCACCGGCTTGAAGTCCAGCCGCATCGAAGGGCCGCGGCCGCCGCCGCGGAAGAAGATGTCCTTGATGCGCGCGGCGCGCTCGAACTGCGCCAGCGCCTGCGTTGTGACGGCGCCGCGCTCGGCCACCGGCTTGTAGCGCCACGGCTTGGTGCTGGTGTCGACCAATGCGGCCAGCCGCTTCTGGAAGAAGTCGTCCATCAGGCCGCCGGCGCCGAACATCTGGCCGAAGTCTTCGGGCAGCACGTCGCGCTTGCTGCTGCCCACGAAGGGGTAGCGGCCCGCGATGGCGCGGTTGCAGAACTCGGTCACGGGGCGCAGGTCCTGGCTCAGGTTGCCGCGCTCGGCCACCTGCGCCTGCGCGGCGCCCGACTGGCTCAGGTTCTCGACCATGGTGCGCACCGGCTCGGGCAGGCGCCCGGCGTCCGACTTGAGCTTGCCGGCCACGTCGCCGGGCGGCGGCGAGGTGCGGCCCTTCACGGCCGTGTCGACGGCGTTGAGGTACACGTACACCTCGTTGAAGAGCTTGAGCGCTTCGTCGATGGGAGCGGGCTGGTTGGGCGCAACGGGCGTGACCAGGCGGCGCAGCGGCTCGAAGCGGTCGTCCACGATGCTTTCGATGCGCTTGCCGCTGGCCACCGGCTTGGTGGGGTCGCCACCGAAGAGGTCTTCGAGGCCCTTGCGGGTGTTGGCGACCGTGGCCGTTGCCTTGCTCACCACGTCCTTGGGCTGGTCGGCGGGGATGAGCGTGGTTTCCTTCACCACCGCGCGCAGGAAGTTCGCGAGCGGCGAACCCACGCCCGAAAGAATGCGCGCGGCCTCGATGTTCTTCTCGAGCCCGCTGGCGCGGATCAGCCGCACGTCGGCCAGCAGCGTCTCCCACACCTTGACGTATTCCGCCAGGTAGAGCCGGCGCACGCGATCGGTCAGCGCGCCAAGCGCCGCCACGTCGCGCATGCGGTCGGTGGCGCTGCGGTCCTGCCCGAGCACCCACGGGTCTTCCTGCGCGAGCAGGCCGGTGAGCACCGTGACTTCGTTCTGGAAGCGCTTGTGATAGCCGTCGTAGGTGAACATGCCCGGCACGCCTTCGGTCAGCGGCTTGCCGCTGATGCGTTCGAACACCAGCGGTGCCGAGGGGCCCGCGGCGGTGGCGATGCTGAAGCCCGGAATGTCCTTGGTGGCGCGCTGGCGCTTGAGGCGGCTGAACACGCGCTGCTCCAGCGGATAGCTCGCAAGCACCGCGCGCACGCTGCGCACCAGGTTCTCGTCCATCTTGAGCGGCGAGCGCGGCGGGCCTTGCGCAATGAGCACGTCGAGCTGGTCTTCGAGCGCCTGGCGCTGGTCTTCGGGAATTCCGCGGTCGAGGCTGCGCGCCCAGTCGAGCGTGATCCAGGCCTTGAGCGCCTCGGCATCGAAATGCTCGGGCTGGTAGAGCATGAGGTAGCTCTTGAGCGCCTCGTAGGTGTACTCGAGGTTGTCCTTCTGCGCGGTGCGCAACTGGTCTTCGATGCGCTTGGCGATCTGCGGCAGGAAGGCGTCGTTGAGCGCGCGCTGGTGCGTGAGCATGGCGGCGGCGTCGAGCTTGTCGCCCTGGTAGAGGCCCAGTGTCATCGATAGCGGCTCGTCGCCCCGGCGGTTGTCGGGCGTCTTCCAGATGTCGCGCAGGCCCTGCAGCACGGGTGCCACCTCGACCAGGTTCTGAACCCGCGAAGGCAGCGCCGCAAGGGTCTGGCGCGCGGGCTCCACGCGCGCCTCGACCGACTTCAGGTAGTTGAAATTCTGCAGCGTGCTGTAGCCCCAGCTAGCCAGCAGCGCGAGCGTGACCAGCGTCATGGCCGCAACGCCGGCCATGCGCAGCGTGTGGCGCCGGCGTTCCAGCTTCACGTTGGCGCCGGCCAGGCGCTGCTCCGGAAACACCACTTCGCGCAGCAGCGCGGTGAGAAAGTAGCTGCGGCCGCTCGACTTCTGCGGCGCGAGCATGGCGCGCTCCAGGCCGAAGCTGCGGGCAAGGCTGCCCATCACGCGGTCGATTGGGCTGCCTTCCTGCGTGCCGCTGGTGAAATAGACGCCGCGCACCCACGGCGGCTGCGCAAAGCGCGAGCCGGTGAACACCTGGTCGAGCAGGTCGGAAAGCATCGAGCCGATGGAGCCGAACTGCGCCGGAAAGCCAAAGATCGCCGCGCGCCGCGTGCCATCGGTCTCGCGCTGCATGCGCGAAATGAGTCCGTCGTTGACGCGGTTGTGCAGCAGCGCGAACTCGCGGTTGAAGGCGGTGGAAAGGCCCTTCTCGTCGGCTTGCACATTCTCGTCGGCCGGCAGCGTAAAGCCGAACACCTGCGCGCGCTGCTCTTTGCCAAGGTCGTCGAAGTAGTCGGTAAAGCCGTAGAGCAAGTCGCTCTTGGTGACGAGCACGTACACCGGCAGCCGCGTGGTGAGCTTCGCATCCAGCTCGAGCAGCCGCGCGCGAATGGAAGCGGCCAGCTGCGTGCGCTGCTCGGGGCCCTGGCTCAGCAGGTCGGCCACGCTCACCGTGAGGAACACGCCGTTGAGCGGCCGGCGCGGGCGCGCCTTCTTGAGCAGGCCCAAAAAGCCTTCCCATGCGCTCTTGTCTTCCGACTGGTGGCTGTCCTGCGTGGTGTAGCGGCCGGCGGTGTCGATGAGCACGGCTTCGTCGGTAAACCACCAGTCGCAGTTGCGGGTGCCGCCCACGCCGCGGATGGCGCCGGGGCCGAACTTCTCCGCCAGCGGAAAAGAGAGGCCCGAGTTGACCAGCGCGGTGGTCTTGCCCGCACCGGGTGCGCCGATGAACACGTACCAGGGCAGGTCGTACAGGTAGCTGCCGCCGGAGATGGAGAGCCAATCGCGCCAGCCGGGCTTCTTGCCGGCCGCATGCAGGCGCATCTGCTTGAGCGTGGCCACGGCTTCGCTGAAGCGCGTGTCGAGGATCTTCTGTTCGCCGTTGACCGGTGCGTCCGTCTTCGCGGACGGCGCCTTCATGAGGCCGTCGGTCAGGTGCTGGCTCGCACGGCGCGCGCGCCAGCGGCGGTAGAGCGCGCGCAGCACCACGATGAGCACGATGGCGCCGATCAGCAATGCGCGTGCAAGCTCGCTCTCGAGCGGCACCCACGCGCCGATCTTCACCAGGGGGCCGATCCACCAGATCAGCAGCGCGACGATGACCAGCGCCAGCAGGGTCAGCAGCAGCGGGCTGAACAGGAAGCCGAAGATTTTCTTGATCATTTCGTCACTCCCGCCGAAGCGACCCGGTCGGGCTCTGACAACAGCACGATGTCGACGCGCCGGTTGCGCGCGCGGTTGGCGGGCGTGTCGTTGGCGGCCACAGGCTCGGCGTCGGCCTTGCCGTCGGAGCGCATGCGCGCCGGCTCCACCAGCGTGGTGAGCGCGCCCTTCACCGCATCGGCACGCGCGGCCGACAGATGCCAGTTGGACGGATAGCGCAGCGAGCGGATCGGCTGGTTGTCGGAGTGGCCGGTGATCAGCACCTCGCCCTTCACCTCGGCCAGTGCCTGGCCGATGCGGCGCAGCACCGGCAGCGATGCGGCCATGGGCTCGGCACTGCCGGAGCCGAAGAAGGAGTCGCCGCGCAGGCGCACCACGCTGCGGTCGGCCTCGTCGGTCACGGTCACCAGGCCCTGCTTGATCTCGGGTTCGAGAAACCGCGCGAGCCGTGGCGACTTGGCCGGCACGGCGGGCGGCGCAATCTGTATGTTGGGCACGCGCAGGCCCGACACGGCGGCATAGGTGGTGTCGGAGCGGTAGTTGAGCGTGAGCCGCAGGCCGAACCAGGCCAGCGCAAGCAGCAGCGCAAAGCCCGCCGCAAACACCCACAGCGGCAGCGATTCGCGCAGCCGCACCGTGCCTGCGCCCTGCCCGCGCCAATGCGGAGAAAGCTCGGCCTCGAGCGGCGGGCGGTCCTTGGCAATGAGATCGGCCAGCCGCTGCCGCACCGAATCGAGTTGCGCGCGGCCGTTGTCGACCACGCGGTAACGGCCTTCGAAGCCCAGCGCGAGCACGCTGTAGATGAGCTCCAGCAACTGGCGGTGCGTGGGCACGTCCTGCGCGAGCTTGGCGAGCAGCTGGAACACTTTTTCGCCGCCCCAGGTCTCGTTATGGAACTGCACCAGCAGGCTCTGCTTGTTCCAGCCGGCCTGCACGCCCCAGGGCGTGTTGGCCACGGCTTCATCAAGCGCCGTGCACAGCACATAACGCGCGGCCAGAACCGATTCGTTGCTTACACCGGCGCGGCGCGCGGCGGCGTCGAACTGGTTCACCGCGTCCGCGGTGGAGGCTCGCAGGGCCGGCACGTTGGGCGGCTGCACCAGGTTGCGCAGCTTGCCGATCAGCACCAGCAGCTTGCCCGCCGCGGAGACCAGCGGGTTGAGCAGCCCGATCTCGCCGACGTCCGCGGCGGGTGTCGGATCGGCACCGCCGAAGAACGGCGCGGGCGCAGCCGCGGGTGGCGGCGGCGTGCCGGCCGGCGTGCGCGGCTTGGGCTTGATGACCGTGCGCTCCGACTCGAAAGCGGCGAAGGGGTCTGGTGTGGTCATAATGGTGTTCCGTTTCCGTCAGCCCGATGCGGCTAGGAACGAATGGCCCAGAACGCGAGGTCGAGGCCGGGAAAGTCGCCCGCGATGTGCATCGCGATGCCGCCCGATTGCTCCAGCTGGCGCCACAGGTCGCTGTTGCGCGTTTCGAGCTCGAAGTAATTCGCGCCGGTATGAAAGGGAATCTGGCGCGGCGCGACCGGCATGGGCGTGAGCGTGACGCCCGGCAGCGCCAGGTTGACCAGGTCGCGGATGCGCTCGACCGGGCCGATCTTGACCTGCGTGGGGAAGCGCGCGCGCAGCGCCTCGCTCGGCATGTTGGCATTCACCGCGAGCACGAAGGTCGCCTTGCGCTGCAGCTCCACATCGGTGACCACCGCCACGCGCACGCCGTGCTTGCGGTCGTGCAGCTCGATGCGGATGGCCGACTGCTCCAGCACCATCGAGAGGCTGCGCCGCAGGTCGTCCATTACCGGTCGGAAGCTCAGCGCCAGGTCGTCGTGGATATAGGGCCCGAAGCGTGTGACGCGACGCGAATCGCGAAAACTCGCCAGGTCGCCGGCCAGCCCGAGCGCATGCTCGAAGAAATGCTGCGGGTGCAGCATGGCGCTCTTGGCCAGATGCGCGAAGACGGCTTCGTTGCGATTGACTGTCTGCAGCAGCATGAAATCGGCAATCTCGGCCACGCCGCCCGTGCCGCCCTGCGTCATGCGGCCGGCCAGCGCCTCGCCGCGTTGGCGCAAAAGACCCAGCAATTCGTCGAGCCACGAGCGGATCACCGCATGGCCCGCCACGTCGAGCAGCGGCGGCAGCATGGCGCGGTCGAGCTGCACCTGGTTGTCGACGCGGCGCTCGACCACGCGGGCCACGCCCAGCGTGGTCCAGGCATCGGTCGCCTCGCTGGCGCGCATCAGGCGTGTATGAAGCTGGCCTAGTTGCAGCATGGCGGTGCGCTCGCCGGCGGTGTTGGAGTCGGGCACTTCAGACTCGAGCACGCGGTGGCGCACGAGCTCTTCATATTCTTCGGCGTCGGCCTCGCGGGCACCGGCCCGGCGCACGGGCAGCGCGAGCATCACGGCCTCGTCGCGCATGGTTGGCGGAATGTCGATGGGCTCGGGCAGTGGATCGACCGCCGGCATGTCGAACACCGTGCCATCGCCAAAGATGCCTACCGCGCGCACCAGCGCGAGCTTCCCCAGCGTGAGCGCGGCCTGGTCGATCTCGATCTCCGCGAAGCCCCAGGCATAGGGCGTGGTCGAACGCAAAAGCACATGCCGCGCATGGTCGCCATGACGCTCGCTCTGCTGCAAGTGCTGGGGCTGCAGCAGCATCCCCTCGCTCCAGACCACTTTTGTTCGCCAACTCATCCGCACTCCGTCAAAGGCAAGGGCTGCCCGAAAGAAGCACGGAGTTTCCGGCGCGCAAGGCCGGCGGCAAATCCGCCTAACGGCCTAGGCGGAGGGATTTGGAGCTACGGCGAAGGGACTAGATGGGAGTCGCGGCGGCCGCTCAACGCGCGGCGCCAGACGCCGCACGCAAGGTCTCGACCTGCTCCTTGTACGCCTGCTCGATGCGCCGCAGCCTTTGCTCGCGCGCCGCATCGTTGACCCACGCAGCCGCCATCGCGTTCTGCTTGCCCAACTGGTATTCAAGCGCCGCCTCGGGCAGCAGTGCGCTGTCGTCAGCCGGGGCATAGCCGTAGGCCGCGCGCAGCGTCTTGAGCACTTCGCGTTCGGCATCGGCGCGCGGGCCCTTGCCTTGGCCGTAGCCGATGAGGAAAGCCTGCAGCCGGGCCTGGAACGCGGGCGGGTAGTCGCGCCGCACCACCATCTGCGCGCCGGGCGGCGGCTCGGACTCCCACACCACGTGCAGCCGCGCGGCCTCGACGGGAAACTGCTCCCTGAAGCGCTCGAAGTCGGTGGTGTTGTTGGTGGCCACGTCGGCGTCGCCATTGGCCACTGCGAGCGCGGTGGCTTGGTGGTTGCCGACGATCTCGCCGCGGAACTGGGTTTCCATCTGGATCTTGCGCGGCAGGAACAGCTGGCTCTGCGGTATGAGAAAACCGGTGACCGACCGGCTGTCGCCACGCGCGAGGCGCCAGCGCTCGGGCTCGGTAAGCACCGCTTCCAGCGTGTTGGGCACGCCGGTCTTTCGCGTGAGCAGCACTGCGCGGTGGGTGGGCATGCCGGGCCGGCGGGCGATTTGCGCCACCACCTTCATGCGCCGCTGCATCACTGCGTCCAGAGCGATCTTGGCCGAAAGAAACGCCATGTCGACTTCATCGCGCTTGATGGCGCGGTCGAGCTCTTCGTACGACGCCACGGAGTAAGCAGTCACCGGCACGCCGATGGCTTGGCTCATGTCGGCCAGCAGCGGCATCCACAACGCACGCGACTCGACCGCGCCCCCCAGCGGCAGCACGCCAAAGCGCACGGGCTTGGTGGGAGCGGCCGCTTTTTCGGTGGCACCGGCGCCGCCCGGCGCCAGCAAGAGCGCGGCAACAACAAGCATGAGCGGCATTGCCATGGCGGCAAGCCACCCGACAGCGCGAGGCAGCGCGCGAACACGCATGTCAGGGCGACAGGTCCCGAAGGACGGTGACCTGCTCCGCATAGCCGCTTTCGATGCGCTTCAGCCGCGCCTGCCGCGCCTCGTCGTTGACCCATTGCGCGGTCATGGCGTTCTGCTTGGCCAACTGATAGGCGAGCTTGGCGGCCGGCTGCAGCGAGCTGTTGTCCGCCGCCACGAAGCCGGCCAGGTCGTGCAGCGACTTGAGCACGGCCCGCTCCGCATCGCCCTTGGGCCCCTTGGCGCGGCCGTAGCCGACCAGGAAGGCCTGCACGCTGCTGCGCAGTTCCGGCGGGTATTCACGCCGCACAACGATCTGCGCGTGCGGAATGAGCTCCGATTCCCACAGCACCTGCAGCCGCTGCGCCTCGGCCGGAAAGCGCTGCTTGAAGCGTTCGAAATCGGCCGTGTTGTTGGTGGCCACATCGGCTTCGTTGTTGGCCACGGCCAGAGCGGTCGCCTGGTGGGTGCCGACGATCTCGCTCAGGAAACGGGTTTCCATCGCGATGTGGTTGGGCAGGAAGAACTGCAGCTGCGGCACGATGAAGCCCGACACGGACTGCCGCTCGCCGCGCGCAAGGCGCCAGCGCTCCGGCTCTCCGAGCAGGCTCTTCTTGGTATTGAACGGCGGTGTCTTGCGGGTGAGCAGCAGGGCGCGGTAGCCCGCCAGGCCATCGTGCCGCACCACCTGCGCCACCACTTTCATGCGGCGCTGCGTCACGGCGTCGAGCGCCATCTTTCCGGACAGGAACGCCATGTCGACCTCGTCGCGGCGGATGGCCTGCTCCAGCGCTTCATACGAATTGACCGAGAGCACGCTCACCGGCCGGGAGATGGCCCGGCTCAGTTCGGCTAGCAGGGGGTCCCAGTCGCTGCGCGATTCGAAAGCACCGCCGAGCGGCAGGATGCCGAAGCGCACCGGTGCATCGGGCTGCAGCGCGGGCTGCGAGGCGGCCACCAAGGGCAGGCCGGCGAGCAGCGCCAAGGCAAGTGCGCCGCGGCGCACCGCCACGGCGGCAGCACGCCTGAACCGCGGGCTGCGGTGCGGGGCACGAAAGGCGTCAATGGCGCCGGAAGCCTTCCGGACGCAGCTGGGGGAGGCCTGCATTTTTGGGCACGGAACATGAGCCGCTGCGGGTCAGCGGGTCTAACATGGACAAACGCGGACACGATTAGATATCAAATACAAGTCGTTTTTGTGATGTTTTTCCCATCTTTCGCACCGTAACCAGCGCCCGTAAGCTCGATCTTCATGCGCCCAATGCCCCCATGAACTGGAACTTCCGCGTCGTCCGGGGGCTTGCGCGCCTCACCTTCGCCCAGCAGCTGATCCTGCTGGCGCTGGTGCCGGCAACCGCTGCCACGCTGGCGGCCATTGCCGTTCTGACGCGCCAGCACCTGGACAACCTCACCGAGCTGATGCGGGCCAACGCGCAAACGGTGGCGCTGCAGGTTGCCACCGCGGCGCAAGCCCCGCTGGTACGCATGGACCGCCGCATTCTTCAGCGCACGGCCCAGTCGGGCACCTACCAGCCGCACGTGCAGCAGGTGCAGATCTGGTCGGACGACGGCGAGATCGTCGCCAACTCCGAAACCGTCGACCGCGCCCGGGGCGAGGGCCTGCAGGTGGTGGTGCCGATCGTGAGCGAGGACGGCAAGCACAGCGGCAAGGTCATGGTCGAGATGAGCCTGGACGCCGTGCAGGACGCGCGGCGCTCGGTGTGGCTCAACGTGGTGCTGGTGCTCGCAACCAGCCTGGTGGGCGTGGGGCTGGCGGGCTGGTGGGCCGCGCGGCGCATCAGCGAGCCGATCCGCGCGCTGGGCAAGGCGGTCGACCGCCTGGGCGCCGGCGAGGCCGCGAGCGTGACCATCGAAGGCACCTCCGAAGTGCGGCACCTGCAGCACGGCTTCAACCAGGCGGCGCGCGCACTGGCCGAAAGCCACCGCTTGCTGCAAAGCCGCATCAGCGAGGCCACGGCCGAACTCGCGCGCAAGAACCAGCAGCTCGAAGTCGCGAGCCAGGCCAAGACGCGCCTGCTGGCCGCCGCCAGCCACGACCTGCGCCAGCCGCTGCATGCGCTCACGCTGTTTTCCGACGGCTTGGCCAACGGCGAGACCGACCCCGTGCGCCTGCAGCGCATCGGCCACATTCGCGAGTGCGTCGATTCGCTCGACCGGCTGTTCTCGGAGCTGCTCAATCTCTCGCAGCTCGATGCCGGCGTGCTGCAGCCGCAGTGGGCTGACTTTCCGCTCGACCAGCTGTTCGATGAAATCAGCCGCAACTTCCGTCCCGTGGCCGAGCAGCAGGGCCTCCGGCTGGTGGCGCGCAAGACCGACCTCTGGGTGCGCTGCGACTACGTGATGCTCTCGCGCATTCTCAACAACCTGGTGTCGAACTCGCTGCGCCACACCATCGAAGGCGGCGTGCTGATCGGCGCCCGCCGGCGCGGCAAGGGCGTTCGCATCGACGTGGTCGACACGGGCGTGGGCATTGCCGTGCAGCACCAGGCGCGCGTGTTCGAGGAGTTCTACCAGGTAGAGGCCACCGGCCGCCAGGCGCCGCGCGGCCAGCGCGGCATGGGCCTGGGGCTTGCCACGGTGCAGCGCCTGACGGAGCTGCTCAACACCCGCGTCGAGCTGACTTCGCGGCCGAACAAGGGCACCTGTGTGCGGGTGCTGGTGCGATCGGCGCCGGCCGCGCTGCCCGCGCTGGACGTGGCGCCGGCTCCCAGCGCCGTCGAGGAGGAACCCAGCTTCGAGCAGTTGCGCATCCTGGTGATCGACGACGAGCGCACCATTCTCGAAGGCCTGTCGGTGGTGCTCACCAACTGGGGCGCCGAGGTGCAGGCGGCGCAGACCCGCGCCGAAGCACTCGCGCTGGCCGACGCGTGGGAGCGGCCGCCGGACGTGGTGGTGAGCGATCTGCTCCTGCAGGGCGGCGACAACGGGCTGGACGTGATCGCGGCGCTCGAACGCCATCCGCGCGGCATCGGACCCGGCACGGCACGCCTGCTGGTCACGGGAGAAACCAAGCCCGACCGCCTGCGCGAAGTGGCCAGCGCCGGCATCGCGGTGCTCTACAAGCCGGTTTCTCCGCGGGTGCTGCGCCAGGCCATCCAGGCGCAGCGCGCGGCGGCGCTGCTCAACGCCGAAGCCTAGGGTCCCGCAGGCCCTAGTCCATCGGACATAGGCCAAGCAGCCGCCGCGCTGTGCACTTCATCACGCCTGCAAGCGCTGGCGGGTGCCGACATAAGCCCTCCGCCTTATCGCGCCAAGCAGGGGGCTTCCTTACATTGGGTACTGCTCTGTCTTGCTGCGGAAGCAGTCCATGTTTGTTGCCGTGAACCCTTTCATCTCGCTCTTCCGGAAACGGCTGCGCTGCGGCGCTCGCGCCGCGCTGGCCTGCGGCATGGTGCAGCTGGCCGCCGCCGCATCGGCCACAGGTCTCACGGTGCTGATGGGCGACGACCTCGCGGCGCACTCGGAGTTCGTGCAGCATCTTCGCGCGGGCCAGGAGCCCGGCGGCCGCTTCGACCTGGTGCGGCTTCCGCAGGGCGGCGCGGACACCTCGCAAGCCCTGGAAGCAGCCGCCGCCGAGCCTGACCGGGCCGCCAATGCCGGCGTGCGAACGCGCGGGCTCCGCACGGCGCCGGCGGACGCTGGCATGACCCTGGCGGTCGGCGTGCCGGCCGCGCGCGCGGCGCTCGAGCGACCCGGCCAGCAGCCGCTGGTGCTCGCGATGCTGAGCCGGCTCGACTACGAGACCCTGCGCGCCAGCAGCCCGGCCCTGCGCCGCGGCGACAGGCGCGTGGGCGTGCTGCTGCGCGACCCCGCCATGGGCGACCAGCTTGCGCTCGTGGGTGCGGTGCTGCCGAACAAGTACCGCATCGGCGTGGTCGCCACGCCTGAATCGGAACCGCTGGTGCGTGAGCTGCAGCGCGCGGCGCAGGGCGCAAACCCGCCGTGGGACGTGCAGGTGGAATACGCGCCCGACGCCAGGTCGCTGGCCGCGGCGCTGCATTCGGTGGTGCCCCGCAGCGACGCGCTGATGGTGCTGCCCGACCTGATCGGCGACAGCCAGGCCGCCACGCTCTCGGTGTTGCGCGCGGGCGCCGGAGCGGGCTTGCCGGTGTTCGGCGCCAGCGAAGGGCTGGTGCGTTCCGGCGGGCTTGCGGCGGCGGTCTCCACGCCGGCGCAGCTCGCGCGGCAGGCGCGGCTGCTCGGCCAGAAGCTGGCAAGTGCCGGCGCCGGCCCGCTGGTGGAATCGGCCACGCCCGCCACCGTGCGCGTCAACGTGACCGTGGCGCGCGGACTCGGACTGCGCTTGCCGGAGGAGCGGGAACTGACCGAGCGGCTCACCGTCACGCGATGAGCGACAAGGGGACGACGCCCGAAGGCTCGCACGCCGATTCGCCGGCGCAGCCGCAGCCCCTGTCCACGCCCACGCTGGTGGTGCGGGGCAACCTGCAGCGCGACCTGTTCCGCCTTGGCGTGGTGCCGTGCGCCGCGGTGGCGCTGGCACTCACCGGCTGGTTCACGCACAACCGCCTGCAAACGCTCGAAGCGGCTTTCGATGCCGAAGGCCAGGCCGTGGCGCGCCAGGTGGCCGCCATGTCGGACCTGAGCCTCTATGCCGGCGACCTGCCCGCGCTGCAGAACGTGGCCAACGCGGCGCTGCGCGGCGGACAGGTGATGCGAGTCGAGATCAGCAACAGCGCGGGCGTGTTCGTCACCGCCGGCCCCAAGGCATCGGCGCTTGCGCAGCTGCGCATGTTCACCTCGCCGGTCACGCTGCGCGAAGCTTCGCGCGCCAGCGCCTTCGCGCCCGCAGGCTCCACCGCGGCGGGCGAAACACCGATCGGCCTGGTGCAGACCTTCAGGGACACCACGGCCTACGCGCGCGAGCGCAGCCGCTCGCTCATGGCGGGCATCGGCATTGCGATGGTGGCGCTGCTCGCGGCATGGGCCTCGGTGCGCCACATGGCGCGCACGGTGGCTCGGCCGCTGCGGCGCGTGTCGCGCACGGTGGCGGCATTGGAGGCCGGGCACTTCGAAGCGCGCTGCGACGTGGTCGAGGGCGAGCCGCGGAGCGTTTCCGCGGCATCGTCCGGCAAGGGCCACGCGCACGAGCTCGCCGTGCTCGCGCACGACATCGATCGCCTGGCCGAGCGGCTGCAGCGCAACCGACAGGTCAGCGAGGAGCGCGTGCGCGAAGCCACGGCGGTGGCGCTGCAGCGCATGGCCGAAGCCGAGCAGGCGGCGCTGTCGCGCGCACGGTTCCTGGCCGCGGCCAGCCATGACCTGCGGCAGCCGCTGCACGCCATGGGGCTTTTCATCGATGGCCTGCTGCCAAGCGCCACCGAGGCGCAGCGCCCGGCCGTGCTGCGCCTGCAGGAGAGCACCGAATTCATGGGCGTGCTGCTCGACGACCTGCTCGAAATCTCGCGGCTCGACGCCCAGGTGCTGACGCCGGCGATCACCAAGGTGCCCTTGGCCGCGCTGTTCGACCAGCTCGATGCGCAGCACGCCCCCACCGCGGCCGAGACCCGCGTGCGCCTGCGCTGGAGCGACCGCGGGCTTGCGGTGCGCAGCGATGCGGCGCTGCTGCAGCGCATCGTGGGCAACCTGGTGGCCAACGCGCTGCGCCATGCGCCCGCCGGCGGCACGGTGCTGGTGGCCGCGCGGCGCAGCCGGGCCGATGGCGACAACGTGCGCATCGAAGTGCGCGACAACGGCGTGGGCATTGCGCCCATTCACCAGGGCCGGATCTTCGAAGAGTTCTACCAGGTGGCCAATACCGAGCGCGACCGGCGCCGCGGCTTCGGGCTGGGTCTTGCCATCTGCGCGCGCATTGCCGCGCTGCTCGGCACCCGCATCACGGTGCGCTCGGCGCTGCAGGCGGGCAGCACCTTTGCGCTCACCCTGCCCGCCGCCCAGGCGGCTGAAGCCACCGCGCCGGCAGCCGCGCAGCGCGCACTCACGCCGCTCGCCGGCCTGCACTGCATGGTGGTCGACGACGACCCCGTGATCCTCGACGGCAGCCGCGCGCTGCTGGAGCAATGGGGGTGCGAGGTCGAATGCGTCGCCACCGGCGCCGAGGCCATTGCGCGGCTGGGCACCGGTGACCAGCGCTTCGATGCGGTGCTGTGCGATTTGCAACTGGCCGGCGCCGACGACGGCATGGACGTGATCACCGCCGCCAAGCGCCTGCAGCCCGATGCGCTCGCCGTGCTCGTGTCCGGCGCCACCGGCCCCGAAGTGCTGCAACGCCTGCGCCATGGCGGCGTGATGCTGCTCACCAAGCCGGTTGCGCCCGCCAAACTGCGCGCGCTGCTTTCCACGCGGCGGCATGCCGCCTCGCCGGCCTGAGCGCCGCCACACACGCTACCGACCTCGACGCCTGCCGACAGGAGCCCTTCCGATGCTCGACATTGCCGCACTGAAAGACATCCGCCCCTTCATCGCGACGCCGAGCTACGGCGGCGCGCTGGCCTCGATCTACGTGCGCAGCCTGCTGGGCCTGGTGAATCTCGCGTGGAGCCACGGCTTTTCGATGCAGACGCGTTTCCTCGATGGCGACAGCCTGATTCCGCGCGCACGCAACCGGCTGGTGGCCGAGTTCATGGCCGACGCGCGCTGGACGCATCTGTTCTGGATCGATGCGGACATCGGCTTTGAGCCTTCCGCGGCGCTGCGGCTGCTGCTGGCCGGCCGCGACGTGGTGGCCGGCGTCTATCCGCTCAAGGAGGACGGCTGGCCCGCCGACGGCCTGCGCGAAGCCCTGCCCGCGGGCAGCACGCGCGCCGACTTCGAGGCGCGGCATGCGCGCTTTCCGGCCAACGCATGGACCGGCGAGCGCAAGGTCGATGCCGATGGTTTCATCGAGGTGCTCGACGCGCCCACGGGTTTCATGCTGATCGCCCGTTCGGTGTTCGAGCGGCTGGCCGAGGCGCGGCCCGACCTGCGCTACACGCCCGAGCCGTCGCGCGACACCGCCGCGCAGGCGTGGCCGCACTACCGCTTCTTCGACGTACTGGCCGAGCCGGACAACGGCCGCTACCTGAGCGAGGACTACGCGTTCTGCCGGCGCTGGCAGGCGCTGGGCGGCAAGGTCCACATCGACGCGCAGTCCGATCTGGCGCACCAGGGCTTGCGCACGTATACGGGCCGCTTCGGGGCCGCGGGCCAGCCCACGAACCGCAAGCCCTAGAAGTCGGCGCAGCCGTTGCGCTTCTCGGTGTCGACGCAGCTCGTGAGATTGGGCCGCGAGCGCACGCGCGACCATTCGCGCGCCAGCACGTCGTTGCCCTGCGAGGCGCGGTCGCCTTCGAGCGGGCCGGTCGCAAAGCAGATCGGCGGCGGGCCGATGTTGCGGTCGTACAGCCAGGTGGTCGGCAGGTCGCGGACCACATCGGGCTTCGGAATCTGCGGAAAGACGACGACCGTGACTGGCGGAACCTCCGGAGGGCTGCTGACCGTGAGCGTCCCCGGCACCACATTGACCAGATAGCCCTCGGCCGAGGTGAAGCTGCCGTTGATCGCATAGGCGCCAGGCGGGCTCGACTGGTTGGCGGCGGTGCCCACCGCACCGCTGAAGCCTGCACCGCTGTCGCCGAGGATCAGGCCCGTGATGCTCCAGGTGAAGACCGGGTTGTCCGAGCCCGAGACCCGTGCGGCATTGCCGATCACGACCGTCGCGGTTGGCCGCTGCGCATAGATGAAGTGGTTGTCGCCCGGCGACACGCTCACACCGCACAGGCCCAGGTAGGCGCAGTTGTAGAGGTTGGGCAGCAGGCCCGAGCCGGCAACGCCGCCGCGCGTCTCGCCGATCCAGGTGTCGGCCCACACGCGCCAGGGCGCGCCGCCCAGGCTGGCACCGCCCACGTTCTGGAAGCGCGCCGCGGCCACCAGGTCGGCGCCCGACGTGCTGGTCACCGCCGCGCCGAGCTGCAGGTCGCCGCTCAGCGTGCGCACGAACACCGTGTCCGCCGCCATGGAGCCGGCCGACACCACCTGCGGCGCATTGCCGGCCGCGTCGTAGCCGACGACCGAGACGGGGCCGATGCGCAGTTCGTCCACGTCCTGGTAGCGGAACGCGCCGGCGGCGCCGCCGCCCAGCGTGTTCGCGCTCACGTTGTTGGCCGCCTGGTCGAGCAGCACGCTGCCCCCATTGGAACGGGCTAGCAGCGTGCCCGCCGTGATCGGTGCGGCTGCGGTCTGAGTGATGTTGCCTGCCGACACCAGGCCGACGCGCGGCGCCGTGATGGGCGCCTGCAGCGAGATGTTGCCGCCGCCTTCGTTCTGCAGCGTGAGGCCCGAGGCCAGCGCGAGCGGCCCCACCACGTTGATGTCGGCCGCATGCGCATTGCTGCCGGCCACGATCGCGTTGCCGGCCGAGATGCGGGAGAACTCGGCCGCCGACACCGCGAAGCCGGTGCTGGCCGTGCCGCCGAGCGTGATCGGCGTTGCGACCTGGTCGAAGGCCGTGCCGTCCGCCGCCACGCCGCCGGGGCGAAGGTTGACGACGTTGCCCGCGCTCACGGTGCCATCGATCACCAGCGCGTCCGTGCTGCCGTCGTTGCTGGCGCGCAGCACGACGTTGCCGCCGGCCGACGAGACGGAAACGCCCGCAAGCACCGGAGGGAACACGCCCGGCACGGGTGCTGGCGGCCCGATCCGCACGCCGGCGCCGTCGCCCTCGGCCTGGCCGGTGATCTCGATGCTGCCGCTGCCGGTGGTGGCAATCTGCGTGCCGGTGCGCAGCAGCACGCCGTCGCCCCCCGTGCCCGGATCCGTGTCGGCCTGGCGCAAGCCGCGCACTGCGATGTTGCCGCTGACCGAGCGAAGCGCCGAATCGTTGATCACCACCCCATGGCCCGGAATCTCGCTGCTGTTGCCGGTGAAGTTGCCGACGCCGCGCACAGTGATGTTGCCGCTGGTGGTCGAGATGTCCGTGCGCCGGTTCGGCAGGCCGGTGCCCGTGAAGCGCGAGTTGAGCCGCACGCCACTGGTTTCGGCGCCGATGCCCGTGATGTCGACGTTGCCGGTCGACGTGGCGATCTGCACGCCGCTGATGTAGACCGCCGCGTCCGTGAAGCCGCCGCCCGAGGGCCCGCTGGTGTTGCCGTTGATCGTTACCGAGCCGCCCGCGCCGGCATCGGTGCGGCCGACGCGCGTGTCGATGACGTTGCCGTTGAGGCTCACGCTCGGCCCCGACCCCGAGGCCGACCAGGCGCCGTTCATCACCACATTGCCGCCGTTGGTGTAGATGTCGCCGCTGTAGCTCACCTGCCCCCCGCCGGTGGCGGCACCGCCGCCGTTGACGTCGGTGTTGAACACCACGTTGAGCGGCCCGCCGGCGCCCGAGGACTCGATCACCACGTTGTTGTCGCCGCGCACGCTGCGGTGGGCGTCGAGCTGGAAGGTCAACGGCCCGTTGGCCGTGCTGTAGTTGATGCGCACGCCGTTGAACATGCGGATGTCGCCATCGGTCGGCGACCCCGCGCCGGGGTCGCCGGTGGTGATGCGTACGCTGGTGCCGCCGTTGAGGGCGGCGTTGATGTCGCCGTCCTGGATGGTGCTGGCCGCGAGCGGCTCGAAGGGGTTGGTCGGCAGCGTGCCGGCCGCTGCGCCGGGAACGATGTCGACATTGAACGGGTCGATGATCCACGTGCCCGCGGTACCCGCGGGCGCAGAGGCGTCCACGCGCAGTCCGTTGATGCTGAAGCCGCCGCCCTGTCCGTCGTCGGGCGCGGCAAAACCGCCGGAAGTTTCGATGAAACCGCCGTTGCCGCCGGCCGAGCCGCCGCGCGCCGAGATGCTGCCGTGGGCGCGCAGTGTGCGTTCGGCCAGCAGGCGAACATCGCCGCCGTTGCCCGATGCGGCGGCGTTCGCGCGCAGGATCGAGCCGGCGCCGATCGCGATGGCGCCGGTGTTGCCGAGTTCGGCCGCCGCGTTCGCATAAAGGCGGATGCGCCCGCCGCCGGCGCTGCCGCTCGCGTCGATGACGCCGCGGTCGTCGGACCCAGGCGGCGGCGGTGGCGGAACGGACGACAGCGGGGGTACGAAGGGCTCCAGCCCGATCACGCGGCCACTGATGTCGATCGTGCCGCCCGTGAGGCCGGCACCGTCGCCGACCGCCGAGACCAGCCCGCCGGTCATGCGCACGCCCTCGGGTGAAAGGCCGCTATCGAGAATGATCTCGCCGTTGCGGGATGCCATTGAATCGGCGCGCAGCACGCCGCGTGAATTGACCACGCCGTTCGAGACCTCGAAACCGGTCGTCGCGATCAGCGCCACGCGTCCGCCGTTGGCCTGCATGGTGCCGCTGTTCGCGACGCCGCTGTAGAGCCCGGGCGTCACGCGCAACGTGGTCAGGCCGTCGCCCGCGAAGTCGATCGTGACCGTTTCACCCGAAGCCATGGCGGCCGTGCCGCCGTTCGCAACGATGGTGCCGCGGTTGGCCACCAGCGAGCCGATCAATGCGGCGGTGCCGCCGTTGCCGACCGTAATGCTGCCGTCGTTCTCCACCGATTCGAAGGCGCCGCTGGGCCGTGCGAACTCGAGCCGGTTCGCACCGCCCATGAATGCCTCGTCGCTCGTGGACATGTTCAGCGTCGAAGCGACCAGCCCGCCGACGCTGACCGACGAGCCCTTCGAGAACGTCACGCCGGCCGGATTGATCAGGTAGACATGGCCGTTTGCATTCATCTTGCCCGCGATGACCGAGGCCGGAGCACCGCCCACGAGGCGGTTCAGCAGCACGCTGCTCGTGCTCGGCTGCGCGACATTGAGCGTTGCGTCCGCTCCGATGGAGAAGGTGTTCCACTGCGCAATCGCCCGCGCCGTGGTCTGCGTGATGTTCATCGTCGCGGCATTCGGCGTCGCGACAGACACGCCTCCGGCAATGGGCGAGAACCCCGTGGGCAGGGTCTGGGCCAGCGCGGGCGCCAGGCCCAGGCACACCAGTGCGAGCGCGACCGGGCGAAGCCGCGGGCGCGGCTGGAATCGTGGGGAACGGTTGTGCATTGCCATGTCAGAACACCTTTTGCGCCTGCACGTACAAACGCGGGTTGCGGCCGCCGCCATCGGTCTGCGCCGGCCGTGTGCCGTCGCGCCAGGCGAGCGTCGCGTTGATCGCAAAGTTGCCGGGCCGCGCCCACGAAATACCGATGCCGAAACCCCGCAGGCTGTGGCGGTTGGGGCCGGTGTCGAACGGCGAAGGGTTGCGCACGATCTTTCCGCGCGCGGCGTCGTAGAACACGAAAGGCGTGAGCTCCGAGTTAAGGGACCAGCGCCATTCGACGGTGCCGATGGCGCCCTCGTCCACCAGCAGTTCGCCAGACGGGTACGCACGCACCGCGCGCGCACCGCCGAGCGCTAGCTTCTCGGAAGCGTCGAGGTTCTTGCTGGCCCATTGGCCGCCGAGCGCCACATACAGCGAATGGTTCGGCACGATCGCCTGCAGCCGCGAAATCTGGAAGCTCAGCTTGGTGTAGCCGCCCTCGGTGCGGTGGCCCGCCACGCTCTGGTCGAACGCGCGGCTCTGCTCGTCGCGAATGGAAAGGTCACCACGGTAAAGCGTGCCCGAGCTGGCCCAGTAGCCGCCGCCGAGCACCTCGTCGCGGCGCTCCCAGGCCCAGCCAAGGCCCAGGCCGTGCACACGCTTCTTCGACGCGAAGTCGACCGCGTTCATCTCGTCGGTCAGGTTCTTCACGTCGGCGCCAAGGCGCAGGAAGAGGTTCTGCTGGCGCTGGCGGATCAACGGGTAGTTGAGAGAAAAATCGAGCACGTCGGCCCTGCCCTGCGCCCCGAGTTCGGCAAACTCGCCGCCAAGCTCGTAGTTGACGCGCGCAAGGCCAATGCCGGCGCGCAGGCCGCTGGTGCCGATGGGCGCCTCGTAGGCCACGCGGCCGAACTGCAGCGCGTTGCTGTTCGAAACCATCAACCGCATGTCGAGGTTGTCGCCGATGCCGAAGGGGCTGAGATAGCGCGCGGTGCCACCGACACGAAAGCGCCCCGATTCCTTGGTGCCATGGTTGTCGCCCTCGGCCGTGAAGGCCCAGCGCGGGCCCGCGACGACCTCGACCGAAAGATCGGTGGTGCCGCTTTGCGTGCCTTCCTGCAGCCCCGACGTGACACGAATGCCGGGCTGGTCCGACAGCAGCAGCATCGCGCGCTCGTAGGCGGGCGCGCTCACGGCTTCTCCGGGCTGCAGGGGCGCGAGAAAGCCGCGCACGCGGGCTTCGCTGATGGGGGCATCGGGTGCGACGGTGACATCGACCTTGCCGAGCCTGCCTTCGATGACGCTGATTTCCACGATGCCGTCGCGCACGGTTTGAACCGGCACCACGGCCTGCGCGAGAAAGTAGCCGCGCTCCTTGTAGCGCGCGGTAATGGCCTGCGCCAGGCTTTCGAGATCGCCGAGCGTGACGTTGCGGCCGATGTAGGGTGCGGTAATGCTTTGCAGTTCTTCGTTGGTCAGCGCCTTGACGCCGTTCAGGCGCAGGTCGTTGAGCTTGAACGAAGCGGCAGGCGGTTGCGGCGGTGCAGGCAAGCTTTGCGGTGCAACGGTGCCGGTGGCCTGGGCGAGCGGGCGGTCGCAGGTGCCGCAGGGGTCTTTGGTGGGGAGCAGCGTGTTGGTGTCTGTTTCTGCTGCGTGGGTGCGCTGGGCTGCTACCAGCAACGTGGCGCCCATCAAAGCGGAGACAGCAAAGGCAATTGGCGTAGAGCGTTGGCTAGCGCGCATCTCAGTGCTCCACCGTGGGTTGGTTGTGTTCTTGGCGCTGCTGCTGTTCAGGGCGTGTGCAAAGGCTACCGGGGCACGCTGCTGGTGTGCGGCTGATCGACCAGCGCCCTGAACAACCGCGCGCAACACAACGACCAGACATGGCAGTGGTTCGTCTTTTCATGTCAGCTCCCCACCGTGAGACGCCAGTTGCCGATCAGGTTGAACGGCGCCCAGAAAAAGGGATGCGACATCTTCGGGTCCTTCAGCACGGCCAGTTGCCCCGCCTGCATCGCCTTCTGCAGATCGCGTCCCTTGGCGAGCTCGCCGTAGAGCGTGCCCATGAGCACCGCGGTTGCGTCATCGGACACGGGCCACAGCGATGCAATGAGGCTCGAGCTTCCGGCCGAGAGAAACGACCGCGTGAAGCCCAGCACCTCGTCGCCCTGCGCAATGCGGCCGAGGCCCGACTCGCAGGCCGAGAGCGTGACGAGCGCCGTGCCGTCCATCGGCAGCCCGAGGATCTCGTGCGCTTCCAGAAAATTCTGCTTGCCGCCTTCGTTGGCCAGCAGGATGCGCGAATACAGCGGGTCGACCGCGTCCGCCTCTGCGTGGGCCGCCACGTGCATCAGCGGCGAGCGCGCGGCCACTTCGCGGAACTGCGTCTTGGTGGCTGCCGCGCCCATGTACACGGTGTTGCGCGGGAACAGCTGCGCGAGCTGCTTCACCTCGACCTCCGCGCCGGGCAGGTCGTACTTGTCTTCGATGCGCGGATTGCCGAAAGCTGTGAGCGATGCGCTCACACGCGGCGTGCGTTGCGCCAGCTGCACCGCAATGCTGATGGAAGGCGCGACGGCCACCGGATTCGTCTCGATCAGGTAGCGCCCGCCCAGGCGCAGCGCCTGGAACGGCAGGTAATGCAGCGGCCCGTGGGGCACCACGATCACGCGCTGCCCGGGTGCCAGGCCCAGCGGGCCGAGCAGCGCTGTGCCGAGCTTGTCGGCATTGGTGATGGCCGCGCGGCGGCCGCGCACGATGGAATTGCGGAACACTTCCACCAGTTCGGTGAGCTCTTCGCGGCGCACCGGCACCGTCTTGGCCTCGATGCCGGCGGGGCTCACGACCCACACCAGCAGGCGGTCGGGCAGCGCGTGGAACTGCACCACGCGCTCGTCCGGCGCCAGCGTGCCTTGCAGCGTGGCCAGGTCGACGGTGTGCGAGGCGCGTTCGTTGATCTTTGCGCGGCCGCGCACCGCATCGAGCAGCGCGCGCGAGCGGCTGCGCTCGCTCACTTCGAAGGCCTGGCGTGCATCCCCCGCGTCGCTGTAGATGGACACGCCGCGCTCGAACACCGACTGCAGGTCCGAGAACAGGCCCATCTTGAATTCTTCGCTGCGGAACTTGGCGCGCACCTGGTCGACGCTGCCAAGCGCGCGGGCCACGGCGTCGGCCGCGGCCTGCTTCTGGCCCAGCGCAAGCTCGCTGCGCGCCACGCCGTCCCAGGCCCAGAGGCGGTAGTACTCGGTGTCGGTGCCCACTTGGCGAGCCGTGAGCGCGCGGTACAGGTCGCGCGCCTCGGCCGGCTTGTTCTCGGCCAGCAGCAGCCGTGCGCGCGTGCGGTCGAGCTGCGCCGTGAGCGGTGCGTCCTTGGGCGCCGCCATGCCGCCGAGCACTTCGCGCGCCCTGGCCGCATCGCCCGATTCGATGAGCGCGTTGACGAGAGAGGCCTGCACCAGCGGGGCATAGCGCGCGGAGCTGTTGGCCAGCGCCTCGTCGTAGCTGATCACCGCGCCGGCATAGTCGCCGCGGCGGGTGCGCACGTCGCCGATGACCTTTTGCACCGGGCCGACCACCAGCTTGGGGTCGCGCGCCTGGTGCTTGAGCGCCTCGCGTGCAAATTCCTCGGCCTTCTCGAGCTGGCCCGAATAGCTGTAGACGATGGCCAGGTCCCGGTTGGCCATGGCCATCAGGTTCGGGTCGCGGGTGGCATTGGCCAGATGCAGCGCCTTGCTGGCGGCCCGCACGCTCTGCCTGAACTCACCGGCTTCGGCCAGCGCCACCGCCTGGCTGCAATATTGGTAGCCGGAGAGCTTGACCGCGTCTTGCCCGTAGAGCACCGCGCCCTCGCTGGTCAATGCCAGCAAGGTGTCGGTGTCGGCAAGCCGGGCCTGCTCGGCCTTGCTGGCCGCGGCCTCGGCGTTGGGCGCCTGCTGCTGCGCAAGGGCCAATGGCCCGTGCCCCAGCAAGAGAACGCCAGCCAGCCCGAGAGCACCCGCGACTCCTGCACGACGTGCCGAGCGCTCCCATCCCGTTCTCAAAAACCACGTCATTGGACCCCCGCGTGCGGCCCGTGTGCCCGCGGTTGCGGGGGTCGACGTCGCGGAAGTGCGCGCCGTTCAGGCCTCGTGGGGAAAGTCTAGGAGGGCCCTCCCGCGGCGGCTATTCGCAAGAAGGCCTAGCGCAAACGGACTACTTGAGGGAGTGCGTCAGGCGGGGACCGATTCGATGTCGGCCCGCTCCCAGTGGCGGTGCTTGGCAATGGCCGCGATGAAGTCCAGCGCGATCTGCGTGGCTGCGGTGTTGTCGCCCAGGTTGGTGACCGGCGTGGCCGCCACGACGACGCCGGGAGGCAGATCGCCGGGTTGCGGGTCGGCGGCAATGCCGAGCCTGGACAACAGCTGCACGCCCTCGCCCACGGTGCAGATGGCCTTGCAGTGCTTGTACGCCTCGAGCACGAAGTGCACGGCATCGCCCGCGGCCGCAAGGGCGGCGGCGCCCAGGCTGCCGCCGGGCACCAGCACGGCGTCGAACATCACCGAAGGCGCGTTGGCAAAGGTCATGTCGATGTCGATCTGCCGCTTCGACGCGCTGGCAACGGTGCCCAGGCGCGGGCCGACCACCTTGCAGCGCGCGCCGGCCTGCTCGAGCGCATCGCGAATCGGCTTGAGCGAGGCGGAGTCGATACCGTCCGCCACCAGGATGGCGATCTTGCGCGTGCGGATCGTGCCGTCGCCGGTATCGGCCATGCTGAGCGCGGGCGATTCCGAGACCGGCAGCGTCATGCGGTGTTCGCGATAGCCCGCGCGGCCCGCGGCGGCCTTGGCATCGGGCGCACCAATACCGAGCGGCTCCGCCACGCGGCGCGCGAGCTTTTCGTCCACATGCGCCAGGTTGTCGACCATGCGCTGGCGGATGGCCGGCACATCGACCTTCGAGAGCTCGAAGCGGAAGCCCGCGATGATGTGCTCTTTCTCGGCCGCGCTCTGGCTGTTGAAGAACAGGCGCGCCTGCGTGAAGTGGTCGTCGAAGGTCGGGCTGCGCCGGCGCACCTTGGGCGACTCCATCTCGTCGGGGTACGACTGGAAGCCGACGCTGCCGCCGTCCACCCGGAACTCCTTGCCGTCGCCCAGCGAGTTGGGCTCATAGGCCACCTGGCCGCGCGCAATGGTCTGGCGGTGCATGCCGTCGCGCTGGAAGTTGTGGAACGGGCAGACACTCTTGTTGATGGGCAACTCGTGAAAGTTGGCCCCGCCCAAGCGCGAAATCTGCGTGTCGGTATACGAGAACAGGCGCCCCTGCAGCAGCGGGTCGTTGCTGAAGTCGATGCCGGGCACCACGTGTCCTGGGTGGAACGCCACCTGCTCGGTTTCGGCAAAGAAGTTGTCGGGGTTGCGGTTGAGCACCAGCCGACCGATGCGCTGCACCGGCACCATCTCTTCGGGAATGAGCTTGGTCGCATCGAGCAGGTCGAAGCCGAGCGATTGCGCCTTGTCCTGCGCAATGAGCTGCACGCCGAGCTCCCATTCGGGGAAGTCGCCGTTCTCGATGGCTTCCCACAGGTCGCGCCGGTGAAAGTCCGGGTCCTTGCCGGCGATCTTCTGGGCTTCGTCCCATGCGAGGCCGTGGATGCCGAGCTTGGGCTTCCAGTGGAACTTGACGAAATGGCTCTCGCCGCGATGGTTGACGAAGCGGAAGGTGTGAACGCCGAAGCCTTCCATCATTCGATAGCTGCGCGGAATGGCGCGGTCCGACATGGCCCACATCAGCATGTGGGTGCTCTCGGGCATGAGGGAGGCAAAGTCCCAGAAGGTGTCGTGCGCGCTCGCGGCCTGCGGCATCGCGTGGTGCGGCTCGGGCTTGACGGCGTGGACGAGGTCGGGAAACTTCATTGCGTCCTGGATGAAGAACACCGGGATGTTGTTGCCCACGAGGTCGTAGTTGCCTTCGCGGGTGTAGAACTTGACCGCGAAGCCGCGCACGTCGCGCACCGTATCGGCCGATCCGCGTTCGCCGGCCACCGTCGAGAAGCGCACGAAAACGGGCGTCTTCGCATCGGGGTCCTGCAGGAAGTCGGCCGAGGTGAACTGCGACATCGACTTGTAGACCTGGAAAAAGCCGTGCGCCGCCGAGCCGCGGGCATGCACCGCGCGTTCGGGAATGCGCTCGTGGTCGAAGTGCGTGATCTTCTCGCGCAGGATGAAGTCTTCGAGCAGCGTGGGCCCGCGCAGACCTGCCTTGAGCGAGTTGTGGTTGTCTGGAATCTGAAGACCCTGGTTGGTCGTCAGATTGGGCGCATGATCGGTCGCGAAGCCTTCGAGTTGCTGCTGCTTGGCATTGGTGCCGTCCGTGGCCTTCGATCGGCGTCCGGCGGCGGCCTTGTTCTGTGGCGTCATCGAGGATCTTTCATTGGGGGGTCAGCTTCGTTGTCGAGAAAAAGGTCCAGCACGTTCACCAACGCAATCAGGCAGATGAACCCTGCCACTGCGGCCACCACCCAGAACAGGATTTCATCCCCCCAAGTACCGGTGAGTGAATCGAACAGGGCAGAGATATTCATGATTCGCTCCAGCAGATCAGATTGGACAAGTCGTGATGCTTGCGCTGCAGCCGGTAAGGGCGATAAGAGCCGATTTGAAGGCGTTGCGAGCGAATCGAAAGGTTATGTTTGCCGCAGACTGTTACCCGTAGTGACGCCTCGCCCCCGCTTGTGGGAGAGGTGAGGCGTGCAAGGTAGGAGCGCGCCGACAGAACCGGGCTCGCACCTACGCGGCTTTGCGCATCTGCCCGCGTGCCCCGGCATCGGGGCACCGATAGCATCAACAAAGGAGGCACGAAGCCTGCTTGCACATCCGGACAGAACACATACTTGGCCCACAGGGAAGAACGACATGCAGATAGAGATCGGTTTCGACATTGAACTCGCCGTCACGGCACCCACGGCACTGATCTACATGCTGCAAGTCCACCCGTCGCGCGCGGCGGACCTGCAGAACGGCGAGCACATCACCATCAGCCCGCCGCTGCATACCGACTACTACATGGATGCATTCGACAACCACTGCGCGCGGGTGCGGATACCCGCGGGCGTGGAGAGCGTGCGGCTGCGCAACCATGCCGTGGTGTTCGACCCGGGCTGGTCCGACCCGGTGGACTACAGCGCCATGGAGCACGCGGCGGCCGACCTGCCGGTGTCGACGCTGCCCTTTTTGCTGCCGAGCCGCTACTGCGAAGTCGACAGCGAGCTGCTGCAGTTCGCGTGGAACAACTTTTCGCGCGTGGCGCCCGGCTGGCACCGGGTGCAGGCCATCTGCGACTTCGTGCACGAGCATTTGCGCTTCGACTACCAGAGCGCGCGCGCCACGCGTACGGCGCTCGAGGGCTTTCGAGAGCGCACGGGCGTGTGCCGGGACTTTGCGCACCTGGCCATCACGCTGTGCCGCTGCATGAACATTCCGGCGCGCTATGCCACGGGCTATCTGGGCGACATCGGCATTCCGCCCGTGCCGTACCCGATGGACTTCAGCGCCTGGTTCGAGGTGTACCTGGGCGACCGCTGGTACACCTTCGATGCGCGGCACAACGTGCCGCGCATCGGCCGCATCGTGATTGCACGCGGGCGCGATGCGGCCGACGTGCCGATCACCATGGTGTTCGGCGCCAACTCGTTGCAGCGCTTCGAAGTGACGACGAACGAAGTGCTCCAGTAGCAAAGCGGGCCGGCGAGGTCCGCCGGCTTCACGAGGGCATGTAGCCCAGCATCTCCATGGCGACCCGCAGACCCGTTCGGCTGCTCTCCATGGCGTCCCATGGCGTGTTGCCCACGCCGATGCGGTCGGCAATGGTGGCCACCGTCCAGTGGGCGGCGCTGCCCAGGTCGGGCAGTTCTTCCCACGCCAGCGGCACCGACACGCCCATGCCCGGACGCGCGCGCGCCGACCAGGCACAGGCCGTGGTGGCGCCGAAGCCGTTGCGCAGGTAGTCCGCAAAGATCTTGCCCACGCGGTTGCGCGGCCCGCTCTTGGCCACGAAGCGGTCTGGAACGATGCGCGCCAGGTGCTGCACGATAGCCCGCGAAAAGCCCCGCACCTCGTCCCAGCCAAGCTCGCGCTTGAGCGGCACCACCACGTGCAGCCCCTTGCCGCCGCTGGTCTTCAGGAACGAAGGCAGGCCGAGTTCGTCGAGCAGCACATGCACCAGCAGCGCGGCCTCCTGGATCTGCTGCCAGTCGACGCCCTCGCCGGGGTCGAGGTCGAAGGTCATGCGGTCGGGCTTGCCGATGGCGCGCGAGGTGGCGTTCCAGGTGTGCAGCTCGATGGTGTTGTACTGCGCCGCGCCGATGAGCGCCTGGGCCGTGTCGATCTGCAGCAGCGGGTCATGCCCCGGGTCCAGCGCCGGGTCGAGCAGCTTGATGCCGGCAATGTCGCTGTGCTGCGCATGCTTCTGGAAGAACAGCTCGCCGCCCACGCCCTCGGGCGCGCGCACCAGCGCCACGGGGCGCCCCTTGAGGTGCGGCAGGATCAGCGGCGCCACGGTGGCGTAGTACTCTGCGAGGTCTCCCTTGGTGACGCCGCTCACGGTGTCGATCACGCGTTCCGCATGGGTGATGCGCGGTGCCTTGGTCTCCTTGGTCTCCATCCGGTCGCTCTCCCGTCCGTTCATGCTGCGCGGCGCCGGGCGGGAGCGGTCTTGGCAGCACTGCGCTTGCCCGCGGCACTGCCGCTGGTGCTTTTGGCGGTGGCCTTGGCGTGGGCCTTGGACTTCGGCTTGGCCTTGGCCGTGGTCCTGCTCTTGGCAGACGGCTTGGCGGGTTCGTCTTCGTCGTCTTCCTCTTCGTCCGCGTCGGCGGTCCTGGTGGAGGCCTTGGCGCCGCCGCCCTTGCGCAGGCTGCGCTGCAGCAGTTCGGTCAGGTCGATGATCTTTGCGCCGCGGCCTTCGACGGCCTGGCCTTCCTCGGGCTCGATCTGCGTCACCGTCTCGGTCTGACCCGCGGCCACCTTGCGGTCGACGAGCCGCAGGATCTCGTCCTTGAACTCGTCCTTGTATTCGTCAGGGTCCCAGTCGGCGCTCATGTCCTCCACCAACTGTTCGGCCATCTTGATCTCGCGTTCGTTCAGGCCGGCCTTCTTCGCGTCTTCGGAGGGGAGCGGCAGCTCGGTCCAGGGCCGGATGTCGGTGCCCCAGCGCAGCAGGTTCAGCACCAGTCCCGGGCCCACGGGCACCAGCGCGGCAAGGTGCTGCTTGGTCTGGATCACCACGCGCGCCACGCCGATGCGGCCGCTGCGCTGCAGCGTTTCGCGCAGCAGCGCATACACCTTGGCGCCGCGGTTGATGGGCGCCACGTAGTAGGGGCGCTCGAGATAGAGAAATGGAATGCCGTTGGCGGGCACGAAGGTCTCTATCTCGATGGTCTGGGTGGTCTTAGGGTATGCGTCGGCAATTTCCTTGTCGCTCAGCACCACGTATTCGCCGTCTTCGTATTCGATGCCCTTGACGATGTTCTCGCGCGCGATCTCCTTGCCGGTCTTCTTGTTGATGCGCTTGTAGCCCACGGGGTCCATGGTGCGCTTGTCGAGCCAGTCGAAGTCGATGCTCTGGCTGGTGGTGGCCGAGTACAGCGCCACCGGGATGTGGACGAGGCCGAAGCTGATCGCGCCTTTCCACAGGACGCGCGGCGCGGGTGCTTTTTTCGAGACTGCCATGGACACACTCCTTCAGGCTCGAGACTTTGCGCCAAGGGCCTCCGGCCCGTGTAGGAGCGCTGCGGCGCCTGCCGTAAGGCGCGGCCCGGTTTTCTCCCTCCCCTTCCGGGGGAGGGCCGGGGTGGGGGCAAGCGGCGTGTCTACTGGGCGCTCTGCCCGCCCCCATCCCAGCCTTCCCCCAGAAGGGGAAGGAGCAGATGCTTCAGGCCACAGGGTCGAGCACGCGCTCGCTCGGCCGCGCGAAGTAGAACCACTCGGCGCCGGGCAGTGCCAGTGCGTTGGGGAAGACGATGAACCCGTCGTCCGGCGCGCTGACCAGCGTGCCGTCGTGGCGCATGCCGATGGGCTCGCCGCGCTGCACCGCATCGAAGGTGGCCCAGTCGCGCACGAAACTGTCTTCTTCGTGCAGCCGGTCTGTCACGCTCGCCAGCCGCAGCAGTTGGGGCGGGCTGGGCGGCGCGGCTGGCATGCCTTGCGGCAGCTCCGCCATGCCGAGCAGCGCCAGCGCGCGGCGAATGGCGCGCCACGCCACCTCGGGGGCCTTCGGGTCCCGGTGCTGGCCGCATTCGAGCGTGACGCCGTAGCCGCCGCAATTGCGGATGTATTCGTTGGTGCCGCGGCCGAAGTCGATCGCGTCTTCGTCGACCGCAACGCCCGCGGAGCGCTGCGCGAGCCCGGCCGCATAGATGTCGAGCCAGCCTTCCACCACGATGGGTGTGCCCAGGTGGAGCGCGAGCAGCCCCTCCTCGGCGGCGCGGGCGAAGGGCTCCAGCGGGCCGGTGTTGTCGCGCGGGCCGATCATCGCGAAGGCCTCGCCCTCGCTCTGGAAGGAATGCAGGTCGAGCAGCACGTCCTGCCGCTCGATGAGCGGGCACAGCACATTGGTCACCCGGCCTTCATAGTCGGCCGGCGCCTCGCTGGGCTTGAACAGGCGATTGAGGTTGCGCTCGCCCTCCCGCTGCAGGCGCCTCCGCGCGAGCGGATTTGCCACGGGCACCAAGGTGAGCTGGCCGCGCAGCAACTGGAGCGCGCCGCCGTCGAGCTCGGCCAGCACGCGCTCGATGCCCGCGGTTCCGCAGGTTTCGTCGCCGTGCACCCCGCCCAGCACCAGCAGCCGGGGGCCGGGGTTCAGCGAGGCGAAGGTGTGGATGCGCAGGCTGTCGGTGGCGGCGCCGGCAAGAGGATCATCGGAAGACATCCGGCCGATTATTGCGGAGGGGTTGCCCTGTGCGCAAAGACGCTACTGGTTTCATAGCGGCGCGGCACGCCTACAGGGCCCGCCTCGGCTGTCCTACCGCCGCTGCCGGCCGAGCGGTGCAGGCTCGACTCATCAGATAGACACCGAGAGGAACACGCCATGAGCAGCAGCAAGCCCCGTTCGAAGGACCCCGGCACACCGGACGACCCGGTGCGGGACGCCGGCGGCGGCAACACCAAGGTCGAGCAAGGAGGCGATTCGGCGCCGCGCCTGCCGCATGAGCGCGACCAGTCTTCCGACAGCCAGGAGGCGCAGGACGGGCAGCCGAGCGAGGTGGGCCGCAAGGGCCATGACGACATCGAGCGCGGCGCCGTCGATACCGACCGCGGCCCGGTGACGGACCGCGTCTACAACGACAAGGTCAAGCGCTGAGCTTGGTTTACTTCTTCTTGCCGACGCCGGCGAGCTGGTCGCGCATCGACGAGATCACCGCGCCGTAGTCCTTGGCGTTGAAGATCGCGCTGCCGGCCACGAAGGTGTCGGCGCCCGCGGAGGCCACGCGCGCAATGTTGTCGGCCTTGATGCCGCCGTCCACCTCCAGGCGGATGTCGCGGCCGCTCTGCTCGATGCGCTTGCGCGCGAGTTCGATCTTGCGCAGCGCCGAGTCGATGAAGCTCTGCCCGCCGAAACCCGGGTTCACAGACATGATCAGGATCAGGTCGATGTCGTCGATGGCCCAGTCCAGCGCCTCCAGACCCAGGCCCGGGTTGAACACCAGCCCCGCCTTGCAGCCCGCGCCCTTGATGGCCTGGATGCTGCGGTTGACGTGGGGCGATGCGTCGGGGTGAAAGCTGATGTAGTCGGCGCCCGCTTCCGCAAAAGACGCGGCCAGCGCGTCGACGGGCTGGATCATCAGGTGCACGTCGACCGGCACCGGCTCGCCGTCCGCCGTCTTGGCGTAGGGCTTCAGGGCCTTGCAGATCATGGGGCCGAAGGTCAGGTTGGGCACGTAATGGTTGTCCATCACGTCGAAATGGATCCAGTCGGCGCCGGCGGCGATGACCTTGGTCAGTTCGTCGCCAAGATGCGCGAAATCGGCGGAAAGAATGGAGGGGGCGATGCGGAACGGCGTGCTCATGCGCCGATTGTCGCAGCCGCCGCAAAACCCGGAAAGCCGTGCAAGAGAAGGCTCCAGTTACCATCGCGCGCATGTCACACAGCCCCTTCAGCGTCCAGGTCGAGCCCCGCTACCTGGCCGACCAGTCCTCCGCCAAGGACAACATCTACACCTTCTCCTACACGATCACCATCTCGAACGTGGGCCAGGTGGGTGCGCAGCTGATCGCGCGCCACTGGCTCATCAACGACGCTTCCGGCCATGCGCAGGAAGTCAAAGGCCTTGGCGTGATCGGCCAGCAGCCGCTCCTGGCGCCGGGCGAATCGTTCCGCTACACCAGCGGCTGCCGCCTGCAGGCGCCGAGCGGCACCATGCACGGCAGCTTCTTCGTGGTGACTGAAGAGGGCGAGCGCTTCGACGTGCCGGTTCCGATGTTCGTGCTGGAAGCCGACATTGGCGGGGCGCCTGTCTCGCGCGTATTGCACTAGTACTCCCCCAGGCTTCGCGCACTGCGTGTCGCTTCTCCCTCCCCCTCGCCGGGGGCAACACCAGAGGCCCGGCAAAGCCGGTTCCTCGGCGTTTCTGGTATTTGGTTTTCCGTTTTCACATTTTTTATGGCTGCTGCATCGCATGACCTGCAGGGCCTGTTGGCCCGGCTTGATCCGACGGCGGACGTGGCGCAGCGCCATGTCTGGCTGATCGACGTTTTCGACTGGCTGCGCGGCGACCGCGCGTCGCCGCAGGCCGCCGTGGGGCGCGTGTCGCTGCTGCTCGACGCAGTGGAGGCGCGGCCCGAGCTGCGCGAGCGCCTGCGCGCGTGGTGGCACGCGTTCACGCAGGCGGTCGACCTGACCACGCTGCTGGCGGACTACGGTTTTGCGCCGCGCACTGCGTTTGTGAGCGAGCTCACCGAACGCCTTCGCCGGAAAATCCTGCCCGGCACGCCCGAGACCACCGACGCGTCGGACCTCTTTCGCATGGTGCTGCCCGGCGTGTTCGACGCGGGCTGGATCGCGCTGCTCGACGAAACCCAGCTTGCCCGCATCGGCGCCCTGCTCGCCGACGCAACCCTGGAGGCCGACGGAACGCCGCGCTGGCGCCACACGGTGATGGACGCGGTCACCTACTGCAGCAGCCAGGTGGTGGCGGCCGGCTTCTCGCCCGAGCTTCGCCTGCGCACCAGCGTGGAGCATCACGAGGCCCGGCCGTTCCACGCGCTCATGGCCGACCTGGACGAATTGCGCGAGCAGATGTTCGAAAAGCCCGCGGGCGAACACGGCGAAAAGGGCGAGAAAGGCGATGCGGCGCTGCAGGCCGCCTTCCTGGCCTTTCGCGACCGGCTCGACGCCTGCCGCGCCAGTGCCTCGTCGGTCTATGCGCACTTCGAGGACAACGGCATTTCGGTCGGCCTGGTGTTCCGGCTGCGCCAGCTGCGCGAGCGGGTGCTGCGCATCCGCGAGCTGCTCGACTGCCTGATGCCGGCCGCGCCGGCGCCCAACGTGGCGCGGCTGGTGGGCCGGCTGGTGCTGGCGGGCGGCGAGCGCAACAGCATCCGCGCGCTGATTGCATCGAACTCGTCGATGCTTGCGGCCCGGGTGACCGAGCGCAGCGCCGAAACCGGCGAGCACTACATCACGCGCGACCGCGCGAGCTACCTGCAGATGGTGCGCAAGGCCGCGGGCGGCGGCGCGCTCACCTCATTGACGGTGCTGCTCAAGTTCAGCATCTATGCCATTGGCCTGTCGGCGTTCTGGAGCGGCTTCTGGTCGGGCCTGATGTATGCCGCCAGCTTCGTCGCCATCCAGCTGCTGCACCTGACCCTGGCCACCAAGCAGCCCGCGATGACGGCGCCCGCCATGGCGGCGCGCCTGCGCGACATCAAGACCGACGCTGCGGTGGCCGATTTTGTCGACGAGGTGGCCAACCTGGTGCGCTCGCAAGTGGCGGCGGTGCTGGGCAATGTGGGTGTGGTGGTGCCGGCGATGCTGGGGTTGGCGCTTCTGGTGCAGCTCGCGCTTGGCCGGCCGCTGCTCGATGCGGCGCATGCCGCGGCCACGCTGCAATCGCTCTCGCTCTTGGGCCCCACCGCGCTCTACGCTGCTCTCACGGGCGTGCTGCTGTTTGCCGCCAGCATCGTCGCGGGCTGGACAGAAAACGCCTTTGTCCTGCACAGGCTGGACTCCGCCATGCGTTACAACCCTCGCATCGGCGCTTTTCTGGGTGCCGCCCGTGCCCGCCGCTGGGCCACCTTCATGCGCACACACATCTCGGGCTTCGCTTCCAACATTTCGCTCGGACTCATGCTTGGCCTGCTGCCCGCATTCGCGGGTTTCTTCGGGCTAGGCCTGGACGTGCGCCACGTGACACTGTCGGCCGGGCAAATAGCGGCGGCCGCGGCCTCCGTGGGCATGCCGGTGCTCCAGCAGCCCGCGCTGTGGTGGGCGGTGGCGGCCATCCCGGTGATCGGTGCGCTCAATGTGAGCGTGAGTTTCTATTTCGCATTCCGTCTGGCCCTGCGCGCGCACAGCGTGAGCCTTGGTGACCGCGCGCGTATCCGCAGCGCCATCTGGGCACGCTGGCGCAGCCGGCCCGTAAGCTTTTTTCTACCTGCATGAATTTGACGAGTCTCTTCAACGACCTGCTGGGCTTCTGGTCCGAGTGGCTGCGCCCCTCGGCGGGCCTGCCCACGGTGCTTTGGTCGCTCTTGCTGGCCGCCGCGGCGGCTTCCGGCCACCTGGTGCAGCGCTACCTGGGCTTGCCCAAGGTGGTGGGCTATTCGATCGTCGGCGCGGTGGTCGGCTTTGCCGGCTTCGAGGGGGCCATCTGGCCGCTGCGCGGCATCAGCCTGTTCCTGCTGGAGCTGGGCGCCGCCGTGGTGCTGTTCGAAGCCGGCGGCCGGCTGCCGCTGCGCTGGTTCCGCCACAACCCGATGGTGCTGGGACAAAGCCTGCTGGAAGCCACGCTCACCTATTTCGGCGTGCTGTGGACGCTGCAGCTGCTGGGCCTGCCCGACCCGGTGGCCAACCCCATCGCACTGATGGCCATCGTCGCCTCACCGGCCGTGCTGAGCCGCGTGATCATGGACACGCGCGCCTCGGGCCCGGTGACCGAGCGCGCCATGACGCTGGCGACGCTCAACACCTTCTATGCGCTGGCGCTCGGCTATGCGCAGGCGGGCCTCATCGAGCGCGCGCCGCAAACCCTGCTGCAAAAGCTCTATCCGGTAGCGGTGGTGCTTGGCCTGTCTTTCGTGATCGGCGCAATCCTGGCACTGGCGCTTCGCACGGCGCTGCGGTTCATGAGCCCGACGAGCGAGAGCACTTCGATCCTGCTGCTCGCGCTAATTGCGGCCGGCGCCGCGCTCACGGCGCACGTCGGCGGCTCCGCACCGCTCGCCGCGCTGATCGGCGGCGTGCTGCTCAAGACGCTCAACCCCAAGCCCTGGGCCTGGCAGCGGCAGCTCGGCACGGCCGCATCGCTGCTCACCATGCTGATGTTCGTGCTGGTGTCCATCGTGGCGGCGCAGGCCGACTGGACATTGCCCGTTGCCAGCGTGGTGCTGGCGGTGATCGTGGTTCGCCTGTTTGCCAAGATCGCGGGCGTGGCCATTGCCAACCCCGGCAGCGGCGCCAGCTGGAAGCAGGCCTTCTGGGTTGGCTGCGCGATGTCGCCGTTGTCGTCGATTGCGCTGTTGATCGCATCCAACTTCACCACCGCGTCGCCACTGCTCGGCACCATGATCACGCAGGTGGCCCTGCCCTCGATTCTCCTCATGGAGGTGATGGGCGCCGTGCTCGCCACCGTGGCCATACACGCGGTGGGCGAAAGCTCGGTGCCCTGGGCGCCACAGGCTTTCAGCACCACGGAGGACACGCAGCGATGACCGCGTCCACTGGCTTTCCAGACAGCTCCAACGCCCCTCTCGTTCCCGGCACGGTGGACAGCGACGACTTCCGCTCGCCGGCGCTTCCCGCGGACCCTGCGAGCCGCGTGGTCAAGCTGGAGCCCTTCAACCGCTCCGAAGCGCTGTCGCTCGGCGTGGAGCTGGAGCTGCAACTCGTCAACACGCACGACTACGACCTGGCGCCGTATGCCGAGGACATGCTGCGGCTGATGGCGCAAACGCCCCTCCCCGGCAGCGTGGTGCCCGAGATGACCTCGAGCATGATCGAGATCTCGACCGACATCTGCCATTCGGCGCAGGACGTCATCAAGCAGCTCTCGCCCATTCGAGAGGCGCTGATCAAGAACGCCGACAAGCTCAACATTGCGGTGGTGGGCGGCGGCACGCATGCGTTCCAGCAATGGCATGAGCGGCGCATCTACGACAAGCCGCGCTTTCGCGAGCTGTCGGAGCTGTACGGCTACCTGAGCAAGCAGTTCACCATCTTCGGCCAGCACGTGCACATCGGCTGCCCCGATGCGGACGCGGCCTTGCTGATGCTGCACCGCATGTCGCGCTACATCCCGCACTTCATTGCGCTGTCGGCCTCGTCGCCGTTCGTGCAGGGGCAGGACACGCAGTTCGACTCGGCCCGGCTCAACTCGGTGTTCGCGTTTCCGCTCTCGGGACGCGCGCCCTTCACCTTGAGCTGGAAAGAATTCGAAGCGTATTTCGAGCGCATGACCCGCACCGGCGTCGTGCGCAGCATGAAAGACTTCTACTGGGACATCCGGCCCAAACCGGAGTTCGGCACCATCGAGATCCGCGTGTTCGACACGCCGCTCACGGTGGAGCGCGCCGCGGCGCTGGCGGGCTACGTGCAGTCGCTGGCCGCGTGGTTCCTGCAGGAGCAGCCCTTCGAGCCGACGGAAGACGACTACCTGGTGTACACCTACAACCGCTTCCAGGCCTGCCGCTTCGGGCTCGACGCGGTGTATGTCGATCCCGCCAGCGGCCAGCACATGCCGCTGCGCGACCACATCCTCATGACCATGACGCAGCTCGAATGGCACAGCGAGGCGCTCAACGCCACGCAGGCGCTCGGCGAACTGCGCACCAGCGTGGAAGCCAACCGCAACGATGCGCGCTGGCTGCGCGAGAAGCAGGGCAAGGAGCGCCTGTTGGCCGAGGTGGTGCGGCAGGCGGCGCTGCGCTTTCGCGGCGCGGCCTGAGCCCGCCGCGACCGTTGCCGGTCAGGCGGCCACCGCCTCCTGCGAGAACTGCCTGCGGTACGCCGTGGGAGAAATCTTGAAGGCCGCGACGAAGTGCTTTCGCAGCGACACCGCCGAGCCGAAGCCGGCGTCCGTCGCCACGCGCTCGACCGGTTTGCCTGTGGTCTCCAACAGCCGCTGCGCGAGCGCCAGGCGCTGGTTCTGCAGCCACTGGCCGACCGTGGTGCCAGTGGCTTCGCGAAAGCGCCGCGTGAAGGTGCGCCGGCTCATCAGCGCGCGACTGGCAAGCTCGTCCAGCTCATGCGGGCTGTGCAAATGGCGACCCAGCCATTCGAGCAGCGGCGCAAGGCGGTCGCTTTCCGCGGCGGCGGGCACCGGCCGCTCGATGTACTGCGCCTGCCCGCCCTCGCGGTGCGGCGCAACGACCATGCGCCGCGCAGCGCGGTTCGCCGCCTCTGCGCCGTAGCGCACCCGCAGCAGATGAAGACAGCAGTCGATGCCCGCGGCCGTGCCGGCTGAAGTGAGCACATCGCCGTCGTCGACATACAGCACTTCGGGCTGCAGCGTGACCTTGGGGTATTGCCTGGCAAAGGCTTCGGCCAGGTTCCAGTGCGTGGTGGCCGGCCGGCCGTCGAGCAGGCCCGCCTCGGCCAGCACGAACGCGCCCAGGCACAGTCCCACCACGACGGCACCGCGCCGGTGCGCCGCCTGCAGCGCACGGATCAGCGCGGGCGGCGCGGCGCGCATGTCGTCGCGCCATGAAGGAACCACCACGATCTGTGCCTTGCGGATCGCCTCCAGGCCGTGCGGCACCGTCAGCGTGAAGCCGGCATTGGTGCGCAGCGGCCCCGGCTCGACCCCGCACACCAGCAGGCGAAAGCGCGGGTCGCCCGCCTCGGTGCGGTCTTCGCCGAAGACCATGCACGGCACCGACAGGTGAAAGGGGCTGATGCCGTCGAAGGCGACGACGGCGATGGTTTCCGCAGATTTTTGAGCCATGGCCCGATTTTATCGATGAATGGCTTTCGGGCCACTTTCTCCGGCGCGCCCAAGCGGGAAGAATCAAGCCATCGCAACACAACCACAGCCAGGAGCCACACACCATGAGCAACCCCACACCGCGTCGCGCCCTCGTCGTGATCGACGTGCAGAACGAGTATTTCGAAGGCGGCGGCCTGCCGATCGAATATCCGCCCGTCGAACAATCGCTGCCGAACATCGCCAAGGCCATGGACGCAGCCCGCGCGGCCGGCACGCCCGTGGTGGTGGTTCGCCATCACGCACCCAAGGGAGCGCCGGTGTTCCAGGCCGACACCCACAACGGCGAACTGCATCCTGAAGTTGCAAAGCGCCCGCGCGACCACCTGATCACCAAGACGTTCCCCAGCGTGTTCACCGGCACCGACTTTGCCGACTGGCTCGCGCGCCATGAGATCGACACGCTCAGCGTGGCCGGCTACATGACGCAGAACTGCGATGCGTCCACCGTGTTCGAGGCCATGCACCGCGGGTTGAACGTGGAGTTTCTTTCGGACGCGACCGGCGCGCTGCCCTACGAGAACGCGGCCGGCAAGGTCAGTGCCGAGGAAATCCACCGCGTGTTCAGCGTCGTGTTCCACAGCAACTTTGCGGCCGTGGCGAGCACCGAGGCATGGATGGCCGCCCTGCAGGCCGGCCAGCCGATCGAGAAGGACAACGTGGTGATGTCGAACCGCCGCGCGCGGGGGTGAGCACCGCCCGGCGTTCGCGGACGCCGCAGCGCTTATGCTCGCCCCATGGGTGAATTCGACCTGATCACACGCTACTTCAAGCGCCCCGCCAAGCGCTCCCCGCTCGGCGTGGGCGACGACTGCGCATTGCTCGCGCCCGCGCCGGGCATGCAGCTGGCGGTGTCTTCCGACATGCTGGTCGAAGGCCGGCACTTTCTCTCCACGGTCGATCCGGCGCGGCTCGGCCACAAGGCGCTGGCGGTGAACCTCAGCGACCTTGCGGCCTGCGGCGCAAAGCCCTTGGCCTTCACGCTTGCCCTCGCGCTGCCCGGGATCGACGAGCCCTGGCTCGAAGGCTTTTCGCGCGGGCTCTTCGCGCTGGCCGATGCGCACGGCTGCGAGCTTGTGGGCGGCGACACCACGCGCGGCCCGCTCAACATCTGCATTACCGTGTTCGGCGAAGTGCCGGCCGGTGCGGCGCTGCTGCGCTCTGGCGCGCGCGCGGGCGACGACATATGGGTCAGCGGCACGCTGGGCGATGCGCGGCTGGCGCTTGAAGTTTTTCGCGGCACGCTCGCATTGCCGGCCGATGTCTTCGCGCAGGCACGCATGCGCATGGAGCAGCCCACGCCGCGTGTCGCATTGGGGCAGGCCTTGCGCGGTATCGCCTCGGCGGCGGTGGATGTGAGCGATGGGCTCGTCGGCGACCTGGGCCATATCCTCGCGTCGAGCCGGGTGGGCGCAACGCTCGATGCCGACGCGGCCACGAGCACGGTGGCCGCCGCATCGGCGCCCGGCCTCGGCATCGAAGCACTGCGCACCTGCGCGCTTTCGGGCGGGGACGACTACGAACTGGTTTTTACCGCCGCGCCCTCCGCGCGCGCTGCGGTCGAACAAGCCGGCAAGGAGAGCTTCACGCGCGTGACGCGCATCGGCCGCATCGATGCCGAAGCGGGCCTGCGCATCGTGGACGCGAGCGGCTCACCGGTCGCGCAGCGATTCGGCTCGTTCGACCACTTCGTCTGATCAGCCCCCGCGGACCATTGCCTGCATTTTTGTCTGCGCGGCATTGATGGCCTTCGAGTGGCCGTTGAGGTCCTGCAGCATCTTGTTGAGCTGCGCTTGCACCGCGGGGTCGGTCACGGCCATGGTCGAGCCGGAGACCTGGATCTTCGACTTGTTCTGCTCGATGTAGTCGCCCACGGCCAGCGCGCCGTCGAACACCGCGTCGAGTGCGGGAAACACTTCCTTGAAGGTGGCGGCCGGCGCCGTTACCGTCTTTTCATAGGCCTTGTCGTACACCTGCTTCAGGTCGTCGGGCTGCTTGAGCTTGGCGCGCGCGGCGTCGGCCTTGGCAAGCTCCTGGTCGAGCGCGGTGCGCAAGCCGCCGAGGCCGTCTTTCGCGGCCTTGAGGTCGTCGCGCCGCGATGCCAGGTCGGCAACGGAGCGCAACGAGCCCTTGGCCATCACCTGGGTCATGGGCTGGCTGACGGACTTGTTCATGCCTTCGTTGAAGTCGGCAATCACCGCGTAGTGCTGCGTATAGTCGCCGAAGGAGGCCTTCTCGTCGGCGTTGGGCGCGGGCACGCGAAGGCCCGGCTTGTCGAGCACGCGGGTCTGCAAGAAACCGATGAATGCGGTGCGCTGCTCGGCCTCCTTGTTGCCGCAGGCGGCAAGCAAGAGACTGAATGCGAGGCACAGGCACAACGCGTTGAAACGGACCAGGGTTGTTTTCATGATGAGTGGCTTTCGCGCTTGAATGAGGCGCCAAGCATACGGCCCGCGCGTGCTGCGGAAGGAATGGAAAAGAACTACAACGACTGCTTCAGCACGTCGATGAAACTGCGCGCCGCCGCCGACAGCGAATGCCCGCGCTTGGTGACCACCGAAATGTCGCGCGCCACGCGCGGCGCACTGAGCACCTTGATCACCAGCGACGGATCGTTCGCGGCGCGGGCAAAGGCCGAGGGCATGATCGACGGCCCCATGCCGCTGGCGGTCATCCACAGGGCCGTTGAAAGAAACGAGACTTCGTTCACCACGTCGAGCGCCACGCCGGCATCGGCCGCGGTGCCGTCGATGAGCGGCCGCACGCCGTAGCCCGGCCGCACGGTAATGACGGGGTGGCGCCCGAGATCGCTCCAGCGGACCACGCGCGCATTGGCCAGCGGATGATCGCTGCGGCACACCAGCGCGAGATGGTCGCGCATGAGCCGCTGCGTCTCGACCTCGGCGCCGGGCCGCTCGGGCGTGCCGATGCCGAAATCCACATGCTCGCCGAGGATGCGCGAAATGAACTGGTCGGGCGCGCAGTCGTTTACCAGCACGCGCACCTTGGGATGCTGCTCGGCGAACACGCGCATCGCATCGGGCAGGAGCAGCGCCGCAAGGGTGGGTGTGATGGCCAGCGTCACGCGCCCGCGCTCGAGCGTGCTGAGTTCGCGGAAATCGGCCGAGAGCGAATCGACATCGCGCAGCACCCGCTCGACCGTGGAAAGCATCTCTTCCGCGGCGGCGGTGGGTTTAAGCGAACGCGTGGTGCGGTCGAACAGCCGCGTGCCCAGCCCTTCCTCCAGCTGGCGGATCAGCATGCTCACCGCCGATTGCGTGACGAAGAGCTTTTGCGCCGCCGCGCTGAGCTGTCGCATCTGGTAGACGGCAAGAAATGCACGCAACTGGCGCAGCGTAGGACTGAAGTTCGCGTTCATTAGAAAAGATGATATTTGATGCGGAATTCCTTGATTTACGGATGAATGCTGGCATCGTCCAATCGGCATCAAACAAGACCAATATTCAAGGAGTGATTCGATGACTGCTACCATGGCCTGCCAGGCACATGCGCTTCGCCGGCAGCTACTGCTGCTGGGCACGGCCTGCGCACTGCTGACCGTTACCGCCCACGCGCAGGCACAGGCGACGGCCGCCGGCGACTTTCCCGACAAGCCCATTCGCATGGTGGTGACCTTTCCGCCTGGCGGCAGCGCCGACGGCGTGGTGCGCATGCTGGTGCCGCGCATGAACGAGAAGCTCGGCCAGCAGGTGGTGGTGGACAACCGGCCCGGTGCTGGAGGCAACGTGGGCCTTGCGCTGGTGGCCAAGGCGCCCGCCGACGGCTACACGCTGGGTGTGGGCGCGGCCGGCGCGCTGTCGGCCAACACGAGCCTGTATCCGCAGATGCCCTTCGATCCGCTGAAGGACTTCAGGCCGGTGGGCATGCTTGCGGCCATTCCGTTCGTGATCGTCGGACACCCTTCCGTGGCTGCAAAGACGCAGCGCGAATTGATTGCACTTGCAAAAGAAAAGCCGGGCTCGCTCTCCATCGGCCATGGTGGCAACGGCACGGCCATGCATCTCTCGGCCGCGCTGTTCTCGCAAATGGCGGGCATCAAGCTGGTGGAGGTGCCCTATCGCGGCTCGGGGCCGGCGGCACTCGATGCACTGGCGGGCCAGATACCGCTTGCGGTGGTCGACCTGCCTTCGTCGCTGCAGCAGATCAAGGCCGGCAAGCTGGTGGCATTCGCCGTGACAAGCCCAGAGCGGCTTCCCATGCTGCCCGACGTGCCGACCGTGGCCGAGGGCGGACTGCCCGGCTACGACTCGACCGGCTGGTTCGGCGTGGTGGCGCCAACCGGTACGCCTCCACATGTGGTGGCAAGGCTCAATGTCGAGATCAATGCCGCACTGGCCGACGAGCAGAACAAGGCCGCGATGCGCAACCTTGGCGTGGAGCCCTCGCCGGGCACGCCGGAGGCCTTTGCCGCCTACATCCGCACCGAAACGAAGAAGTGGGCCAAGGTCATCCAGGACGCCCGCATCAAGCTTGACTGAAGGGGTTCAACAGACCATGACAGACAAGAATCTCGAAGCCGACGTGCTGATCGTCGGTGCGGGCCCGGTGGGCCTTACGCTGGCCATGGACCTGGTCTCGCACGGCCTCTCGGTCATCATTTGCGAAACCCGCCGGTTCGCCGAGGCGCCGAGCGTGAAGTGCAACCACGTGTCCTCGCGCACCATGGAGCAGTTTCGCCGCCTGGGCGTGGCGCAGAAGCTGCGCGACGCGGGGCTGCCGGCCGACTATCCCAACGACGTGGTGTTTCGCACCAGCGCCACGGGCGTGGAGCTCGCGCGCATTCCCATTCCGTGCCGGCGCGACCGGTATACCGAAACCGAAGGACCAGATGCGCGCTGGCCCACGCCCGAGCCGCCGCACCGCATCAACCAGATCTACCTGGAGCCGATCCTGCTCAGGCACACGGCGGCGCTGCCCGGCGTGCGGTTGCTGAACCGCACGCAGTTCACGGCGCTCACGCAAGACAGCGGCGGTGTGAGCGCCACCGCCCTCAATCTGGACAGCCACGCGACACACACCATTCGATGCCGCTACATGGTGGGCTGCGACGGCGGCAGCTCCGCCGTGCGCAAGCAGATCGGCGCGCAACTGGAAGGCACGGCCGTGATCCAGCGCGTGCAGTCGACCTTCATTCGCGCGCCGCAGTTGCGCGCGCTCATGCCGGGCAAGCCCGCGTGGTCTTATTACGCAATGAACCCGCGCCGCTGCGGCACGATGTTTGCCATCGACGGGCAGGAAACCTGGCTGGTGCACAACCACCTGAACGCCGACGAGCCCGAGTTCGATTCGGTCGACCGCGACAGGTCGCTGCGTGAAATCCTGGGTGTGGGGCCTGATTTTTCGTACGAGATCATCAGCAAGGAAGACTGGGTGGGGCGCCGACTTGTGGCCAACCGCTTTCGCGAAGGCCGCGTGTTCCTTGCGGGCGACGCGGCGCATTTGTGGGTGCCCTATGCGGGATACGGAATGAACGCGGGCATTGCCGATGCGCTCAACCTTTCGTGGCTGCTCGCGGCCTGCGTGCGCGGCTGGGGCGACGAAGGCATTCTCGATGCCTACGAAGCCGAACGCCTGCCGATCACCGAGCAGGTGTCGAACTTTGCGATGGAACATGCGCAGAAGATGATTCGCGCGCGCCGCGCCGTGCCGCACGACATCGAGGCGCCCGGGCCGGAGGGCGACGCGCTGCGCGCCGAGATCGGCCGCGAGGCGTACGAACTCAACGTGCAGCAGTTCTGCTGCGCGGGCCTGAATTTCGGCTACTTCTACACCGGCTCACCGATCATCGTGGCCGATGGCGAGCACACCGCGCCGGCCTATTCGATGGGGGGCTTCACGCCCTCCACCGTGCCGGGCTGCCGCGCGCCGCACTTCTGGCTTGGCGATGGGCGCTCGCTCTACGACGCCTTCGGGCCGGGCTACACGCTGCTGCGCTTCGATCGCAGCGCGGATGTATCGGCGCTCGAGCGCGCGGCGCGCGCCTACGACATGCCGCTCACCGTGGTCGACATCGAGGCGGCCGAGGTACCGGCCGCGTACATGCACCGGCTGGTGCTGTGCCGCGCCGACCAGCACGTGGCCTGGCGCGGTGCCTATGTGCCGCCCGACGCCTATGAACTGGTGGCGCAGCTGCGCGGCGAGCGGCGGCATCTTCAGGGCCGCAGGCGGCTGCTGAGGTGGGAAGGCGTGATCGCCTGAGCCGCGCCGCGCGCGCTCATCGACTGCGTGCGGCGGTCGCGAAGCGGGCGACGAGCCATGCCGCGAGCGCCGGTGCGAGCGCGAAGCTCGCGAACAGCCAGAAGGCAGCCGAGCGCGCACCCGCCACGCCGCCCGGAGCGGTGAGGCCGGCCGCGTTTGCCACCAGCCCCGCAACCGCCGCGCCCACGGCCATGCCGTAGAGCTGCACGGTCGTGATGGAGGCGGAGGCCAGGCCTTCCTGCCCCGCCGGCGCGAGCGACATCACGCGCGTGACCAGGTGCGGCCAGCCGATGCCCACGCCCAGCCCGACAGCGCCCAAGGCGATGGCGACCAGCAGTGTTTCGGCACCCGCGGCAAGGCGGCCATGCGCCGGCATCAGCACGGCCAGCGCAGCCAGGCCCAGCGCGCAAGCCACCGGCCCCGCGCGCAGCATGCGGTCGACGCCAGCGCCGCTGCGCCCCGACGACAGCAGCGAACCCGCGCTCCAGCCGCCTGCCATGGCCGCGGTGAGGTAGCCCGCCAGCAACGGCGAATGCCCGTGCAGCAACTGCAGGAAGTACGGCACGAAGATTTCGGTGGTGGTGCCGATCATCAGCAGCACCACGCCGGCATAGATGGCGCCCATCGGCGCGCGCACCGCATAGGCGCCGGTCGGCAGCAACCGCACCGCGACGCGCCCGTCCACCCGGGTGGCGGCGACGCCGAGCCCGAGCCCCGCCGCCACGCCGACGGCCTGCCAAGCCAGCACGGGCGCGAACTCGCTCGCCGCGATCAGCAGCACCGACGCCGCCAGCAAGCCGATCTGCAATGCGGGGATGCGCGGCGTGCCGGCGGGGCGCACATGCCGCACGCCCGCAGCGGGCCGCAACTGCACCGCGACCAAAAGCGCTTGCAGCGCCGCCAGCGGCAACAGCGACCAGAACGCCCAGCGCCAGTGCCCCGCCTGTGCGAACAGGCCGCCGACCGCCGGGCCGCAAAGCGTGGCCACGCCCCACATGCCCGACACCAGCGCCACCGCGCGAGACCACAGCCGCGGCGCGAACACCAGCTGGATCAGCCCATAGCTCAGCGCGGCCAGCAGGCCGCCGCCCACCCCCTGCACCGTGCGGCCCGCGAGCAGCCACGGCATGGTCGGCGCCAGCGCGCAGCCGATCGACCCGGCGGTGAATGCCGCCAGCGCCGCAAGGCATGCACCGCGCGGCCCCAACGCGGCGAGCAGGCGCACCGAGAGCGTGGCGCCGACGATCGACCCGACCACGAAGAGCGTGGTGCTCCAGGCATACCAGTCGAGCCCGCCGATTTCGGCGACCACCGAGGGCAGCACCGTGGTCACGATGTGCACATTGACCGCATGCAGCGCCACGCCGCCCGTCAGCGCAACGGCGCGCCAGCCGTTGCGGCCCCGGAACAGGTCGCCCCACGCGGCAGTGGAGGGATCGGAAACCGGCGAAGCGGAATCGGCGGCGGAGCTGGGTGCGGCGGGTGCGGCAGGCATGGGGGCGGCGCCCCGGCAAAGGAGGCGAATGTCGAAAGAGGCCCGATACTAGGCCGCGCCAATCAATTAAACAAGATAAGGCTTTGATAAATAGAGGGCTTAAGCCGGCCCGCGGATGCGCGACACTTCGCCGTGATGCAAGCCGTTCCTCCGCCTCCTTCTTCTTCCTCGTCCCCTTCATCGTCCGGCCCCATTTCGGTGGGAGCGCCCGGCCGGCCGACCAAGGCCTTCCTGCTCTCGCACCCTGCGCACTTCATTGCCCTGGGTTTCGGCTCCGGGCTGCCGCGCGTGGCACCGGGCACGGTCGGCACGCTCTGGGCCTGGGCGGCCTTCGTGGTCATGCAGCTGTGGTTCACGCCGGCCACCATCGGCTGGGTGATCCTCGCTTCGCTGCCCATCGGCTGGTGGGCCTGCAGCGTGACGGCGCGCCACATGGGCGTGGCGGACCCGGGCAGCATCGTGTGGGACGAAGTGGTCGCCTTCTGGATCGTGCTCTGGCTGGTTACGCCGGCCGGCCTCGTCGCGCAGGCGGTGGCGTTCGGGCTGTTCCGCTTCTTCGATGCCGCCAAGCCGGGGCCAGTGGCCTGGGCGGACGGGCTGTTCAAGCAGCGCGATGCCGCCGAGGTGCGCTGGTGGCGCGCGGGCTTCGGCATCATCCTCGACGACCTGGTGGCGGCGTTTTGCACGCTGCTGGTCATTGCGCTCTGGCGCGCATGGTGAACTCGATGGAACCCTCGGCCCCCTCCAACTTTCTTGCCGACCTGGACACGCCCGCCCTCGTCACCGCCACGGCCGGGCTGCTGCTGAAAAAAGGCTGGATGCTCGCCACGGCCGAAAGCTGCACCGGTGGGCTCATCGCCGGCGCCTGCACCGAACTGGCGGGCTCCAGCACTTGGTTCGAGCGCGGCTTTGTCACCTACTCGAACGCGGCCAAGACCGAATTGCTGGGCGTCGATGCCGCGCTGATCGAAGCCCACGGCGCAGTCAGCGAACCCGTGGCGCGTGCCATGGCCGCGGGCGCCATCGCGCATTCGGCCGCACGCGTGGCGGTGGCCGTGACTGGCGTGGCCGGCCCGACCGGCGGCAGCCCCGACAAGCCGGTGGGCACCGTGTGGTTCGGCTGGTCGGTCGACGGGCAGGAGCGCACCGAGCGGCGCCGCTTCGACGGCGACCGCGCCGCGGTGCGCGCGGCCACGGTGCACTACGCGCTGCAAACGCTGGCCGGCCTGCTCGGCCCGTAGACCAGAACGCGCGCCGCGAATGCCGCGCCGTCTATGATTTCGCGCTGCGCCGCATTTCGGCCACGCAGCCATCGCACGTCATCCATAAGAAAGACACTCAATGACAGCAGCAGCCAATGCCCAGACCATCGAGCGCTTCTACGAGGCGTTCTCGCGGCTGGACGCCGCCACCATGGCCGCCTGCTATGCAAGCGATGCGCAATTCGACGACGAAGCCTTTTCATTGCGCGGGCGCCAGCAGGTGGGCGGCATGTGGCGCATGCTTTGCAGCGCAACCAAGGCCGGCGGCGCCGACGTGTGGAAGCTGACGTGGCGCGACGTGCATGCCGACGACACCAGCGGCCAGGCGCACTGGGACGCGCACTACCGCTTCAGCGCCACCGGCCGGCTGGTCGACAACAGCATCGACGCGCGCTTCGGCTTCACGCCCGACGGGCTGATTGCCACTCACCGCGACAGCTTCAATTTCTGGGCCTGGTCGCGCCAGGCGCTGGGCGCACCCGGGCTCCTTCTCGGCTGGACGCCGATGCTGCGCAAGAAAGTGCGCGCCACCGCAGCCACCAATCTCGCCACCTATCTCGCACGCCAACCATGAGCAACAACCTCGCCATCACCAACAACGAAGCCCAGCACCGCTACGAAGCCGCGCTCGAGGGCCAGCTTGCGGCCTACGCCGAATACAACCTGCTGACCGACGCCATCATGTTCACCCACACCGAGGTGCTGCCCGAGCACGAGGGCAAGGGCGTGGGCTCGGGCATTGCGCGGCATGTGCTCGATGAGGCGCGCGCCAAGGGCCTGCACGTGATTCCGGTGTGCCAGTTCATTGCCGGCTACATCCGCAAGCACCGCGAATACGCGGACCTGGTGCGGGCGGACGTCCAGCGCGCTTTCAAGATCTGAAGGCGGCGTGCGGCGGCGCCTGGGTCAGGCGCCGTGGCACTTCTTGTACTTCTTGCCGCTGCCGCAGGGGCACGGGTCGTTGCGGCCCGGCTCCGCTTCCTTACGGATGGTCTCGACCTTCGGCCCCAGGCTCTTCCAGAGCTGGCGCAGGTCGTACACGGCCCAGATGGCGGCGCCGAAGTCGTCCAGCCGCTGCTGGCTCACGCTGGGCGGGGCATCGTCGCTGTACATCGAGAGCGTGGGCTTGGCCTTGTCGTCCTCGGTGAGCGCAACGATGTTGTCGAGCGCGTCGTTCAGCATCTGCGCGGCTTCCTTGTCGCGCGGCGCGGCCCAGTCTTCGGGCCAGTTCTCGACCGCGTACATGAAACCCAGCGCCCACACCTGGGCGAACGAGGGGATTTCCTCGCCCTCGATCTCGGCGCGCTCTTCCTCGGGCAGCGAGGCGATGGCGCCGCGGGTGTCGAGCACCTCGGGCTGCCAGCTGCGCTCGTCCTCGAGCGACTCTACGTCGGCATCCAGGCCTTGCTCGATTTCGAGCCAGCGGCGCTTCCAGTTCCAGACGAATTCCATGTGCTGCGCGGGCACGAAGCCGTCGCCCAGCAGCACGGGCCAGTATTCGGAAGGTTCGATGGGGCGGCGGGTGCAGATCAGCGCGGCCATGAAGCCTTCGCAGAACTCCCACTGGGGAATTTCCTCGTCGTGCTCGCGCATGGCGTCCAGCGCCTGATCGAGGGCGTCGAAATCGTCGGGGCCGAGGGGGGCGGAAGCGGGCGCTGCGGCCTGGGGAGTGTCGTTGGTGTTGGTCATGGCAAGTTCCGGGCAGCCCTCTATGATGCAGCAGGCTCCGGCAGTCATTTCACCCCATGTCCACGATTATTCCGTTTCCGACGCGTTACAGCGCCTTTGCACTGTGCGTGGCGGGCCTTGTCGCCAGCCTGGCCGCCGTGCTGGTGTCCCCGCACCTGTGGTTCGCCTGGGTGGCGCTGGTGGTTTTCGGCGCGCTCAGCGCCACCGGCGTGCACGACTTGCGGCAGACGCGCCACGCGATCCTGCGCAACTACCCGGTCATCGGCCATTTGCGCTTTCTGCTCGAATTCATCCGGCCGGAAATGCGGCAGTACTTCATCGAGAGCGACTCCGAGGCCGCGCCGTTCTCGCGCGCCCAGCGCTCGCTGGTGTACCAGCGCGCCAAGGGCGACCCCGACAACCGGCCCTTCGGCACGCAGCTGAACGTGACCATTGCGGGCTACGAGTGGATCAACCACTCGATGCAGCCGACCAAGCTCGACAACCACGACTTCCGCATCGTGATCGGCGGCACGCCGCAGCCGGCCGAGGCAAACCCCGCCCAAGTCTGCACACAGCCCTACAGCGCCAGCGTGTTCAATATTTCCGCCATGAGCTTCGGCGCGCTGTCGGCCAATGCCATCCTCGCCCTCAACCAGGGCGCCAAGATGGGCGGCTTTGCGCATGACACCGGCGAGGGCTCCATTTCGCAGCACCACCGCGTGCATGGCGGCGACCTGATCTGGGAAATCGGCTCGGGCTACTTCGGCTGCCGCAACGACGACGGCACCTTCAACGCCGAGCGCTTCAGCGCCAATGCGCGCGATCCGCAGGTGAAGATGATCGAAATCAAGCTGAGCCAGGGCGCCAAGCCCGGCCATGGCGGTGTGCTTCCTGCCCCCAAGGTCACGCCCGAGATCGCGGCCGCGCGCGGCGTGCGGGTGGGCGTGGACTGCATCTCGCCCTCGTCGCACAGCGCATTCGGCACGCCCATCGAGATGATGCATTTCATCGCCAGGCTGCGCGAGCTTTCGGGCGGCAAGCCCACGGGCTTCAAGTTCTGCCTGGGTCATCCGTGGGAGTGGTTCGCCATCGTCAAGGCCATGCAGGCGACCGGCATCACGCCCGACTTCATCGTGGTGGACGGCGCCGAGGGCGGCACGGGCGCCGCGCCGGTGGAGTTCAGCGACCACGTGGGCGCGCCGCTGCAGGAAGGCCTGCTGCTGGTGCACAACACGCTCATCGGCGTGAACCTGCGCCACCGCATCAAGCTGGGCTGCGCCGGCAAGGTGATCACGGCCTTCGACGTGGCGCGCATGATGGCGCTGGGTGCCGACTGGTGCAATGCGGCGCGCGGCTTCATGATGGCGCTGGGCTGCATCCAGGCGCAGAGCTGCCACACCGGCCACTGCCCCACCGGCGTGACCACGCAAGACCCGGTGCGCCAGCAGGCGCTGGTGGTGCCCACCAAGGCCGAGCGGGTTCGCAACTTCCACCGCAGCACCCTGCATGCGCTGCAGGAGCTGGTGCAGGCCGCGGGCCTGGACCACCCGCAGCAGATCACCGCGCACCACATCGTGCGGCGCATCTCCGACACCGAGGTGCGGCTCTTGAGCAACCTGGTCATGCAGGTGCAGCCGGGCGCCCTGCTCGGCCCGCTCGACAAGCAGCACAACGTGTTCCGAACCTACTGGCCTCTGGCCAGCGCCGAGAGCTTCCAGCCCGTGACACAGGGGCCGCACGGCCTGGTGTCGAGTCTCGCGCTCGCCGCATGAACCCGTTGCGACGCGGCGGGTCGGCGCGATTGCAAAGCGCCAAGGGTGCGGCCTCGGCGCCGGCGCCGCTGGATGCCCAGCCATTCGTGCCGGGGCCGGGCGACTACGCCGAGTTTCTGCGCGCCGCCTTGCCCAAACAGCAGAAGAACGTCGCCAGCCACCGCCTGGGCAGCGAGCGCGTGTGGCTCAAGAAGGCCGGCCCGCGCCACGGCAAGTGGGGCTACCGCGTGATGGCGGCGGTCGCGCGCATGGCGCGGCTGGACATCATCAAGCCGGTGCCCAATCCGGGCGGCGAAGCGGCCATTGCCACCGAGGCCCGGCGCCTGCGGCAGTTGGCGGCGGCGGGCCTGCGCGTGCCCGCGGTGCTGGCGCAGCAACCGGACGGCCTGCTGATTTCCGACCTGGGCGAGAGCGGCCGCAACACCGTGGTGCTGCAGGAAAAGCTGGACCAGGCCGCGGCGGCGGGGCCGGCGGCGCTGCTGGCCGTGTGGCGCGAGGGGCTGGCCGCCATTGCCAGGGTGCATGTGCACGGCCAGCACCTGAGCCAGGCTTTCGACCGCAACCTGGTGCAGTGCCCCGACGGAGTCATCGGCTACATCGACTTCGAGGACGACCCCTCCGAAGTCATGACGCTGGCCGAGTGCCAGGCGCGCGACTGGCTGAGCTACCTGCACTCCACGGCCATGATGCTCGAGGCCGCGGCGCCCGAAGCCGCGGGCGTGCACTGGCACGCCGCGCTGGCCGAGGTGAGCGATGAAGTCCGCGGGCGCATCGCCGAGGCGGCCCGGCGCATGAAATGGGCGCAGCGCCTGCCCGCCAGCCGCCGATGGGGCCGCGACACGCAGCGCGTGCGCGCGGTGGCACGACTCCTGGGGCGATGGCACGGGGCCGGGGCGGCTTCGACCAACCGCTAGCCTTGGCCGGCTAGAACGCCAGCACCGCTTGCACCACCACGCCTTGCGCAGCGAGCCGCTTGCGCATCGTCAGCACGGCCTGGTCCTTGCTGAGCAGCCGTGCGCGCCGGGCGACCGCCAGGTCGATGAAGACCTGGTCGTCCGGGTCCTTGCAGACGCAGGGGGCGCGCGGCGGCGTCTCGGCAACCAGCTGCACGCGGGCATCGAACGCCGCCAGAACGCCTTGCGGCGCCAGGTTGCCGCGCGCCAGGCGGGCTGCGATGAGGGGGTAGCCGAGCACCCGCTCGAGCTCGTCGCGCATGGAGGCGGTGGCCAGCCAGCGCAACTCGCTTGCGGCAAGCGCGGCGGCCAGCGGCAGGCAATCGGGGTTGTCGAACACCAGCAGGTCGAGCGCGATGTTGGTGTCGATGACCACGAAGGCGTCGGGCGCGGCGTTTGCTGCTGCCGGAGAAATGGAAATTTGTGCGTTTGGAATAACCCCGATGTTGCACCATGCGCTATCGCAAACGCAAACGACGCAGTCCATTCACAATCTGCTCCCCGACCCCGTGCGCCGCGTCCTTCAACCCCTGACCATGAAACGAATTTTCCTGCTGCTCGCCCTCTGCGCCAGTCCGCTCGCCCATGCGGAATGGCTCACCCTGACCGGTTCGGCCGGGGAAGCGGGCAACACCTATGTGCAGGTCGACCCCACCAGCGTGGTGGTGGAAGGAAGCAAGCGCCTGGTGGCGGTGCGGATCAGCCTGGCCGAGCCCCGCACCGGCGACGACGGCCTGAAGTTCCGGTCCGTCGCGGCGAAGGCGAGCGTGGACTGTGACGCGCGCAAGGCGCGCTATGTGAGCGCCACCTATTTCGGGCAGCCGAACTTCGTCGGGCCACCGCTGTCGGTGCGCGAGTTCGATGAAGCCGACGTCCGTCCGATGAACTTTGCCGGCCTGCCAGGCGACCTGGCCGTGCGGACGGTGAACGCCGCGTGCGGCGTGGGCGCGACGAAGTAGCCTGCCCGCCGCCTGACCCCAGGCTACTTGCGGGCCGAGCCGGCCACCATGTCGAAGCGGAACAGCCGGCACTCGATGGGCCCGTTCCACATCGGCACGCGGCGCGATTCCTTGAGCCGCATCTGCCTGGGCAGCTTCAGGTCGGGCGTGAGCACCCAGGCGGTCCAGCCGGCGTAGTTCTTCTTCCAGTGCGTCGCAAGCTGCGGAAAGAACTCGCCGCCATCGCCACCTTGGCCGCCCTCGTCTCCCTCCCGCTGGCCGGAGGTCTGCGCGGCCTCACGGGCACCGAAGCGCGCCACGCCGCCCACCTCGATCCGCTCGCCGTAGGGCGGGTTGAGCATGATCACGCCGCCCTCGGCCGGCGGCATGCGCTGCAGTGCGTCGCCGCCGCGAAACTTGATGGAATCGGCAACACCGGCGCGCTCCGCGTTGCGCTCGGCAAAGTCGACCATGCGGTGCGAAACGTCGGAGCCGAAGATGGCGACTTCCTTGGGGGTGGCCGCCGATTCGGCTTCCTTCTTGATTGCGTCCCACACGTGCGGCTGGAACGGCAGCAGCTTCTCGAAGCCGAAGCGCCGCAGCCACCCCGCCGGAATGCCGCGCGCAATTTGCGCCGCCTCGATGGCGATGGTGCCGCTGCCGCAGCAGGGGTCGTACAGCGGCTCGCCGGCCACCGCGCCGGTTTCGGGGTTCCACCAGCCGCTGGCGGCCAGCATGGCGGCGGCCAGGGTTTCCTTCAGCGGCGCATCGCCCTTGTCCTGCCGCCAGCCGCGCTTGAAGAGCGGCTCGCCCGAGGTGTCGATGTAGAGCGTGCAGTGGTCGGTGGTCAGGTGGGCGAACACGCGGCAGTCGGGCCACTGCGTTTCAATGCTCGGGCGCACGCCGTTGGCCTTGGCGCGAAAGCGGTCGGCAATGGCGTCCTTGATGCGCAGCGTTGCAAAGTTCAGGCTCTGCAGCGGGCTGTGCTGCGCCGTGGTCTCGATCTTGAAGGTTTGCTTGGGCGTGAACCAGATCTCCCACGCCACGCCGCTCGCGATGGCGTACAGGTCGTTTTCGCTGCGGTAGGGCGCATGGGCCAGCTCCACCAGCACCCGCTGGGCCAGCCGACTGTGCAGGTTGAGCTTGAGCATGTCGCGCCACTCGGCGCGCACGCGCACGCCGCCGCGCAGCGTGAGCAGGTCTTGCCCCACGCGGCCGGTGAGCGCATGGACTTCCTGCGCCAGGAGTTCCTCGACGCCGGCGGCGCAAGGCAGGAAAAGGGAAAGATCGTTCACAAGGGGTTCGCCATCGTCATCGGCTGCGGGGGAATGCCATTGTCGCCGCCCTCGCGGCGCTTCTCTATATAGTGGCCCGAATCAACGTACAGCCACCGAAATCATGAACGACATCACGGTTCCCCTCCTGGGCATTGCGGGCGCGATGATCGTCGGGGCCATGAGCCCCGGCCCGAGCTTCGTCATGGTCGCGCGCACCGCTGTGTCGGCGTCGCGCGGCGACGGTTTGGCCGCCGCGCTCGGCATGGGCGCCGGGGGCATCGTGTTCGCCGTTGCCGCGCTCGTGGGCCTGCAGGCTGCGTTCCTCGCGGTTCCCGCGCTCTACCTGGGGGTGAAGCTGCTCGGCGGGGCGTACCTCGTGTACCTGGGCATCCGCATCTGGCGCGGCGCACGCGAGCCGCTGGCCGTTTCGCAGGAAGAGGGTTCGCCCGGCACCCGGGGCAACGGATGGCGCGCGTTCCTGCTCGGCATGGGCACGCAAATCAGCAACCCGAAGACCGCAGTGGTCTACGCCAGCATCTTCGCGGCGTTTCTGCCGCGTGAAGTGCCACTGGCGCTGGCGCTCGCGGTGCCGGCCGTGATCTTCTGCATCGAGACGGGCTGGTATTCGATCGTCGCGCTGGCGCTCTCGTCGGCGGCACCGCGTTCGGCCTACCTGCGCTACAAGGCCTGGATCGACCGTGCGGCGGGCGGTGTGATGGTGCTGCTGGGCGTCAAGCTGCTGTCCGGCGCGCGGGGCGGCTGAGCGGCCCTCCGGCCGGCAAGCTTCGGCCTACAAGGCCTTGCGCAGGTTGGCCGGCGCGATGCGCAGCGCTTCGCGGTACTTGGCTACCGTGCGGCGTGCGCACTCGATGCCCTGCTCTTTCAGCATCTCGGAAATCTGGCTGTCCGACAGCGGCTTCTTGATGCTCTCGGAGCTCACGAACTGCTTGATCAGCGCGCGCACGGCGGTGCTCGACGCGTTGCCGCCGGTTTCGGTGCCGAGCGCCGAACCGAAGAAATACTTGAGCTCAACCGTGCCGAACGGCGTGGCCATGTACTTGGCCGTGGTCACACGCGAGATGGTCGATTCATGCAGGCCGAGCTCGTCGGCAATCTCGCGCAGCACCAGCGGCCGCATGGCGAGTTCGCCGTGCACGAAGTAGCTCTTCTGCCGCTCGACGATGGCATTGCTCACGCGCAGGATGGTGTCGAAGCGCTGCTGGATGTTCTTGATGAACCAGCGCGCTTCCTGCAGCCGCTGCGACAGCGCCTGGCTGCCCTCGCCCTTGTGCGACTTGAGCGCGCCGGCGTAGATGTCGTGCACGCGCAGGCGCGGCATCACCTCGGGGTTGAGCATGACGCGGAACTTGACGTTGGTGCCGCGGCCGATCTTGGTGACGATGACGTCGGGAATCACGATGTTGCGCTCGACGTCGACAAAACGGCGGCCCGGCTTGGGCTCCAGGCGCGAAATGATCTGCAGCGCCGAGCGCACCAGGTCTTCGTTGGTGCGGGTGAGCGTGGCCAGGCGCTTGAAGTCGCGCCGCGCGAGCAGCTCCATTGGCTGCTTGCAGATGGCTATGGCGGTCTTGCGGACCAGCGCCTGTTCCTCGGTCTCGTCCTTGCCGGCCAGCGCGCGCAGTTGAATGCTCAGGCATTCGCCCAGGTCGCGCGCACCAACACCGGCGGGCTCCAGGCTCTGCAGCAGGCCGAGCGCCACCTGAAAGTGGTGGACCAGTTCGTCGAACTGGTCGTTGTCGTCGCCCGCAAGGCCCGAGGCCAGGGCGGGCAGCGAATCTTCGAGGTAGCCGTCGTCGTTGAGCGATTCGATCAGAAAGCGCAGCGCGGCGCTGTCGTTTTCGTTCAGGCGCAGGCTGAGCGCCTGACGGTGCAGAAAGGATTGCAGCGACTCCTGGCTGCGCGCGAGTTCGGTGGCGTCGGCACGCTCGTCGTCGCCGAGGTTGTTCTGCCGCGCGGGCGCATCGCCGCCCCACTCGCTGTCGTCGGGCGCCATGTCGACGGTGCCGTCGCCTTCCCAGTCGGGCTCGCGCTCGGCAATGTCGGCAGCGGGGGTGTCGGCGTCGGCGGCGGAGGTGCTGGTTTCGGCGGTGGAGGCGGTCGCGCTGCTGGCCGGCAGCGAAGCGAAGTCGCCCTCGCCGGCCTCCGCCGCTTCATCGCGCGGAGCGGGGGTGTCGACGGCGTCGAGCCCGAATTCCTCGCGCGCCGCTTCTTCCGCGGTGCGTTCGAGGAACGGGTTTTCGTCGAGCATCTGCTCCACTTCCTGGCTCAGTTCGAGCGTGGAGAGCTGCAGCAGCCGGATCGACTGCTGCAGCTGGGGCGTGAGCGCCAGGTGCTGCGAGACGCGAAGGGACAGCCCTTGCTTCATGGAGACCGACTCCTCCCTTACATCCGGAAGTGCTCGCCGAGGTACACCCTGCGTACTTCGGCGTTGTCGACGATCTCCGAGGGTGTGCCTTGTGCCAGCACATGCCCGTCGCTGATGATGAACGCGTGATCGCAGATGCCCAGCGTTTCACGCACGTTGTGGTCGGTAATGAGCACGCCGATGCCGCGCTCCTTGAGAAAGCTGATGATCCGCTGGATTTCAATCACCGCGATGGGGTCGATGCCGGCAAAGGGCTCGTCCAGCAGGATGAAGCGCGGCTGCGTGGCGAGCGCGCGGGCAATTTCGACCCGGCGCCGTTCGCCACCCGAAAGGGCGAGTGCCGGGGAATCGCGGAGGTGGTCCACCCGCAGGTCGGCCAGGAGCGCGGAAAGGCGCTCTTCGATGCGCTGCTTGGTGAGTGGCGCGGGCTTGCCGTTGCCGTCGGGCTCGCGCTGGAGCTCGAGCACGGCGCGCACGTTTTCCTCGACGCTGAGCTTGCGGAAGATCGACGCTTCCTGCGGCAGGTAGCTCAGGCCCATGCGGGCGCGGCGGTGGATCGGCATGTGCGCGATGGGCTCGCCGTCGATGGTGATCTCGCCGGCGTCGGCCCGCACCAGGCCCACGATCATGTAGAACGAGGTGGTCTTGCCGGCGCCGTTGGGGCCGAGCAAACCCACGACCTCACCCTTTTGCACGTCGAGCGAGACGTCCTTGACGACCTTGCGGCTGCCGTAGCTTTTTTGCAGGCCGCGCACCACCAGGCGGCTGCCCGGCGTGCCATCGGCGTTCTGGTTTCCGGCGGTTTCGATCACTTGCGCCCTTCCCCTTCGCCACCCAGGGTGGTGGTCGAGCGCAGGCCCGTTCCGGGTGCCGGCTGGGTTGCCGCGGGCGCGGGCTGTGCACCCGCGGCAGGCGCGGCAGCACCGGGCGCAGTGGCCGATTTGGGCGTGAGGATGGTCCTGACGCGTCCGCCCGACGGTGCATTGACGCCCGCATTCGGCGGCACGGTGGAGCCGTTGACCGTGTAGGTGTCGTTGCTCTGGTCGTAGACGATGAGCGCGCCGCTGCTTTCGTCGTTGGGCGTAGCGCCGATCAGGCGGCGCATGACGGCATTGCGGATGAACTTGACATTGTCGGCGCGGCTGTCGTACTCGATGACTTCCGACTCGCCCTCGATCCACTCGTCGGGGGCGTTGCGCTTCTGCTTGTAGTAGGCCCGCTTGCCGGGCGCCGCCGTGACTACGCCGTACTGGTAGCCCTCGGCGTCCTGGCGCACGTCGATCCGCGCGCCGCGGATGATGATGGTGCCCTTGGTGACCAGCACGTTCCCGGTGAACACGCTGGTCTGCTTGAGGTCGTCGTAACGCATGGCGTCCGACTCGATGTTCATCGGCTTGGTGCGGTCCGCCGTCTCAGCCAGCGCGCCCGAGGCGGCGCCGGCCAGGAACAGCGCGCCAATGCCAAGGCGAGCCAGGCGGCCGATGCGACCCAGAAGAGGAGGGGTGTTGGAGTAGGAGTGCGATGTCATAGAGGCACGAAACTTGCTCTGCATTGTATGCGGCGGATCGCGCCAGCCCAGCGCGCAGAGATGAAAAAGCCCGCCAAAGCGGGCTTGACATCCGATCCGGGAACACTGCGGGCCCGGCGTGGCCGGGCCGCTGTCTTGCCCCTGAAGGCGATCAGCCCTTCTTGGCTTCGCCGATCAGGTAGTTGGTGACCTGGAGCGCCTTGGTCATGTTACCGGCGAGCTCGCCGTCCACGTACCAGCGGCCGCCCACGGCCAGCGCCGGAACGCCGGCCACTTTGTAGGCTTCGGTCAGCTGCGTGGCGCGCTTGGCCTTGCTGGCCACGCTGAAGGAGGTAAAGACTTCCTTGAACTTGGCGCCGTCGAGGCCGTTGGCCGTCGCCCAGGCAATGATGTTGGTATCGCCGTTGACGTTCTGGCGCTGCCTGTGAATCGCGTTGAAGATCTTCGGCTGGAATTCCTCGACCTTGCCCATGGCTTCGAGCGCGTAGTACAGGCGCTGCTTGGCTTCGACGTCGTTGCCCACGAAGGGCACCGGCACGCGGCGGAAAGCCACTTCCTTGGGAGCCGTCTTGAGCCAAGCGTCGAGCTGCGGCTCGAAATCGTTGCAATGCGGGCAGTTGTACGAGAAGAACTCGATCACTTCGACCTTGCCGGCCGGCGCGTCGACGGGCACGCGCTTGTCGAGCACCAGGTACTCGGTGCCGGCCTTGGGTGCGCGCGCCTGGGCGTGCGCCGTATTGCCAGCCAGCGAAATCAGACCGAGCGAAGTGGCGGCCAGCGAAAAGTCACGACGTTTCATTGAAAAAGTTCTCCTGTTGGGTACGGCAGACAGAGCCGGGGCGCCGCGCGGAGTTCCCGCATGCGGCATGCCCAATACGATCTTTGATCTTGGCGGCGGCCCGTGCCGCAAGCTTAGGGATTATTCATGACGGCTGCAGCAAGGCCGCAGCCGCCCGGGAATACACCTCAGCGCTGCACGCGCACGAGCGCCGATTCGAGGCCGCCGCTGTCGAGCCGCTCTTTCAGGCGATCGGCGTCGTCCTTCTTGTTGAACGGACCGGCGCGCACGCGGTAGACCGTGCGACCGGCCTGCTCGCGCTCGGTAACCCGGGCCTCCACGCCCATCAGCGACAGCTTGGCGCGCTGGGCCTCGGCGTCGTCGGTGGTGCGGAACGCGCCGGCCTGCACAAAGTACATGAACGGGTCGGGGCCCGACGACGGTGCCGCGCTGCTGTTGCTGCTGGGCGCGGCGGAGGCCGTTGTCGTGCTGCTGCCGCTGTTGCCACCCGCACGCGCGCGGGCCAGATCGCCCAGCGGATCGTTCGACGGCGGCAGCGGATTGGCTTCCGCCGGCACCGGCGCCGGACGCGTGGGCTTGGGCGCCACGACCACCGGCACCGGCGGAGCAGGCGGTGCGGCTCCGGGCGCCACGGCCGTGTTGTCGCCACCAGCGGAAGCCACCGGGCCGCCTGCGGCCGCGGGCGGCTTGGCGGGCGTGCCGGGTTTGCCGGCCAGCGGCGCATTCGGGTCCCAGTCACGGTTCTTGCGAGCCTCGGCTTCGTCCTGCTCGGCGCCGCCGCGCTGGGTCTTGGTTACGAACGGAATCGGCACCTTGGTCACGTAGACCGCAATGCCCAGCGCGACACCCAACCCCAGCACCAAGCCGATGATGAGGCCGATGACGATGTTGCCGCGTTGTCTGGTTGTCTTCTTCATGGTGGTTTCACATCTTGCTCGGCGCACTGACGCCGAGAATCGCGAGGCCATTGTGCAGCACCTGCGCGGTGGCGGCGACGAGCGCGAGCCGCGCCAGCTTTACCGGCTCTTCGTCGACCAGGATGCGCTCGGCGTCGTAGTAGCTGTGGTAGCTGGCGGCCAGTTCGCGCAAATAGAAAGTCACGTCGTGCGGGGCGAAATCCTTCGCCGCCGCCGTCAGCATGGCCGGGTACTTGGCAAGCAGCAGCATCAGCGCCTGCGCGGCCGGGCTTTCGAGCGGCGACAGGTCGACGTTCTTGAGCGTGGCGGCGTCGCCGCCCCAGCCGGCCAGCACCGAGCAGATGCGCGCATGGGCGTATTGCACGTAGTACACCGGGTTGTCGTTGTTCTTGGTCACGGCCAGGTCGACGTCGAAGGTGTATTCGGTGTCGGGCTTGCGGCTCAGGAGGAAGAAGCGCACGGCATCGGTGCTGGTCCATTCGATGAGGTCGCGCAGCGTGACGTAGCTGCCTGCGCGCTTGCTGATCTTGACCTCTTCGCCGCCCTTCATCACGCGCACCATGGTGTGCAGCACGTAGTCGGGGTAGCCCTCGGGAATGCCGACGCCCGCCGCCTGCAGGCCGGCGCGCACGCGCGCGATGGTGCCGTGGTGGTCCGTGCCCTGGATGTTGACCACCTTGTGGAAGCCGCGCTCCCATTTGGCAATGTGGTAGGCGACGTCGGGCACGAAGTACGTGTACGTACCGTCCTGCTTCTTCATCACGCGGTCCTTGTCGTCCCCGTAGTCGGTCGACTTGAGCCACAGCGCGCCGTCCTGCTCGTAGGTCTTGCCGGCAGCCACGAGCTTTTGCACCGCCGCCTCGACGCGGCCGCTGGTGTAGAGGCTCGATTCGAGGTAGTAATTGTCGAAGCGCACGCGGAAGGCCTGCAAATCGAGGTCTTGCTCGCGGCGCAGATAGGCCACGGCGAATTCGCGGATGGAGTCGAGGTCTTCGATGTTGCCGCTGGCGGTGTATTCGCGGTCGTCCGACTTGACGGTCTTCTTCGCCTTGAAGTCTTCGGCAATGTCGGCGATGTAGTCGCCGTTGTAGGCGGGCGCCTTTTCGCCGCTCGGCCATTCGGGGTCGCCGGGCTTGAAGCCCCGGGCGCGCAGCTGCGTGCTGTTGGCGAGCGTCTGGATCTGCACGCCGGCGTCGTTGTAATAGAACTCGCGCCAGACCGTGTCGCCCTGCGAGGCGCGCAGGTTGCAGATGGCGTCGCCGAGCGCGGCCTGGCGGCCGTGGCCGACGTGCAGCGGCCCGGTCGGGTTGGCCGAGACGAACTCGACCAGCACCTTCTCGCCGGTGTCGGGCTGCCGGCCGAAGGCGTCGGCCGCATTCAGCACTTCGCGCACGATCTGCTGCTTGGCGGAGGTCTTGAGGCGGATGTTGAGAAAGCCGGGGCCGGCGATTTCGATGGCTTCGACCCACTGGCCGAAAACGGGGGTGGCGAGCAGCGCGGCGCTGAGCTCCTCGGCCAGTTCGCGTGGCTTGCGGCCGAGCGGTTTGGCGAGTTGCATGGCGGCCGTGCTGGCGAAATCGCCATGGGCGGCCACCTTGGGCGACTCGAACGCGGCTTTGGAGCCGGCGCCGGGCGAGAGGGATTCGAGCGTGTTCGCGAGCGCCGCGAGCAGCTCCTGTTTGACCAATAGCATCTGCGGATTTTACCGGGGGCAAACCCGCTCGGCGGCGCCGGCGGTCATCGAATGCATGCCCCCGCCCGTTAGGATGAGCGGCCCCGGGGGCGGGGCACCTGTCACAACACAACCTTGCAAGGACATATCACCATGAAGAAGCTCCTTTCCCTGGTCGCCCTGGGCGCCTGCCTTTCCTTTGGCGCCGCACAGGCGCAAGACAAGGCGCCCGCGCCTGTCGTCGTTGCTCCGGCCGCGACGCCCGCCACCCCCGCTACACCGGCCACGCCCGCGGCCAAGGCCCCCACCGCCCAGCAAAGCAAGATGACGACCTGCAACCAGGAAGCGGGCGACAAGAAGGGCGACGAGCGCAAGGCGTTCATGAAGAACTGCCTGAGCGCCAAGCCCGCCATGACCGCCAAGCAGACCCAGCAGGAAAAAATGAAGACCTGCAACGCCGACGAAAAGGCCAAGACCCTCAAGGGCGACGCCCGCAAGGCGTTCATGAAGGAATGCCTGAGCGCCAAGGCCTGACACCAGCCGCGCTTTTCTGAATCGAGCCCCGCACGGCCCCGCGCCGGCGGGGCTTTTTCATGGGCGCTACATGGGTGCTACTTGAGTACGCCCAGCAGGTTGTTGAAGTCGTCGGTCCAGGGGCGCGTGTTCGCCGGAAGCGCGATGGGCGAAGCCGCGCCGCGCAGCGGCTCACGCGCCAGCACGGCGGGGTCGCGCGCAACCAGCACCCAGTCGGTCGAGTTGAGCCACTTCGATTCCTTGGCGTCGTCGCTCACCAGCACCGCATGCACCCCTTTCAATGCCGCGATTCGCGCGACCACGGGTGCGAGCTCCAGGTAGCGGTTGGACACGTGAAAGGCCACGATGCCGTCGGGCTTCATGTGGCGCAGGTAGACGTCCAGCGCCTCGGCCGTGAGCAGATGGACCGGCACCGCATCGCCAGAAAATGCATCGACTGCCAGCAGGTCGAAGCCCTGCGGCGCCTCGCGCTCCAGCGCCAGCCGCGCATCGCCGAGCACGCGCTCGGTCTGCGCGGAGCTGTCGCGCAGAAAGGTGAACTCGCTGTCCGCCAGTTCGAACACCTGCGGATTGATCTCGTAGATGCGGTAGACGTCGCCGCTTCGGCCGTAGGTCGCAAGCGTGCCCGCGCCAAGGCCGATCAGCCCGACGCGACGCGGCCCGTCTGGCGCGGCGGCCATGGCCCGGCCGATGCCCGAGGTGGCGCCGTAGTAGGTGGTGGGCTCGCGCCGCCTGAGCGGGTCGAGAAACTGCTCGCCATGCTTGATGGAACCATGCGACAGCAGCCGCACGTAGCTCGGAGGATTGGCGCGGCGCACGTCGAAGGTGATCAGTGCGCCGTAGAAGCTGCGCACCAGATGGCGCGCGCCCAACCTGTCGCTGCGGATCTGCGCCACCAGGAAAAAGACGCAGCAGGCCGCCAGGGCCACGCCGGAGAGCCGCAGCCACAGGCGACGACGCAGCACGGCCACCGCCGCCAGCGCGGTGAGCGTGAGGCCGATGCCCAGTTCGTAGTACGCGGGCAGCACGTGCGGCGCGACCAGCCCCACCAGGGCGCCGCCAATGGCGCCACCCAGCGACAGCATCAGGTAGAAGCGCGTGAGATAGCGCGGTGCCGGCCGCAGCCTTGCGGTTTCTCCGTGCAGGAACATGCACAGCACGAAAAGCCCGCCAACGTAGATCGGCAGCCCCGTGCGCACGTCCGAGCCGATGTGGTGCTGCAGGCCGAAGGCGCACAGCACCAGCACGCCCGCCGTCAGCGGCAGGAAAACGCCGCGCCGGTACCAGCGGTCGCTTTCGAAGCACAGCACAAAGGTGAACAGGTACAGCGACAGCGGCAAGATCCAGAGAAACGGCACTGCCGCGACGTTCTGGGTGATGTGGTTGGTCACCGCCAGCAGCAGCCACGACGCGAGCGCCGGCAAGGCGAGCCAGAGCAGCGCGTCGGACCAGCGCGGAGGCGTCTCCTCGCCCGCCGTCGCCGTTGATGTCGATGCCGGCACGGCTTCCGACCAGCGGTACGCCACGAGCAAGGTCGTCCCTGCGCAGAGCACCACGAACGCCCCGTAGCCCCACGACCATCCCTGCGCCTGCTGGAGCAGCGAGCTGCGCGGTTCGATCAGCACCGGATAACTCAGGAGAGACAGCAGCGAGGCCAGGTTCGACAGCGAGAAGTACCGGTACACCCGCGCGCTCCAGGGTGTGCGCGCCACCCACGACTGCACCAGCGGCCCGGTGGTCGAAAGCAGAAAGTAGGGAAGCCCGATGGTCGCAAGCAGCAGGCCCAGGATCAGCCACGTGGGGTCTTCGGCGCCCGTGGGCTTCCAGCGCGCCGCAACCACCAGCGGCAGGAAGGCCAGGCTCGCGAGCAGAAGACCGACATGCAATGCGGCCTGTACTCGCACGCGAAGGTGCCGCGTCACCCAATCGGAATAGGCATAGCCCGCGAGCAGCACCGCCTGGAAGAACACCATGCAGATCGACCACACGGCGGCCGAGCCGCCGAACCAGGGCAGGATCTGCTTGGCGATGAGCGGCTGGACGAGAAACAGCAGGAACGCGCTGCTGAAGATGGTGCCGGCAAACAGGAGCTGGATGCCGGCGCGTTCCATGCCGGCCCTACTTGCCGAAGCCGCGCGCAAGGAACACGGCGACCAGGGGAATCACCGCAATCAGGTGGGCCTGCACCATCACCAGCTTGCGCGTTTTCCGCACTTCGTCTTCGGTCGGCAGCGTGCCGTTGGCGCGCAGCGCCTTGCGCCAGCGGAAGTAGGTCAGCGTCGGGAAGATCGAGAGCACGCCGATGATGATGAACAGGCCAAGCTTCACGTGCAGGAGCGGGTTGGTCCAGTACCAGGCGGTGCCCTTCACGCCCCACACGGTGCGGGCAATGCCGGTCGCGAGCACGGCAATGGCGGCAATGCCGTAGACCAGGTCGACCTTGGCGAGCCGCTCGACCACGGCGGCATTGAGCCACTGCACGCGGCACAGCGCCGCTTCGCTCGAGATGAACACCACCATCGTGAGGATGGCCAGCAAGTGCAGGTAGGCGAGGATGGCTTCGAGGGTCATCGAATGGCTTTCTTCTTCAATGGGGTTGCAAATGCTTGCGCATTGTGCCGCCGCTCGGACGGCTTTACCCTCTTCCGCCCCAGAATTCGGGGCGTCCGTATTGCTCCTTGAGGAAATCAAGCCACAGCCGAACCCGCAGCGGCAGGTGCTTGGTGCCCGTGAACACGGCGTAGATGCCGTTGGGCGGCGCGGCGAATTCGTCGAGCAGCGGCACCAGCAAACCCGCATCGATTTCGGCCTCGACCTCCCAGGTGCTGCGCCAGGCAATGCCGTGGCCGGCCAGGCACCAGTCGTGCAGCACCTGCCCGTCGGAACAATCGAGCGGACCCTCGGGCCGGAGGTAGATCAGTTCTTCGCCGCCCTCGCCCTCTTCGGCCGGCAGGCGAAATGCCCAGCCGCGCGTTTGAGAAGCATCGCTCGAGAGCGTGAGGCAGGCAAAGCGCGACAGCTCGCTCGGGTGCTTGGGCATGCCGTGGCGGCGCACGAATTCCGGCGTGGCGACGCAGCGGCGCCGGTTGTCGGCCAGCCGCACGCTCACCAGCGACGAATCGGGCATGTCGCCCACGCGCACTGCGCAATCGAAGCTTTCGCCGCGCACGTCGACCACGCGGTCGCTAAGGTTGAGCGAGATCGTGACTTCCGGGTGCATGGCATGGAAGCGCGGCACCAGCGGCGCCACATGCCGGCGGCCGAAGCCCGCCGGCGCCGTCACGCGCAAGTGCCCGCTGGCCTTGATGCCCCCGGCGCTCACGCTGGCCTCGGCATTGGCGAATTCGGTCAGCAGGCGCTGGCAGTCCTCGAGAAAGGCGCTGCCTTCGTGCGTGAGCGTGATGCGCCGCGTGGTGCGCACCAGCAGCTTCACGCCCAGCCTCGCCTCGAGCGCGTCGAGGCGCCGCCCCATGATGGCGGGCGCCACGCCCTCGGCCTTGGCCGCGGCCGTGAGGCCGCCGCGGGTCGCCACCGAGACGAAGGATTCGAGTTGCTTCAGGCGGTCCATGGCGCAAGAACTATATCGCCCGGGTTTTCTGTCCCGAGCCTTGCCTTGGGTTCAACCGGCAGCGCCGGCCCGGCGCGCCTCGAAGGCGGCGATCTCTTCGTCGCCATAGCCCACCTCCTTCAGCAGCTCGGCGGTGTGCTCTCCGATGCTCGGCGGCTGCAGGCGGATGCCGGGGCGCTCGCCATCGAGCGTAAAGGGCATGAGCGGCACCTTGGCCATGTGGCCGTCGTTCATGCGCACGGGCGCGAGGCCGCCGGTGGCATTCAGGTGCGGGTCGTCGAACAGCTGCTGCGGCTTGGTGATGGGCGCAAAGGGCAGCTCGTTCTGCTCGAATACCGCGCTGAGTTCGGCCGCGCTGTAGCCGGCCAGGTGCGAGCGCAGGATCGGCATCATCCACTCGCGCGCCAGCACGCGGTCGTTGTTGGTCTTCAGGCGCGGGTCGGCCAGCATTTCTTCCAGCCCGAAGGCCTTGCAGAAAATCGCCCATTGCTTGTCGCTCACCGCCGCGAGAAAGATCTGCTCGCCGTCTTTCACAGTGAACACGTCGTACACGGCCCAAGCCGAGATGCGGCTGGGCATCGGGTCGGCCGCCTTGCCGGTGGCGGCGAACTGCATCATGTGCTGCGCGACCAGGAACACGTTGTTCTCGAACAGCGCGGACTGCACCTCGCAGCCCTTGCCGGTGAGTTCGCGCTGGCGCAGCGCGGCCATCGCGCCGATGGCGCCGAACATGCCGCCCATGATGTCGTTCACGCTGGTGCCCGCACGCAGCGGGTCGCCGGCGCGGCCGGTCATGTAGGCCAGGCCGCCCATCATCTGAACCACTTCGTCGAGCGCGGTGCGGTGGTCGTAAGGGCCCGGCAGAAAGCCCTTGTGGCTCACGTAGATGAGCCGTGGGTTGAGCTGCTTCAGGCTGTCGTAGTCCAGGCCCAGCTTCTTCATGGTGCCGGGCTTGAAGTTCTCGCTCACGATGTCGGCCGTGGCGACGAGGCGCAGCGCGGCCTCCACACCCTCTGGCGTCTTGAGATCGAGCGCGATGCTCTTCTTGTTGCGGTTGAACGTGGGAAAGAAGCCCGAGCCCGAGCCGAGCAGGCGGCGCGTGCTGTCGCCCTCGATGGGCTCGACCTTGATGACCTCGGCGCCGAGGTCGGCCAGCAGCAGGCCGCAGGTCGGCCCCATGACCATGTGGGTGAACTCGACGACGCGGACGCCGGCATAGGGAAGCGGATTGGATTCAGGCATGTGGGTTGGTTTCCTGGGCAGGGCCTTGGACGAAGCCCTTGGGCAGGCCGGCTTCGGGCGTCATGCCGTAGACCGGCTCGCCCGGCAGGCCGGCCATGAGCGGCGCGCGCGCCGCGATGAGTTTCTCGATGTCGATGCCGGTGCGCACGCCCATGGCCTCGAACATGAAGACGAGGTCTTCGGTGACTGCGTTGCCGGAGGCGCCGGGTGCATAAGGGCAGCCGCCGAGTCCGCCGAGCGAGGCGTCGAAGGTGCGCACGCCCTCGTCCCACGCCGCAAGGCAATTGGCAATGCCCAGGCCGCGCGTGTTGTGCATGTGCGCCGCGCCGGCATGCGTGCCGAGTTCGGCGCGCAGCCGCCTGAAGAGCCGGCGCACCTGCGCCGGGTTGGCATAGCCCACGGTGTCCGAAAGGCCGGCTTCTTCCGCGCCCGCTTCGATGCATTGCGCGGCCAGGCGGATCACGTCGTCTTCGGGCACCAGCCCTTGCAGCGTGCAACCGAAGGCGGTGGAAATGCCGACTTCGAGCAGCACCCCCGGTGCCGTGTCGCGGCGCAACTCGGAAATGGCGCGCACTTCGTCGACCATTTCGGCCGGCGTCTTGCGCACGTTGGCCATCGAATGCGCGACGCTGGCCGACACGGGCATGGTGAGCTTGTGCGCCCCCGCTTCCAGCGCGGCCTGCGCGCCCTTGCGGTTGGGCACCAGTGCCATCACCACCAGACCGGGCAGCGTAGCGGCATGGCGCACCACTTCCGCCGCATCGGCCATCTGCGGCAGCAGCCTGGCGGGCACGAAGGAGGCCACCTCGATCTCGCGCACGCCGGCGGCGTAGAGCGCGTCGATCCAGCGCAGCTTGTCAGCCGTGGGCATGGTGGCCTTGACCGATTGCAGGCCGTCGCGCGGGCCGACCTCGCTGATCACAACATCGGGGGGTGTCATCGACTCTTGTCTCCTTGGAGCGATTGGCTGGCCACTTGGCGGGCGGCACTCGCTTGACAGTTCTATCTTGCAGAACTAAATTCCATTAAACAGAATTAGACCGCCGAACGACTTTCCCTGTCAAGCCAACGCCATGCCCCGCAAAGCCCAGACCGAATCGGTTTCAGACCTCAATGCCGCCCCCGGCGGTGCCGCGGCGGTCGACCGCGCACTGAGCCTGCTCTCAGCCTTTCAGCCCGGCGACGAGGCGCTGTCGCTCGCGCAGTTTGCAGAGCGCACGCAGCTCTACAAGAGCACGGTGCTGCGTCTGTTGGCTTCGCTCGAACATGCACGGCTGATCCGCCGGCAGGACGACGGGCGCTATGCACTCGGCGCCGAGATCGCGCGCCTGCACGGCCTCTACGCGGCGTCGCTTTCGCTCGACCGCCTCGTGCTGCCGGTGCTGCGCGCGCTCGCGGCGGCCACTGGAGAAAGCGCGGCGTACCACGTGCGGCAGGGCCAGGGCGACAGCTGGGTGCGGCTGTGCCAGTTCCGCGTCGATTCGTCGCATGTGGTGCGCGACCACGTGCGCGCGGGCGACCTGCTGCCCAATGACCGCGGCGCCGGTGCGCGCGTGCTGATCGCCTTCGGCCCCGAAGCCGAACAGCCGCGCAGCCCCGAGGAGCGGAAGCTGTACGACGCCATTCGCGCGCAGGGCTACTGCGCGCTGGTGGGCGACCGCACGGCCGAGCTGGCGGGCATTTCGGCGCCCGTATTCCATGCCGATGGCCGTCTGGCCGCCGCGGTCACGCTGACCATGCCCGCCCACCGCTACGACGCGCGCCATATAGAGCCGGTGCGCACCGCGGCCCGCCAGCTCAGCGAAATGAGCTGAAAACGCGACGGAGCGAGCGTCGAAGGCGTGTGATTACCCCCATTTTTGTCACTGATAAATCACGCTTTCGGCTCTTACAGGCCAGCAAAGTATCGAATAAAGTCCTTGCATGGAACCACGGCGCAGCGCTGTTCTGACAGACACCGCCTCCTGTTCCGCCCACATTGAATCGTTCTCCAGGAGAAAAACATGACCGCCCGAACCACCGCCCACGGACTCCAGGTCGCGACCGAGTTGCACCGCTTCATCGAAGACAAGGTCTTGCCCGCCAGCGGTGTGGCCAGCGACGTTTTCTGGAAGGGCTTCGACGCCATCGTGAGCGACCTCGCGCCGAAGAACATTGCGCTCCTGGCCGAGCGCGACCGCCTGCAAACCGAGCTCGACGCCTGGCACAAGAAGAACCCCGGCCCGATTGCCGACATGCCGGCGTACCGCGCATTCCTCGAAAAGATCGGCTACCTGCTGCCGCAGCCCAAGGGCGCGAAGGCCACCACGGCGAACGTCGATTCCGAACTCGCGCTGCAGGCCGGCCCGCAGCTGGTGGTGCCCATCCTGAACGCGCGCTACGCACTCAACGCGGCCAATGCGCGCTGGGGCTCGCTGTACGACGCGCTCTACGGCACCGATGCCATTCCCGAAACCGATGGTGCCGAAAAGGGCAAGGGCTACAACCCCGTGCGCGGCGCCAAGGTCATCGAATTTGCACGCAACGTGCTCGACCAGGCCGCGCCGCTCGAAAACGGTTCGCACAAGATGGCGACCGGCTACAGCGTGAAAGACGGCCAGCTGCACATTGCGCTGCAGAGCAGCAGCACCGCGCTGCGCGACCCGGCTGCCTTCGTGGGCTACCAGGGCGACGCGGCGTCGCCTTCGTCGGTGCTGCTCAAGCACAACGGCATTCACCTGGACATCCGCATCGACCGCAGCACGCCCATCGGCAAGACCGACCCGGCCGGCGTGAGCGACCTGGTGCTCGAGGCCGCGCTCTCGACCATTCTTGACCTCGAAGACTCGGTGGCCGTGGTGGATGCGGCCGACAAGGTGCTCGCCTATGCGAACTGGCTCGGCATCGTGCAAGGCACGCTCACCGAAGAAGTGGCCAAGGGCGGCAAGACCTTCACGCGCGGCCTCAACCCCGACCGCGAATACACCGGTGCCGACGGCAAGCCCGTGAAGCTGCACGGCCGCTCGCTCATGTTCCTGCGCAACGTGGGCCACCTGATGACCAACCCCGCCGTGCTGTATGCGGACGGCAAGGAAATCCCCGAAGGCATTCTCGATGCCGTGGTCACCACCACCATCGCGATGATTGACTTGAAGCGCAAGGGCAACTCGCGCACCGGCAGCATCTACATCGTCAAGCCCAAGATGCACGGCCCGGCCGAAGTGGCCTTTGCCAGCGAACTGTTCGGCCGCGTCGAGCAGCTGCTCGGCCTGCCCGCCAACACCGTGAAGCTCGGCATCATGGACGAGGAGCGCCGCACCAGCGTCAACCTCAAGGCCTGCATTGCCGAGGCCGCCGCGCGCGTTGCCTTCATCAACACCGGCTTCCTCGACCGTACCGGCGACGAGATGCACACCGCCATGCACGGCGGCCCGATGATCCGCAAGGGCGACATGAAGTCGAGCGCGTGGATCGGCGCGTACGAAAAGAACAACGTGCTGGTCGGCCTCTCGTGCGGCCTGCGCGGCAAGGCGCAGATCGGCAAGGGCATGTGGGCCATGCCCGACCTCATGGCCGCCATGCTCGAGCAGAAAATTGCGCACCCCAAGGCCGGCGCCAACACCGCCTGGGTGCCCTCGCCCACCGCCGCCACGCTGCATGCGCTGCACTATCACCAGGTGAGCGTCACGGCCGTGCAGCAAGAACTCGAAAAGATCGATGCCGACGCCGAACGCGACAACATCCTGAACGCGCTGCTGCAAGTGCCCATCGCGCCCGAAGCCAAGTGGACCGACGCCGAGAAGCAGCAGGAAATCGACAACAACGTGCAGGGCATCCTCGGCTACGTGGTGCGCTGGATCGACCAGGGCGTGGGCTGCTCCAAGGTGCCCGACATCCACAACGTGGGCCTGATGGAAGACCGCGCCACGCTGCGCATCTCGAGCCAGCACATCGCCAACTGGCTGTTGCACGGCGTGGTCACCAAGGCGCAGGTCGACGAGGCCTTCCAGCGCATGGCCAAGGTGGTCGACGAACAGAACGCGGGCGACCCGGTCTACCAGCCGATGGCCGGCAACTTCGACACCTCGGCCGCCTACAAGGCTGCGCAAGACCTGGTGTTCAAGGGCATCGAGCAGCCGAGCGGCTACACCGAACCGCTGCTGCATGCGTGGCGGCTGAAGGTGAAGGCGGGCGCCTGAGACACCCATCGTCCTACAGCTGACCGCGCGGCCCACCGACCGCGCGGGCGTGTACCAAGGCTAGCTTGAGCATCGGTTGCTCCATCGAGCGATCGATTCACTCATTCCATCCAAGGAGATACACATGACCCGTTCGATCAAGATGACCATGGCCGCCATCGCCCTCACCAGCGCCGCAGGTTTCGCCATTGCACAGGGCAATCCGCCGACGACCAGCTCGCCGAATCCGGCCACTGGCGCCGGCCAGCAGACGCAGCAGAACACGCCGATGGGCACCACCGGCACGCCGGCCACCAACCAAGGCACGATGTCGGGCTCTACCGGTAGCACCACGACGAACCAGGCAACCACGTCGCCCAGCACCAGCCAGGACATGTCGAACCAGAGCGGCTCGATGCGCGTGGCACGTGCCGACCGCAACTGATCGCGCGATGCGGGTCGGCTCTGAGCGCCGCGGGCGCAGCTTCGCTTCCGGCATCGCCGTAGCTGCGCTCGCTTCGCTGCTGATCGCGGCACCGCCGGCGCATTCGTCGCCGGCGGTTTCGCGCGACACCGAAACCGTGGCCGGCTGGGTGCGCACGACCGGCGACAACCAGGGCACGCCCTTCGCCATCGTCGACAAGAAAGCCGCGGCGGTCCACATCTTCGATGCGGACGGCAAGCGGCGGGCGTCCTCGCCCATCCTGCTCGGCCTTGCGAAAGGCGACCACTCGGTGCCCGGCATCGGCGAGCGCCAGATGGCCGACATCCGCGACGACGAGCGCACCACGCCCGCGGGCCGCTTCGTCAGCGAGCCGGGCCGCAATCTTTCAGGCGAGGACATCGTCTGGGTCGACTACGACGCGGCCGTGTCGATGCACCGCGTGCGCGCAACCAAGAAGGCCGAGCGCCGGCTCGAACGCCTGGCCACGCCAACTCCGGCGGACAACCGCATCTCCTATGGCTGCATCAACGTGCCCGCGGCGTTTTACGACGCGCATGTGAAGCCGTCGTTCGGCACTGCAAAGGCCGTGATCTACGTGCTGCCGGAAACGAGACCGGCAAGCACGTTGTTTGAAACCCCGACCGCCCAGGCGCGCTAATCAATCGCCGAAGCGTTCCCGCACCTCTTGCTGGTTGAGCCTGCGCATCGACGCGGCATAGACGTGGTCCCGCCCGTACATCTCCCGATGATCGGGTGAACCGAAGGCCGGCTTCTCGCAACCGCCGCGGCGCGTCACTGGGCAGCGGCGCAGCACGTCGTAATACGTCACGTCCAGCATCGTTCGCCTCAGCTCGGGCATCGGCGCAATGATGACCTCGAACCAGCAACCCTGGATGCGGTGCCATTGAGTGACTTCGTCGATCACGTGAAAAACGTGCGGCGCACGCGCCGGCGGTTTGCTCCTTGACGCGCGGTATGCCTCCTTCCTGGCCTCGCGCGCCTCATGCAAGCGCCGGTTGGGCAACAGGATGCCAGTCACCGGATGCACGAAGAGCTCCACATGCGCAGCTTCGCTCAACGGTGCGCGAAGGTGGCTGCGCCACCGTTCGGCGGGCACCCACACTTGGCCGTCGCGCAGCTCGGCGTTGCGCGCTACGAAGTCGTCGATGTGCTCGAAGATGTGCGCCTGCACCGTGCTTCGGCGGTCGATGCCGCTGCACAGCTCTGCGTAAACCTTGTTCCACGGCCGATGCACCTGCTTGTGCAGCCAGCGCTTCAGCGGCGCGAGGTTTTCGTTGAGCCCCTTCGTGCGGTGGTAACCGCGCTTCATGCCCAGGCGCGAACCCGCCTCCTTGCTGTTGCGCCAGGCACGCCCGTCGCCCTGCCAGCTACCACCGCGGCGCGGCCTCTCGACGATGACCTTGTCCATGTCGTCACGCATCGTCGGTCCTCCCCGCGAAGCCGCGCGCGGCCTTCTGCAATGCAACCTTCTGCGCGCGGCGCTCGGCACGGTGCGTGCGCAAGTGGCGCCCCGCGCCCTGGCTGGTTTCGCGGCGCGCCATCGCGGCCACCACGGGGTTGCGAGGTGCCGCGCTCGGCACCGAAAAATAAAACCGGCCCAGACGCTTCTCGTCGTCGCGGGCCTTTCGTTGAGCACTCATGTGCGCACACTCCAAAAACAAAAAGGCCCCGGCGAATGGCTGCGCGGGGCCTTTGTCGATGGGCCTCGGCGGATGCATGGATGCACGTCCGGCCGGGGCGGTCGGTGTGCGGATCAGGTGTTCAGAAAACGGTTCATTGAGTGAGTTGCCGCCCGGGAGGTTGGTCGTCGCCGGGCGCGAATAAAAAACTGTTGCTGAAAAAGGAAGGGCGGATTCTGGCGAGCACGCGTGCGGCGCGCAAGTGCCGCGCGCGCCGCTGTGGCGCAAAGCCCACGTGAATCCAAATGCGCCCACGCGCCGTATAGGTGTCGAGCGCATCGCGCCTCCGAGCTGCCGGCGGTTTCCACAGCTGTCTTCCAGAACATTCTTACCAGGAGTCCTCAATGAAAAAACTCGTGATCGCAATCGGCGTTTCGGTTCTGCTCGGCGCTTGCGCGGGCGGCATGGGCATGAGCGGCAGCGGCGCCACCGCGCCCAACCCCATGGTGGGCGGGGCCGCGATGTTCCCGACGAAGGACATCGTCGACAACGCGGTGAATTCGAAGGACCACACCACGCTGGTGGCCGCGGTGAAAGCCGCGGACCTGGTGGGCACGCTCAAGAGCCCCGGCCCCTTCACCGTGTTCGCACCGACGAACGCAGCCTTCTCGGCACTGCCGGCCGGCACGGTCGACACGCTGCTCAAGGCAGAGAACAAGCCCACGCTCACGAAGGTGCTGACGTACCACGTGGTGCCCGGCAAGATGGACGGCGCCGCGCTCATGAGCGCCATCAAGGCGGGCGGCGGCAAGGCCACGCTGAAGACCGCGAGCGGCGGCACGCTGACGGCCACCATGAGCGGCAGCAACGTGAGGGTGAGCGACGCCACCGGCGGCACGGCAACGGTGACCATTGCCAACGTCTACCAGTCGAACGGCGTGATCCACGTGGTCGACAAGGTGCTGCTGCCGGGCTGATCACCTCGCCCTCGGCGGTCTCGTCATCAGCCTCGCTGCGCCGCCTCGGCTTCCTCGCGCAGCCACTGCGCGAACTCCAGCGCGTCGGGGTTGCCCGCAGCGCGCCTCGATGTTTCGATGAAGTAGCCGCGGTGCGAGGCCACGCCTTCGCCGAGCGGCGCGACGAGCCGGCCCGTCTGCACCAGGTCGCGCAGCAGCGGCAGGCGGCCGATCACCACGCCCTGGCCTGCCACCGCGGCGGCCACGGCATCGGTGTACAGGGTGAAGCGCAACGTGCTCTTCATGCGCAGCTGGTCGAGCCCCATCACGCGAAGCCAGGGCTCCCAATCGACAGTGGGGGCGTCGCCGTGGTCGGGGTAGTCCACGGTCAGCAAGGTGAGCTTCGAAAAATCGGACGGCTCGCGCAGCGACGCGGCGAGTTGCGGCGAGCACAGCGGGATCACCGACTCCTCGAACAGCGCCGTGCCGATGCCGCGGCCGATCGGCACGAAGCGCACCGCCAGGTCGATGCGGCTGCTCTCCAGGTCGAGCACCTCGAGCGTGGCCGACACGCGAACGTCGACCTGCGGATGGCTGCCGGTGAAGCGCGCCAGCCTTGGAATGAGCCAGAACGACGCAAAGCCGGGCGTGCTGGTGATGGCCACCTGCCGCGGCGCGGAGGTCGCGCGCAGCCGCGCCGTGGCGTCGCGCAGGCGCTCCAGGCTGTCGGTGACGGCCCGCTGCATGACACCGCCCGCCTCGGTGAGCACCAGCGAGCGGTGCCGGCGCTCGAACAGCAGCACGCCCAGGCTGGCTTCCAGCTGCTGGATCTGGCGGCTGACCGCCGACTGCGTGAGGTGCAGCTCGCCGGCCGCGAGCGTGAAGCTCAGCCGGCGCGCCGCGGCCTCGAAGCTGCGCAGCAACTCCAGCGGCGGGAGCTCGCCGCCCAAGGCGCCATGGGTCTTCGCATTCTCTGGATGCATGTAACGAATTCCGAATCACCGCGTGTAAGAGGAGGATCAATTCACTATATTCATTCGTATCACGAATGCAATGGAGCTTGCCATGAGCACCCAACACCACTCTTCCCGCTTTCATGTCAGCCTGCCGGTCCGTTCCATCTTTGCCGTTCCCGATGGCGCCGGGGTCGGCATCGAATGCCGCAGCGGCTCGGTCTGGGTGACGCTCGACCACGACACGCGCGACATCGTGCTTGCGCCGGGGGAGCGATTCGAAGGCACCGAACACCGGCGCGTGCTGGTCTCGGCGCTGGAGTCTTCGTGCATCACCGTCTCGGACGCTCAGCCGGCCGCCATGCCGCTGGCCGCGCGGTCGGGCCGCCGGTCGCCTTGGCGACTGCCTTCTCTCGGGTTGTCCCCGGCTTGACCTGAGCGCCCCCGGCATCGAACCTCGATGCCATGGACTTTCCAAGCATTGAACGCCGCCGTTGTGACGGGCGGCTTTTTTGCGTTGGGCGCCCGATTCACGCTGTTTTCTCTTGAGGAAGGACATGACCATGGCAGAGGCATACATCGTGGCCGCGGCGCGCACGGCCGGCGGCCGGCGCGGCGGCAAGCTCGCGGGCTGGCATCCGGCCGACCTGGCGGCGCAGGTGATCGACGCGGTGGTGGCCAGGAGCGGCATCGACCCGGCGGCGGTGGAAGACGTGATTCTTGGCTGCGTGAGCCAGGTGGGCGAGCAGGCGACCAACGTGGCGCGCAATGCGGTGCTTGCGTCCCGGCTGCCCGAATCGGTGCCGGGCACCTCGGTCGACCGGCAGTGCGGCTCGTCGCAGCAGGCGCTGCATTTCGCGGCGCAGGCCGTGATGTCGGGCAGCATGGATGCGGTGATTGCGGGCGGCGTCGAAAGCATGACGCGCGTGCCGATGTTCACGCCCAATGCGCTGCCAGCCAAGGCGGGCCTCGGCACCTACATGAGCCCTGCGATGAAGCAGCGCTACCCGGGCGTGGAGTTCAGCCAGTTCACCGGCGCCGAGATGATCGCCAAGAACTACGGCATCGAGAAGGACCAGCTCGACCGCTACGCGCTCGAAAGCCATCGGCGCGCGATTGCAGCGAGCCGCGAAGGCGCGTTCGGCGATGAGATCGTGCCCATCGAGATCCTGCTGGCCGACGGCACACGCAGCGGCGAAAGCCACCTGGTGGATGAAGGCATCCGCTTCGACGCCACGCTGGAGGGCATCGCGGGCGTGAAGCTGATTGCCGAAGGCGGCCGCTGCACCGCCGCCACTGCAAGCCAGATCTGCGACGGCGCGAGCGGCGTGCTGGTGGTGAACGAACGCGGCCTGAAGGCGCTGGGCGTGAAGCCGCTCGCGCGCATCCACCACATGAGCGTGATGGGGCACGACCCGGTGATCATGCTGGAGGCCCCGCTGCCCGCCACGCAGCGCGCGCTGAAAAAGGCCGGCATGCGCATCCAGGACATCGATCTTTATGAAGTGAACGAAGCCTTCGCGCCCGTGCCCATCGCCTGGCTGCAGGCGCTCGATGCCGACCCGGCGCGGCTCAACGTGAACGGCGGTGCCATTGCACTCGGCCACCCGCTGGGCGCCTCGGGCACCAAGCTCATGACCACGCTGATCCATGCACTCGGTCGGCGCGGCAAGCGCTACGGGCTGCAGACGATGTGCGAAGGCGGCGGCATGGCCAACGTCACCATCGTGGAAAGGCTCTGATGACCGCCCAGCAACCCTACGTGCTCTACGAGCTGGCCGACGGCATCGCCACGCTCACGCTGAACCTGCCGGCCAAGCTGAACCCGATTGCGCGCGAACTGCAGATCGAGCTGCGCGACACATTGGAGCGCATCCGCGACGACCGCGAAGTACGTGCGGTGATCCTGACCGGGGCCGGCAAGGCCTTTTGCGTGGGCGCCGACCTGAGCGCCATGACGTCCGGTGAAGAAGGCAAGTCGCTCGGCGACCAGACAGCCGAATGGATGCAGTCGCTCAGCAACCCGCTCATCGAAACGCTGCGCACGCTGCCCGTGCCGGTGGTGGCCGCGGTCAACGGCGCGGCGGCGGGCGCGGGTGTCGGATTGGCGCTGGCGGCCGATGTGACGATTGCGGCGCGCAGCGCCTATTTCTACCTGCCCTTCTTGCCCAAGCTCGGCATCGTGCCCGACCTGGGCTGCACCTGGGCCATTCCGCGGCGCGCCGGCAAGGCGCGGGCCATGGGCATGGCGCTGCTCGACGAGCGGCTGAGCGCGGGACGCGCGGTGCAGTGGGGCCTGATCTGGGCCTGCGCCGACGACGAACAGCTGCTCGAGGAAGCACGCGCCATTGCGCAGCGTCTCGCCCGGCTGCCGGCGCATGCAGTGGTCGAAGCACGCGAAGCCTTCGAAGCCTCGGAGCGCCACACGCTGGCCGAACAGCTGCACTACGAAAGCGAACGCCAGCGCGAGCTGATCGACCGCCCCACCTTCCGCGAAGGCGTGAGCGCCTTCCTGCAGAAGCGCCCGCCGACGTTTCCGGGGCGCTGAGCATGATCGAACGCACGCTTTTCAGCGCCGACCACGAGGCCTTTCGCGACAGCTTCCGCCGCTTCATGGGCAAGGAGATCGCGCCCTTCCACGAGGCGTGGGAAGAACAGGGCTATGTGGACCGCGCCGTGTGGTCCAAGGCTGGCGAGAACGGTTTTCTCTGCATGGCGCTGCCCGAGGAATACGGCGGCGCGGGCGCCGACCTGCTCTATTCGGTGATCCAGTTCGAGGAGCTCTGGGCGCGCGGCTTCACGGGCATCGGCTTCGGGCTGCACAGCGAAATCGTGGCGCCCTACGTCCTGCGCTACGGCACCGAGGCGCAGAAGCGGCACTACCTGCCCAAGCTCGCGAGCGGCGAGATGGTCAGCGCCATTGCCATGAGCGAGCCCGGCGCGGGCAGCGACCTGCAGGCGGTCAAGACCAGCGCCATCCGGCAACCTGACGGCAGCTACCTGCTCAACGGCAGCAAGACCTTCATCACCAACGGCTGGCATGCCGACGTGGTGATCGTGGTCGCCAAGACTGACCCGGCCGCGGGCGCGAAGGGCACCAGCCTGTTCCTGGTCGAGCGCGGCATGGCGGGCTTCGAAAAGGGCAAGCGGCTCAAGAAGCTCGGGCTGAAGGCGCAGGACACCTCCGAGCTGTTCTTCAACGACGTGCGGCTGCCGGCCGATGCATTGCTCGGCGATGCGGCGCAGCTGAACCGCGGCTTCGTCTGCCTGATGGAGCAACTGCCGTGGGAGCGGCTGCAGATTGCCATCGGCGCGGTGGCGGCGTCGCAGGCCGCCATCGACCAGACCGTGGCCTATGTGAAAGAGCGCAAGGTGTTCGGCCAGCCCGTGGGCAACTACCAGAACACGCGCTACACGCTGGCCGAACTGCAGACCGAGGTGCAGGTGGCGCAGGTGTTCGTCGACAAATGCATCGAGCTGCTGATGGCCGAAAAGCTCGATACCGCCACCGCCAGCATGGCCAAGTACTGGACCACCGACCTGCAGTGCAAGGTGATGGACGAGTGCGTGCAGCTGCACGGCGGCTATGGCTTCATGTGGGAATACCCGATCACCCGCGCCTACGCCGATGCACGCGTGCAGCGCATCTACGGCGGCACCAACGAGATCATGAAGGAAGTGATCACGCGCGCGATGGGGCTTGGCGGGCGCTGAAACCGGGGCCACTGGCGCCTGGCTTGAGGCTGCGGGAGAATGGCGCATGCCCATCCTCAACGCCTTCTACGCCCAGTCGGGCGGCGTCACCTCGGTCATCAACGCGTCGGCCTGCGGCGTGATCGAGACGGCACGAAAACACCCGGACCGCATCGGCAAGCTCTACGCCGGGCGCAACGGCATCATCGGCGCGCTGACCGAAGAACTCATCGACACCGGCGCCGAACCGGCCGAAGCCATTGCGGCGCTGCGCACCACGCCTTCGGGCGCCTTCGGTTCGTGCCGCTACAAGCTCAAGTCGCTCGAGAAGAACCGGCGCGAGTACGAGCGGCTCATCGAGGTGTTCAAGGCACACGGCATCGGCTACTTCTTCTACAACGGCGGCGGCGATTCGGCCGACACCTGCTTCAAGGTGAGCCAGCTGTCGCAGTCCCTCGGCTATCCGCTGCAGGCCATCCATGTGCCAAAGACCATCGACAACGACCTGCCGCTGACTGACTGCTGCCCGGGCTTCGGCTCGGTGGCCAAGTACGTGGCGGTGTCGACGCTCGAAGCATCGTTCGACGTGCGCTCGATGGCGGCCACCTCCACCAAGGTGTTCGTGCTCGAGGTGATGGGGCGCCATGCGGGCTGGATTGCGGCGGCGGGCGGGCTCGCGGCGGCCCACGGCATTCCGGTGGTGGTGCTGTTCCCCGAAATCGAGTTCGACAAGGCGCGCTTTCTCGCGCGCGTGGACGAACTGGTCAAGCAGCACGGCTACTGCTCGGTGGTGGTGTCCGAAGGCTGCCACTACCCCGACGGCACCTTCCTGGCCGAGCAAGGCACGCGCGACGCGTTCGGCCATGCGCAACTCGGCGGCGCCGCACCGGTGGTGGCACAGATGGTCAAGGACGCGCTGGGCCACAAGTTCCACTGGGCGGTGGCCGACTACCTGCAGCGCGCGGCGCGGCACATTGCCTCGGCCACCGATGTGCGGCAGGCCTACGAACTGGGTCAGCGCGCGGTCGAGCTGGCGCTGGAAGGCCACAACGCGGTCATGCCGACCATCGAGCGCACCTCCGATGCGCCGTATACCTACCGCATCGGCAGTGCGCCGCTCGAAGCGGTGGCGAACGTCGAAAAGCCGATGCCGCGCGACTTCATTTCGGACGACGGCTACGGCATTACCGACAAGTGCAGGCTCTACCTGCTGCCGTTGATCGAGGGCGAGGACTACCCCGCCTACCGCAACGGCCTGCCGGTGTACGCAACGCTCCGGAATGTGGCCGTGGCGAAGAAGCTGCCGGCTTTCGAGCTCGCCTGACGGCCATGGCTGCTGTACTGGACACGATCGATGCCACGCGCTGCCCGCTCTGCGGCGAGCAGAACCGCTGCGCGATGGAGGTTGCGCGCGAAACCGGCGAGCCGCAGGCGCCCTGCTGGTGCATGGCGGCGGATTTTCGCAACGCGCCGCTAGCGGCGGTGCCGCAGGAGACGCGCGGCAAGGCGTGCATCTGCGCGCGCTGCGCCGCAGGCACGCCTGTCGAATCCTAGGCCCCTAGGCCTTGCCGGCCTTTTAGAACTGCGCTGAGTTCTGCTGCTGGCTTTGCGCCTGCGACTGCTCGGCCGCAGGTTCGTTCGCCGAGGCGGCAGGCTGCGAGTCCGAAGGCAGCGGCACAGTCGGCGCAGCCGCCGTAGACGACGCGCGGTCGCGCTGCTCGGTCACCACGCAGTGGATGAACTGCAGCTTGCCCACGGCCGCGCGCGGTAGCACAAAGGGGTAGTAATCAGGCTGGCCCATGCTGCGCGACAGCTCGTTCAGCACATTGGTCAACAGCACCCAGCCGTTCAGAAAATCCAGGAACTTGGCAGCGCCGGGATGCTCCGGCCGCCACAGGTCTTCGAGCGTGAAGAGGTCGCTCGCGAGTTCGACGTTGGTGGCGTCCACGCCGAAGCTCATCGCCGTGTCGGTGGTGTCGGCCATGTGCAGGTAGTGGGCCCAGGTTTCGGCCCAGTCTTCCCACGGATGCATGCTCGCGTAGCTGCTCACGAAGTGAATCGACCAGTCGGGCGGCGGCCCCTGCTCGTAGTGCCGCTGGAGTGCCGCGGTGTAGTCGGCGCGCTCGTCGCCGAAGAGCGCGCGAAACTCGTCGAGCCATGGCGTGGGCTGCACCAGCAGGTCCCAGTAGTAATGGCCGATCTCGTGGCGAAAGTGCCCGAGCAGCGTTCGATAAGGCTCGCGCATTTCGGCGCGGATGCGCTCGCGCACGGCATCTTCGGCCTCTTCCGCGTTGAGGGTGATCACGCCGTGCTCGTGGCCGGTCATCACATGCGGGCTGCCCGGCATGTTGCTCAGGAAGTCGAACGCCAGGCCATGCGCCGGATCGGCGTGTCGGCTCACCACCGGCAGCCCGAGCGCCAGCAGCTGCGAAATGAGCCGGCGCTTCGCATGCTCCAGCTTGCGCCATAGCTCGCCGTTGCTTTCCACCGAAAGGTCTGGAATGGTGCGGTTGACGCTGCATGCCAGGCAGTAGCCGGGCGCCAGGCCGTCGGTGTTGAACGAAGGGTCGTCGCCCTCGCGCGGGGCCGGCACCATCCAGTTGCAGCTGGCGGCGGTCATGAGGTTGGCGCAGCGGCGGTATCTCTTGCCGTCCGGATTGCCGAACACGGTGAAGGTGTCGGGCGCGGGGCGCTCGCCCTCCGCTTCGTCCTGGCTTCCTTCTTCGGCGGCGACGGGCGCGAGCGGCACCACGCCGAGCCGGTCGATCACGTACCCGAGCGGCGTGCCGCAGGCCAGGCACTGGCTGTTGCGCAGGAACACCGGCCGGCCGCACTGGCAGCGGTAGGCGCGGCTGACGGTGGGCGCGGCCAGTTCGGCCGCGAGGTTGGGCGGCGCGTGCGCGGCCTGCGGGTCGGCTGCGGCCTGGTCGCCGGTTTGAACAGCGGCTTGATCGCCGGTTGGACCGCCGGCTTGATCGTCGGAATGCTCGACGGGTTGATCGGATTGGGGAGCCATGTCGTTTTTGTTTTCTCGGAAAGCAGTGCGGGACAGCGTGTGCATTGTGCGGCCGTTGCATCGGCGCCCATTCGCGCAAAGACCGATATGCTTGTAGGACGACGGACCCGCACCCGAAGCCGGGCCGCCGCTCCACGATGCCCACTCCCCCGCCCGAAGCCGCACCGCCGGCCCCGCCGACCCTTGGCACCATGCGCGACCGCTACGGTCCGCGCTACCGCTGGTACCTGCTGGTCTCGGTCATGGTGGGCGTGATGGCGTCGATCATGTCGTCGACCATCGTCAACGTGGCGATTCCGGGCATGAGCCACCACTTCTCGCTTGGCCAGGAGCGGGCGCAATGGGTGAGTTCGGGCTTCATGGTGGCCATGACCGTCTCGATGCTCACCACGCCCTGGCTGCTGTCGCGCTACGGCTACAGGCGCACCTACGTCGGCACCATGGTGCTGCTGCTTGTGGGCGGCGTGGCGGGCGGGCTGGCCAACAACTTCACGCTGGTGCTGCTGGCGCGCGTGGCCGAAGGGCTTGCCGCCGGCGTGGTGCAGCCCATTCCGGCCATCATCATCCTGCGCGCCTTCGAGCCGCACGAGCAGGGGCGCGCCAGCGGCATCTTCGGCATGGGTGTGGTACTGGCGCCGGCCATCGGCCCGAGCATCGGCGGCGTGCTGGTCGACCTGTTCGGCTGGCGCTCCATCTTCTTCATGGTGGTGCCGTTCTGCTTGGCCTCGCTCTGGCTGGCCTACAAGTTCGTGCCCACCACGGCGCCGGGCGGCGTGGCGGCCACGCGCGGCAGCGGGCTCGACTGGCGGGGCCTGGCGCTGGGCACGGCGGGCACGCTCTGCCTGCTGAACGGGCTGGTCGAGTTGCGCGGCGACTCGCCCATCGAAGCCGCCCTGCTGCTGAGCGGTGCGCTGGCAGCCTTGGCGGGCTTCATCTGGTGGCAGCGCCGGTTCGCGGCCTCGGGCGGCACGCCGCTGATGAACCTGGACCTCTTCCAGTACCGCCAGTTCGCCATGGGCAGCGTGGTCGCCTTCATCTACGGCACGGCGCTGTTCGGCTCGACCTACCTGCTGCCGGTGTACATGCAGGTGGGGCTGCAGCTGTCGGCCTCGCACGTCGGCACCATCCTGCTGCCGGCGGGCATTGTGCTGGCGGTTGCCATTGCCGGCGTGGGCCGGCTGGCCGACCGGCAGCCGACGTGGCTGCTGGTGAGCATCGGGCTGGCGCTGCTGGCGGCCTCCTTCGCGCTGATGGTGGTGCTGAGGCTCGACAGCGCCCTGTGGCTGCTGGTGGCGTTCGCCATCATCGGGCGCATCGGGCTCGGCTTCATCCTGCCTTCGCTCAACCTGGGTTCGATGCGGCCGCTGGCCAAGCCGCTGATTCCGCAGGGCGCCAGCGCCATCAACTTCTTGCGCATGCTCGGCGGTGCGGCGGGCGTGAGCCTGTGCGCCATCGTGCTCGAGTGGCGGCTGGCGGCGCATGGCGATTCGCTCGCCAACCCGACGAGCAGCGCCGCGCGGCTGGCGGCCTTCGACGAGGTGTTTCTGATGCTGGCGGCGCTGTGCGCGATTGCCATTTGCGCGGCTTGGCAGCTTCGGCAACCCACCCGGCAAGGGTAAGCACTTAGTAATACTTAAGCACCCGTCGTTTCTAATTGTTAGCATTTGTTAACTCACGGGATGGGTCTTTCATGCAGCGCAGAAGTTTTGTCGCTTCGACGGCGGTTTTCGCCGCGGGCTTGGCCCGTCTCTCCTCCGCACAGGCCGCCGAAGCGGGTGTGACCGACACCGAGATCCTGCTCGGCAGCTCGGCCGTGCTGAGCGGCCCGCTCGGTTCGCAGATCAAGGTCGTGCACAACGGCGCTGCGCTGGCCTTCGATGCCGCCAACGAACAAGGCGGCGTGGGCGGGCGCAAGATCAAGCTGGTGGCGCTGGACGACGAGCTGAAGCCCGAAAAAGCGCTAGAAAACTACGGCAAGCTGCTGAACGACCACCGCGTGTTCGCCTTCTTCGGCTGCGTGGGATCGGGCACCACCTCCGCCGCGGCCAAGCTGCTGCAGCAAAGCGGCGCGCCCAGCGTGGGCGGCTACGGCGTGGGCGACAGCGCCCGCGAGCGCGTGGCGGGCTCGGCCTACTTCGTGCGAGCCAGCAATGCCCGCGAGGCGCAGGCGCTGGTCGAGCACCTGTCGACCATCGGCGTGAGCAAGATCGCGATTGCCCACCTGGACAACCCCGGCGGCCTCGAGGCGGTAAAGCTGATCGAGGCGGCCATGGCCACCCACAAGCAGGCTCCCACGGCCGTGGTGGCGGTGAAGGGCGACGGCTCGACCTCGGCCGCCGCGGGGAAGGCGCTTGCCGACAGCCACCCCCAGGCCGTGCTGATGTACCTGGCCGGCACGGTGACCGGCGAAGTGATCAAGGCCATGTATGCCGCCGGCAGCAAGCCGATGTTCTACGGCATGTCGGTCGTCTCGGGCGAAGTCACGGCCAAGGTGGTTCCGCTGCAGGCGGGCGGGCTGGCCATTTCGCAAGTTACGCCGTACCCCTGGGGCGAGGTGGAAGCCGTCACGCGCGACTACCGCCGCCTGGCCGAGCGCGCCCAGGTGCCGGTGGGCTACGGCAGCTTCGAGGGCTACCTGAACGGGCTGGTGATGATCGAGGCGATCAAGCGCACCGGCCGCGACCTCACGCGCGCCCGCCTGCATGCCACGCTGCGCGCGCTCAAGCTGCGCCTGGCCGGCATGGACATCGACTTTTCGACCGGCGCCACCACCGGCTCGCGCTTCATCGAAATGGTGCGCGTCACGCCTGAAGGCCGGTTCGTTCGCTGAGCGTTGGGCGGGTTCGCCCGCGGCGGCTGCGCTCGCGCTTTAATAGCGCCATGTGCCAACTGCTCGGAATGAACTGCAACACGCCCACGGACGTGACCTTCAGCTTTACGGGCTTTGCCCAGCGCGGCGGCCGCACCGACCACCACGCCGACGGCTGGGGCATCGCCTTCTTCGAGGACCGGGGGCTGCGGCACTTCGTCGATCACATGCCGGCGAGCGAATCGCCCGTGGCCGAGCTCATCCGGCGCTATCCCATTCAAAGCCGCAACGTCATTGCGCACATCCGCAAGGCCACGCAGGGCGCCATCAACCTGCAGAACTGCCACCCTTTCGTGCGCGAACTGTGGGGCCGCTACTGGGTGTTTGCCCACAACGGCGACCTGAAGGACTTTCGGCCGCGCCTGCACGGCAACTTTCACCCGGTGGGCAACACCGATAGCGAGCACGCCTTCTGCTGGCTCATGCAGGAGCTGGCCAAGTCGCATGCGGGCGTGCCGAGCATCGAGGAGCTCACGCTCACGCTGCGCGAACTGGCGCCGCAGCTCGCCCGCCACGGCACCTTCAACTTCATGCTCTCGAACGGCCAGGCGCTCTGGGCCCATGCCTCCACCAACCTCTGGTACGTGGAACGCCGCCACCCCTTCGTCACCGCGCAGCTCGCGGACGAAGACCTCGAGATCGACTTTGCGCGGCACACCACGCCCAACGACCGCGTGGCGGTGGTGGTGACCGCGCCGCTCACCAGCAACGAGAGCTGGACGCCCTTCGTGCCGGGCGAGCTGCACGTGTTCGTGGACGGGCAGCGCTTCGGGCACTGAGGCGTTTCTACTGACACTTTTTCGCAACATTGAGAGAAAGTATCGGCAAACCGGTTCGGCGGGGTAACAATAATGGTTCTCATTTGCGCCCCTTTCGAACCTTTCAATGTCTTCTTCCTCCTCTTTCCTGCGCGCCAGCCTGCGCCCGACCGCTGCTGCCACGCTGCTCGCAATTCACGCCCTGGCCGCTACGGCCCAGACCGTCGCGCCGGCTGAAGCCGCCGGCACCCTCGGCACCGTTACCGTCGAAGCCAGCGCCGACGCCTCGGCCGAAGGCCTGACCAAGCCTTACGCCGGCGGCCAGGTGGCGCGCGGCGGGCGCGTCGGCATCCTGGGCACCCAGGACATGATGAGCACGCCGTTCTCGAGCACCAACTACACCAACGAGCTCATCCAGGACCAGCAGGCCAAGAGCGTTGCCGACGTGCTGCTCAACGACCCGTCGGTGCGCCAGGCGCGCGGCTTCGGCAACTTCCAGGAGCTCTACGTGGTGCGCGGCTTCCCCGTGTACTCGGACGACGTCGCCTACAACGGCCTCTACGGCATGCTGCCGCGCCAGTACATCGCCTCTGAATTCTTCGAGCGCGTGGAAGTGTTCCGCGGCGCCAACACCTTCCTGAACGGCGCGGCGCCCGGCGGCAGCGGCATCGGCGGTGCGATCAACCTGCTGCCCAAGCGCGCGTCCAACGAGCCGATCACCCGCGTCGGCTTCGGCGTGCAGACCGGCGGCCAGGGCTACGTGAACCTCGACCTGGCGCGCCGCTTCGGCCCCGACGACAGCCTGGGCGTTCGCGTGAATGCCGTGCGCCGCGAAGGCGGCACCGGCGTCCATAAAGAGAGCCAGCAGCTCAGCGCCTTTGCCGTCGGCCTGGACTGGCGCAACCGCAACGTGCGCCTGTCGGCCGACTTCGGCTACCAGGACTACGACCTCAAGGACGGCCGCCCGAGCCTCACGCCATCGTCGACGCTGCCGATCCCCAGCGCACCAGACGCCAGCACCAACTTTGCGCAGCCCTGGACCTACTCGAAGGAAAAGGACAAGTTCGCCACCTTCCGCGGCGAAGTCGACATCACCGACAACATCACCGCCTGGGCCGCCGGCGGCGTGCGCCGCAGCGACGAAGACAACGTGCTGGCGAACCCGACGCTCGCCGACGCGTTCGGCAACACCAGCGGCACGCGTTTCAGCAACACCCGCAAGGACCGCATCGGCACGGCCGAGATCGGCGTGCGCGGCAATTTCGTGACCGGACCGGTGAAGCACGCGGTGGTGGCTTCGGCCGCCACATACAGCAACGACCGCGACAACGCCTACACGATCTCGCGCGGCAGCCTGCGCAACAACATCTATGCGCCGTACGCGTCGCCCTTCCCGGTCGCCAATAACTTCACCGGCAACACGCTGGAAGACCCACGCCTGACCGACAAGATCAAGACCTCGAGCGTTGCAGTGGCCGACACCATGTCGTTCATGGACGACCGCCTGCTGGTCACGCTCGGCGTGCGCCGGCAGACGATCGAGCAGACCAGCTTCGCCTACAACACCGTCAAGGAAACGAGCGCCTACGACAAGAGCAAGACCACGCCGGTGGCCGGCGTCGTGTTCAAGATCACGCCGAGCACCTCGGTCTACGCGAACTACATCGAAGGTCTCGTCAAGGGCAACGTGGCACCCGGCACGGTCAACAGCCGTCCGGTCACCAACGCCGGCGAGGTGTTCGCGCCGTACCAGGCCAAGCAGAAGGAAGTCGGCGTCAAGTACGACGGAGGCACCATCGGTGCGAGCGCTGCCTTCTTCACCACCGACCAGCCGACCTACCAGTACGAGGGCCAGACCTACGGCCTCTACGGCAAGCAGCGCAACCAGGGCCTCGAGTTCTCGGTGTTCGGCCAGCCTGCCAAGGGCTTGCGCCTGCTGGGCGGCCTGACGCTGATCGACGCCAAGCAGAAGGACACGCAAGGCGGCGCCACCGATGGCCGCACGGCCATCGGCGTGGCCAAGCAGCAGGCCAACCTGGGCGCGGAGTGGGACGTGCCGAGTGTGCGCAACCTGTCGCTGAACGCGCGTTTGCTCTACACCTCCAAGCAGTACGCCAACGCCGCCAACACGCAGCAGATCCCGGGCTGGACGCGCTTCGACATCGGCGCGCGCTACCTGGTCGACCTGGGCAACGGCCGCGCGCTCACGCTGCGCGCGCGCATCGACAACCTGTTCAACAAGTCGTACTGGGCGTCGGTGGGCGGCACGCAGGGCTCCAACTACCTGGTCCTCGGCGCACCGCGCACCTTTGCGGTGAGCGGCACCATCGACTTCTGAGATGCGCGCCTTTGCGACGACAGTGCACCGCTGGGCGGGCCTCGCGGTTGCACTGTTCCTCATTGTCTCGGGCCTGACCGGCGCCGTGATTTCGTGGGACCACGAGATCGACGGCTGGCTCAACAGCGAGCTCTACGACACCGAATCGCGCGGGCCGTTCCGCGATCCGTTCGAGCTGGCCGCGGCGGTGGAGGCCGACGACCCGCGCGCGCGGGTCGCGTACATGCCGCTCGGCTTCGAGGAAGGCCATGCGGCCGGCTACTTCGTGCAGCCGCGCACCGACCCCGCCACCGGCAAGCCCTACCAGCTCGGCTACAACCGCGTGTACGTCGATCCCGTGACGGCCGAGATCCGCGGCCGGCGCGACTCGACCGCGATCTCGCTCAAGCCCGAGACGCTGATGCCCTTCTTGCGCAAGCTGCACTACATGCTGCACGTGCCGGCCGTGTGGGGTACCGACCGGCTGGGCTACTGGATCATGGGGGGCGTGGCGCTGGTGTGGCTGCTCGACAGCTTCTTTGCGCTGTACCTCACCACGCCGCGGCGCCAGCGGCAGGCCGCGCATCCCGAGCACCGCGCCGCGCTCGAATGGTGGCGCCGCTGGAAGCCGGCCTGGGCCGTGCGTTGGGCGGCCGGCGGCTACAAGCTCAACTTCGACCTGCACCGTGCGGGCGGGCTGTGGTTGTGGGCGCTGATCATCATCGTCGCCTTCACCTCGTTCTCGCTGAATCTCTACAAGGAGATCTTCCACCCGATGCTGTCGCTGGTGTCGAAGACCACGCCCGGGCCGTCGTCGCTGGTGCCGCTCGCGCCGCTGGGCACGCGCATCGAACCCGCCATCGGCTTCCGCCAGATCGTTGCCGACGCCGAAGCCGAGGCACGCCGGCGCGGCTGGGCCACGCCGCTGGGCGGCGTGTTCTACAACCAGCGCGGGGGTTTCTACAACGTGTCTTTCTTCGACCACGCCACGCACGACAGCAGCAACGGCATGGACCTGTCGAACCTCTACCTGGACGGCCGCGACGGCCGCGTCATCACCAGCAACCGGCCCTGGCACGGCACCGCGGCCGACGTGTTCGCGCAGCTGCAGTTGCCGCTGCACGGCGGGCGCATCCTGGGACTGCCGGGACGCATCCTGATGTCGCTCATGGGGCTGGTGGTGGCGGGCCTGTCCGTCACGGGCATCGTGATCTGGTGGCGCAAGCGGCGCGCGCGGCTGCTGCAGACACGGCGGCAGCGCGAAGTGGCGGCACAGCCGCACCACCTCGGCACCCCGGCGCCGCGCTGAAAGAAAGACCTAGGAAACTGCCGCGGCCAGGTGCGCCTCGAGCGCATCGATGAACATCTTCGGCACGTCGAAGCCGGTCTGCTCGGTGATCTCCTGGAAGCAGGTCGGGCTCGTCACGTTGATCTCGGTGACCGAGTCGCCGATCACGTCGAGCCCGATCAAGAGCAGCCCGCGCGGCGCGAGCACCCGGCCAATGGCCTCGGCGATCTCGCGGTTGCGCGCCGTGAGCGGCTGGGCCACGCCCTTGCCGCCGGCCGCCAGGTTGCCGCGCACCTCGGTGCCTTGCGGAATGCGCGCCAGCACAAAGGGCGCGGGCTCGCCCGCAATGATCAGGATGCGCTTGTCGCCCTGAACCACCTCTGGCACGAAGCGCTGCACCATGATGGTCTCGGCGCCGTTCTTGTTGAGCGTCTCGACGATGGAGCCGAGGTTCAACGCGTCCTGCTTCACGCGGAAGATGCCCATGCCGCCCATGCCGTCGAGTGGCTTCAGGATGATGTCGCCATGCTCGGCATGAAAGTCGCGCACGGCCTGCGCGCTGCGCGTGACCAGCGTGGGCGTGACGAACTGCGGAAACTCCATGATCGCGAGCTTCTCGGGGTGGTCGCGCAACGCGCTCGGCTTGTTGACCACGCGCGCGCCTTCGCGTCCGGCCTGCTCGAGCAGGTGCGTGGCATAGATGTATTCGGCGTCGAAGGGCGGGTCCTTGCGCATCAGCACGGCGTCGAAGTCCTTCAGCGCCTTGGCCTCGCTGATATCGACGCGGTACCAGTCCCTTGCGTCTCCGGTGAGCGTGATCTGCTGCACCGTGGCGGTGACCTGCCCGCCCGACTTCCACTGGATGTCCTGCGGCAGGCAGGCCGCGATGCGATAGCCGCGGCGCTGGGCCTCGCGCATCATCGAGAAAGTGGTGTCCTTGTAGATCTTGAAATGGTCGAGCGGGTCGGCGACGAAGAGGATATTTTTCATCAGTGAGTCTTTCCGGCGCCGGGTGTGGCCGCCATGTTGCTGCTGTCTGGCGCGATGTTGCCGGAAGCGGCGATGTCCTTGCCGGCGGAGGCCTTTGGCTTCGTGCGCCCGGCCTGCTGCACCGCCAATGCCAGCGCACCGGCCACCACACCCCAGAACGCCGAGCCGATGCCAAGGATGGCCACGCCCGAGAGCGTGACCAGGAAGGTGATGATCGCGGCCTCGCGGTGCGGCTCATCGCGCACCGCACCCGCCAGCCCGCTGCCGATGGTGCCCAGCAGTGCCAGGCCGGCAATGGCGGCGACCAGCTCTTTGGGAAACGCCGTGAGCAACCCGGTGACCGCGGCACCGAAGAATGCAATCACCACGTAGATGGCGCCGCAGCTTGCGGCCGCCGTGTAGCGCCGCGCCGGGTCTTCATGCGCCTCGCGGCCCATGCAGATGGCGGCGCTGATGGCGCCCAGGTTCAAGGCAAACGCGCCGAAGGGCGCCAGCACCAGTGTGGCCAGCCCGGTAATGGTGATGAGCTTGCTCACCGGCAGGTCGCCGTAGCCTGCTGCGCGTATCGTCGCGACGCCCGGCAGGTTCTGCGAGGCCATGGTGACGATGAATAGCGGCAGAGCCAGGCTGACGATGGCCTGCCAGCTGAACACCGGCATGGTGAACACGGGCCAGGTGAGCGAGAAGTGCACCGTCGACCAGCTCAGCTCGCCCCGCGCCGCCACGAAGGCAATGGCCACCAGCAGCGTGAGCGGCACCGCATAGCGCGGCAGCAAGCGCTTGGCGACCAGGTAGGTGCCGAGCATCAGCAGCACCAGCGGCAGCGCCGTCTTGGCGGCAATGAACGCATCGAGCCCGAAGCGCGCGAGCACACCGGCGAGCAGGGCCGAGGCAATCGCCATCGGAATCTTGTTCATGACCCGCTCGAACCAGCCCGTGGCCCCCGCCAGCACGATGAGCGCGGCGCAGGAAATGAAGGCGCCGACCGCCTCGCCCATGCCGTAGCTGCCCGCCGCGACGGCAAGCACGGCGGCGCCCGGCGTGCTCCAGGCAATCATCACCGGCTTGCGCCACCAGAGCGACAGCACGATGGATGGCAGGCCCATACCGATGCCCAGCGCCCACATCCACGAGGCCGCGATTTCGGGCGTGGCCCCGAAGGCCTGTGCGGCCTGGAACACGATGGCCACCGAGCTCGTGAAGCCCACGAGCACGGCGACGAAGCCCGCGGTGAAGGCCGAGAGGCTGAGATCCTTGAAAAACGACATCCGGCGATTGTGCCGGCTGGCCGGCAGACCGCCGAAATCGCGCGGGCCGCCTTTCAGGTCGAACCGAGGTAGGCCCGCGCGAGCGCCCCGTCGGCCGCGATCTCGGCCGCACTGCCTTCGGCCGCGATGCGCCCGCCCTCGATCACGTAGGCACGGTCGCACAGCGCGAGCGCAAGGGCCGCCATCTGGTCGACCAGCACCACCGTCAGCCCCTCGGCCCGCAGCCCGTCGAGCGCCTTGAACAGCTCGGCGATGATCTTCGGTGCCAAGCCCAGCGAGGGCTCGTCGAGCAGCAGCACGCGCGGCTTCGACATCAGGCCGCGCGCAATCGCCAGCATCTGCTGCTCGCCGCCCGAGAGCAGGCCGGCGCGCTGGTGCAGCCGCTCGCGCAGGCGCGGAAAGCGCCCGAGCATGGCCTCGGTGCGCGCCTCGATGTCGCGCCCGTCGAGAAACGCGCCCAGGCGGATGTTGTCCCGCACGCTGAGCTCGGGAAACACCTGCCGGCCTTCGGGCACCAGCACCAGGCCATGCGCCACAACACGTTCGGCCGCCAGGCCCGCGAGCTCGATGCCGTCGATATGGATGCCGCCCTGCACCGGCCGGTGCAAGCCCGCGAGCGAACGCATCAATGTCGACTTGCCCGCGCCGTTGGCGCCGAGCAGCGCCACCAGTTCGCCGCGCCGCACGCGCAGGTCGATGCCGTGCAGCACCGGCTCCGCGCCGTAGCCGGCGACAAGGCCGCCGACGCCGAGCAGCTCGGGCGCATCGGCCGGCAGCGGCGGGCGCGGTGCCCGGTCATCCGCCGGCGCATCGTCCGCCGCCAGGGCTTCACCGAGGTAGGCCTTGCGCACCGCGGGGTCGGCCTGGATCGCGGCCACGCCGCCCACGGCCAGCCTGCGGCCGGCGTCGAGCACCACGATGTGGTCCGAGATGCCCATCACAAGCTCCATGTCGTGCTCGACCAGCAGCACGCCGATGCCCGCGGCCGCGATGCGCTGCAGCAGCGCCGCAAGCAGCACCTTGTCTTCGCGCGAGAGGCCGGCCGCGGGCTCGTCGAGCAAGAGCGCTTGCGGCGCGGTGGCCAGCGCGCGTGCGATCTCGACCAGCCGGCGGTCGACATGCGCGAGATCGGCGGCCCGCGCCTGTGCGGACCCCGCATAGCCGCAGAACGCGAGGAGCCGCCGCGCCTCGGCACGCGCCGCCGCCGAGCGAAAGCGCCGCGCACCGAGCAGCGGCCCGAGCGTGCCGCGGCCGAGCGCAAGCGCCACGTTGTCTTCCACGCTGAGGCTGCCGAAGAGCTGCGAGGTCTGGTAGGTGCGCGCCACGCCGGCGCGCGCAATGCGGTAGGCGCGCTGCCCTTGCAAGGCCGACTCGCCCAGGCGGAAACCGCCGCCGGTGGGCCGGTAGAACCCGCTCAGCATGTTCAGCACGGTGGTCTTGCCGGCACCGTTGGGGCCGATCAGGCTGGTGATGCCGCCAGGCTGCGTGGCAAAGGCCAGGTCGCCCACCGCGCGCACCCCGCCGAACTGCATCGTGAGGCCCTCGGTGCGGATCGGCGCGCCCGTTGCGCGCGGCGCAAGGCCCGCATCTCCAGTGGCCGCAAGCGGCGCTTCGGCGGGCTGCTTGCCGATGCGCGCTGCAATGCGGCGCCAGAGCCCGGCGGCCCCCTCGGGTGCAACCCAGAGCACCACCAGCAAGAGCAGGCCGAATATGAGCAGCCGGTATTCCTCGAAGCTCGCGAGCAGCTCCGGCAGCAGGCCCACCACGAGCGCGCCCACCAGCGGGCCCGCGACGGAGCCCGCCCCGCCGATCATCACCACGAGCACGAACAGGATCGACTGGCCGAAACCGAAGGTGTGCGGCGTGACGAAACCCGAGAGCGGCGCGAACAGCCCGCCAGCAGCGCCTGCGCAAAGCGCCGAGACGGCAAAGGCCACGGTCTTGATGCGCAGGGGATCGAGTCCGATGGATTCAGCCGCGGTTTCGCTGTCGCGCACCGCGCGCATCGCAGCGCCCCAACAGCCGCGCGAGAGCATCGCAAAAGCCGCGAGCGCCACGCCCGCCGTGAGCACCGCGAGCATTGCCGCCGCGCGCTCGCCCTGTGCAAGGCCGCCGAGCACCGGACCCGCGATGCCCATGATGCCGTTCTGCCCGCCCGTGAGGTCGCGCGCCTCGACGATGGCATGCTCGACGATGAAGCCGAAGGCGATGGTGATCATCGCAAGGTAAGGGCCCCTGGCGCGCAGCGCCGGCAGCGCGAGCAATGCGCCCATGGCACCGGCGATCAGCGCGCCCGCGGGCCAGGCGGCCCAGAAGCTCCAGCCAGCCTTGCCCGTGAGGATGGCGACCGCGTAGGCGCCGATGGCATAGAAGCCCACATGGCCGAAGGACATCTGCCCCGTGAGCCCGAGCAGCACGTTGAGCCCGATGCCCACGATGGCGAAGAGCGCAACATTGGCGAGCACGAAAACGTAATAGCCGTTGACCGTAGCCGCGAGCGCCACGCCCGCCGCCATGGCCGCCGCGAGCCCTGCCAGCGCGGCCCAGCGCATGCCGATGCCGCTCATACTTTTTTCACCGCCGCGCGGCCGAAGAGCCCCTGCGGCCGCAGCGCGAGCACCGCGATCACCAGGCCGAAGGTCAATATCTGCGTGTAGCCCGAGCCGAGCGTGGCGGTGATCAGCGCCTCGGCAAGTCCGAACAGCAGGCCCGCGCCCATCACGCCCCATGCACTGGTGATGCCGCCGAGGATCGCCACCGCAAAGGCCTTGAGCCCGAACAGCGTGCCCATGTCGGCCTGCACGTTGAAGAGCGGCGCGATCAGCACGCCCGCCACGCCCGCAAGCACCGCCGACAGCGCAAAGGCCGCAGCCACTGCGCGGCGGATCGGAATGCCCATGAGCCGCGCGGCCGCGGGGTTCTGCACCACGGCCAGCATGCCGATGCCCCAGCGCGTGCGGCGCGCCACCAGGTGCAGCACCGCCGCAAGCGCCAGGCCCGCGAGCGGAATGAGCAACTGCAGCGGGTACACGCCAAGCCCCACCTCGCCCACCTGCAGCGGCGTGACCGCGAGCGGCGAAGGCAAGCTGCGCGGCTCCTTGCCGAAGGTGAACATCACCAGGTTGTCGACCACCATGCCGAGCGCAACCGTCGCCATCAGCCAGGCTTCGGAACCGCGGCTCGCAAAGGGCCGCACCGCCGCGAACTCGACCAGGAGGCCATAGGCGCCGCAGAGCGCGAGCGCCAGCAGCACCGCGAGCGGCATCGGCCAGCCCAGCGTCTGCGCGAACCAGAAGGTGAAGACCGCGCCCAGCATCATCGCGCTGCCCTGCGCGAAGTTGACGGTGCCCGAGACGGCATAGGTCACGTGGAAGCCGAGCGCGATCAGCCCGTACATGCTGCCGAGCCCCAGCCCGCTGATCCATGCGGACAGCAGCATCATTTCGCCGCGGCCATGCCCACCGGCAGGATGCGGTTGTCGATGAACTGCGCCCATACGTAGTCGCTCGCGGTCACCGCGTCGTGCACGCCAGGCGAAAAGGGCTTGTCGTAGGTCTTGATGAGCCCTTCGTACTTGCCGATCTTGTAGAAGCCCTGGCGCACCGCGTCGCCGTCGGTCGAGCCGGCGGCCGCAATGGCCAGCGCGGCGAGCTGCATGCCGTCGTAGGCATTGGCCACGCCCACGGCGGGCGTGATGTCGTCCGGGCCCTTGATGGCCGGGTACTTTGCCTTGAGCGCCGCAATCACCCTCTCGCCGACCGGCGACTGCTTGCCGAAGAAGCTGTAGGTCTGCACGAAGTGCACGTTCTTGCCGTTCGGTCCGGCCAGCTCGGTGAAGCGCCCGCCCGCCGGACCCCAGTGCGAGACGATCGGCACCTGCCAGCCCATGCGGTCGAGCGACTTCACCACCTGCGCCGAGGGACCGACGTTGCCCACCATGAAGAGCGTGTCGGCGCCCGCGGCCTTCAGGCGCGTGAGCTGCGGCACCACGTCGACGTCGTTGCCGTCGAACTTCTCCACGCCCACGGCCTTCAGGCCCTTGGCCGCCAGCGCGGCGTGCAGGCCCTTCTCGTTCGATTCGCCCCAGGGGTTGTTCACCAGGATCATCCCGAACTTGCTCGACTTGAAGGTCTTCTGTGCGTAATCGAGCATGCCCACGTTGACGATTTCGTCGACCGCCGAAACGCGGAAGGCGAAGTTGGGGTTGGCGCCGTTCTTGGTGATGGGAGTGCCCGCGGCCCAGGGGCCCATGAACGGCGTCTTCTCCTGATTGGCAATCGGCACGATGGCCATCGACACGGGCGTGTCGAGCCCGCCGAAGAGCACCGCCACTTTCTCCTTGAAGATCAGCTCGCGCGCGGAGACCACGCCCTTGGCGGGATTGGCTTCATCGTCGCGGCGCACCAGTTCGAGCTTGCGCCCGCCAAGCAGGCCGCCCTTGGCGTTGATCTCGTCGATGGCGACGGTGAGGCCGCGCGTGATGGCTTCGCCGGCCAGCGCCGACTGGCCCGAGAGCGCGGTGACGAGGCCGATCTTGATCGGGTCGGCAGCGAAGGCCGTGCCCGCCGTGAGACAGGTTGCGGCCGCGGCGGCGGCCAGGCAAAGCGAGCGGCGGCTCAGGCGGGGAAGGCGGATGGTGCGGGTCATGGCGAGCTCCTGGATCGAAGGGGGACAACAACGGGCGGCACCCAACAAGGTGCATCGGCATCCGCCTAAGCGGTTGGCTCGTCCCGGATGCAAGCGCCATGCCAAGTCAACAATCCATCACTCATATTGTCGACAATTTATGCTTTTGCAAGTCGACAATTCGGCACGAGAATTGCTGCAAAGACCTTCAAGCCTTTCGCCATGCACCGCCATGGCCCATCAATGGAGAACCCCATGGACACATCCGCTGCGCCCACGCTCACCGACCCTGCCGCCGTGATCGACGAATTCCTTCGGCTGGTGATGATTCCCGACCCGGAGTCGGCCTCGCGCTACACCGCGCCCGGCATTCGCATCCGCTTCACGGGCAACCGCCCGATGCAGGCACCCGGCGACACCTCGGCCTTCAATGCCAAGCGCTATGCGTGGGTCAAGAAGAAGATCGAACGCACCGAGGTGGTGGCCGGCGGCACGCCTGAAGAAACCGTGGTCTACAGCCTGGGCACGCTCTATGGCGCATGGCCGGACGGCACGGCCTTCGAGGGCAACCGCTACGTCGACCGCTACGTGGTGAGCCACGGGCTCATCGTGCAGATGGACGTGTGGAACGACAGCGCCGAGTGGTTGCTGGTGCGCGCCGGGCTTGCAGTGCTGTGAGGCAAGGCGCATGACGACGCGCTGGCCCGAGCTGCTGCCCTCGCACGGGCGCTTCGACTACCGGCCGATCACGCGCCGGCCCGACTACGCGTGGCCCAACGGCGCGCGGCTTGCGGTGTACCTGGGTTTCAACATTGAACACTTCGCGTTCGGCGACGGGCTCGGCGCCTGCATCGGCCCGGCCTCGCCGCAGCCCGACGTGCTGAACCACGGCTGGCGTGAGTACGGCAACCGCGTGGGCGCCTGGCGCTGCCTCGAGCTCTTCGATGCGCTCGGGCTGCCCACGGGCGCCCTGGTGAACACCGCGCTGTACGACCATTGCCCGGAACTGGTGCGGGCCCTGGTGGCGCGCGGCGACGAGCTTATCGGCCATGGCCACAGCAACGCCGAGCGCCAGGGCGCGCTGGACGAAGCCCATGAACGCGCATTGCTCGTGCGCTGCCGCGAGCGCATGCTGCGCGAGAGCGGGCAGGCGCCCGCGGGATGGCTGTCGCCGTGGATCTCCGAAAGCGCGCGCACGCCCGACCTGCTGGCGGAGACCGGCTACGGCTACACCCTCAACTGGTGCCACGACGACCAGCCCGTGCGCATGCGCACGCGCGGAGGCGGCGCCATCTGGTCGGTGCCTTATCCGCAGGAGCTCAACGACATTCCGATGATCGTCGGCCGGCTGATGGACGCGAAGGACTTCAGCGCGATGGTGGTCGACAACTTCGACGAGATGCGCGAGCAGGCGCGCGCGCAGCCGCTGGTGATGGGCCTCGCGCTGCATCCGTACATCGTGGGCCAGCCTTACCGGCTGCGGCACCTGCGCACGGCGCTCGCGCACCTTGCACGCGCGCGCGACCGAGGCGAGATCTGGTTCACCACACCGGGTGCGATTGCGGCGCACGTCGCGCAGCTCGCCGTCGAGCGGCCTGGGGAGTTCGACTGAGGCGGGCTCGATAATCGCGCGTCGTCCTGCTCATCCTGCCCATGGCCCGCTCTCCTTCTTCGCTGAAAACCACCGCTGCAAGGCAGCCCGTCGCGGACGCCCCGCCTGACGACGGCGACATCGAGGAGCGCATCTACCGCTCGGTGTTCGAAGGCGTGACCCACCAGCGCCTGGCGCCCGGCACCAAGCTGCCCGAGGCGTCGCTGTGCGAGCTGTTCGGCGTGAGCCGCGCGATGGTGCGCAAGGTGCTGCAGCGGCTTGCGCACGACCACATCGTCGAGCTGCGGCCGAACCGCGGCGCCATCGTGGCCATGCCCTCGCCCGAGGAAACGCGGCAGATCTTCGAGGCCCGCCGTGCGCTCGAAGCCGCGCTGGTGCGCATGGCGGTGCGCAACGCCACCCGCGCCGAGATTGCCGAGCTGCGCCGGCACCTGAAGGAAGAGCATGCGGCCATGCACCGCTACACGCAGCCCGAATGGGCGCGGCTCGCGAGCTCGTTCCACCTGCGCGTTGCGCGGCTCGCACGCAACCCGATCCTCGAACGCTACCTGACGGAGCTGATGTCGCGCTGCTCGCTGATCGTGGCGCTTTACGAGCCGCCCGGCAATGCCGCTTGCGAGCACGACGAGCATGCGGAAGTGGTCGACGCGATTGCGCGAGGCGATGCCGACACCGCGGTGCGCCTCATGGAAGAGCACCTGCTGGTGCTCGAGCGCAACATCGCACTCGACCGCCCGGCCTCGCAGCGCAGCCTGGGGCAGATGCTGGGTTTGGGCTAAGGCGCAATCGGGCAGCCGCACGCAGGCGGCCTGCGCCTCAGATCTCGATTTTCGAGCCCAGCTCCACCACCGCGTTGTTCGGAAGCCCCAGGAAGGCCGCGGCGCCGCTAGCGTTGTGGTGCATCTGCGCAAACAGCTTCTCGCGCCACGGCGCCATGCCGCTGCCGAGCGTGGGAATGACGACGTCGCGCGAGAGGAAGTAGCTCGTCGCCATGGGCTCGAGCTGGCAGCCGCGCAGACGCGCATGCTCCAGCGCGCGCGGCAGGTCGATATCGTTCTTGAACCCGTAGTGCACGATGATCTGCCAGCAATGGTGGCCGAGCGCCTCGATCTCGATGCGCTTGTCCATCGGGATCCAGGGCACCTCGTGGTTGCGCACGGTCACGAACATGTTCTGCTCGTGCAGCACCTTGTTGTGCTTCAGGTTGTGCAGCAGCGCGTTGGGCACCACACCGGGCTCCGCGGTAAGGAACACCGCCGTGCCTTCCACGCGCGCGGGCGGGCTTTCGAACACGGAGTCGAGAAAGGCTTTCAGCTCGATCGCATCGGCGCGCTGCACCTCGCCCATCAGGCGGCGGCCTTCCTTCCAGGTGATCATCAAGGTGAACACGAAGCCGCCGATCACCAGCGGGAACCAGCCGCCTTCGAACAGCTTGAGCAGGTTGGACGCGAAGAACAGGAAGTCGACCACGAAGAAGACGGCCGTGGACGCAATGCACAGCGCCAGCGGCAGCTTCCACGCATAGCGGATCACGAAGAAGGTCAGCACCGTGGTGATGAGCATGTCGGTGGTCACCGCAATGCCGTAGGCCGCGGCCAGACTGCTCGAGGTGCGGAACATCACCACCGCCAGCACGATGGCCACGAACAGCCCCCAGTTGACCAGCGGAATATAGATCTGCCCGGCCGTGCGCACGCTCGTGTGCTCGATGTTCAGGCGCGGCAGGTAGCCCAGCTGAATGACCTGGCGCGTGACGCTGAACGCACCGGTGATGAGAGCCTGCGATGCGATCACCGTCGACATCGTGGCCAGCAGCACCAGCGGAATGAGGGCCCATTCGGGCGCCATCATGAAGAAGGGGTTCTTCACGGCATCCGGGTTCTCGAGCAGCAGCGCGCCCTGGCCGAAGTAGTTGAGCGTCAGCGCCGGCATCACGACCGAGAACCAGGCCACGCGGATCGGCCGCTTGCCGAAGTGGCCCAGGTCGGCATACAGCGCTTCGGCGCCGGTCACGCACAGCACCAAGGCCCCGAGCAGAATGAAGCTGGTGCCCGGGTTGTCCCACATGAACTTCAGCGCGAACCAGGGGTTCAGCGCCTTGAGGATTTCAGGATGGTGAATGATCTGCGACACGCCAAGCACCGCAATGGCCGCGAACCACGCCAGCGTGATCGGCCCAAAGAACTTGCCGATGCCCGCCGTGCCGCGCTTCTGCACCGCGAACAGGCAGAACAGCACCACCAGGGTGATCGGGATCACGTAATGCTTGAAGTGCGGCGACACCACTTCGAGGCCTTCGACAGCGGAAAGCACCGAAATGGCCGGCGTGATGACGCCGTCGCCATAGAACAACGAGGTGCCGAAAATGCCCACCAGCAGCAGCACATGGCGCAGCTTGGGCTTGTCGGCTACCGCTCGAGAGGCCAGCGCCAGCATGGCGACCAGCCCGCCCTCGCCTTCGTTGTCGGCCCGCAGCACCAGCACCACGTACTTGATCGACACGATGACGGTGAGCGTCCAGAAGAACATCGACAGGATGCCGTAGACGTTCTCGACGGTGAAAGGCACGTGGCCGTGGCCGAACACTTCCTTGACTGCATACAGCACGCTGGTGCCGATGTCGCCATAGACGACGCCGACGGCGCCGATGATCAAGGCGACGGAGGAAGAGGATTTGGGAGATGACACGAAGTCGATGGGAAAAAGAGCGAATTGCAAGCGCGTAACCAGGCGTTACGCGCACCGGAGTGCTGCCGCGATGGAATTTCCAGCCGCTGCGCGCACCCTTCGCCCTTTTCTTTCCTTTGCTGTGGGGCCGCTATTTTGCCGCCGACCGCACGCGCCGCAAGCCGCCCCGCGAAATCATTCGTAGATTTCGGCGTCCGGATCGGTGGCTTCCATCTCGTAACTGGCCGCCACCATGGCCAGGCGGCCCACCACGCCATACATGTAGAAGCGGTTCGGCGCGCTCGCGCCGGGCTTGGCGCCGGGCTGCGGCAGATGCGCGCTTTCCGAAAAAGCCAGCGGCACAAAGCTCGCGCCCGGGGACTTGAGGTTTTCGTCCGGGGCGCGCTCGGCATGCACGCGGTAGAAACCGCCCACCACGTAGCGGTCCATCATGTAGACCACCGGCTCGGCCACGCCGTTGTGCACCCGCTCGTTGGTCAGCACGCCTTCCTGCACGATCACCTCGCCGGGCCCGCGCAGTTCCCTGGCCGCGGCGGCCTTGGTGCTCGACGATGCGGCGCGCGGCTTTCCGACCAGCCCTTCGACCTCTTTCGCGTCATGCACCGTGATCACGCCCGGGCCGTCGCTGCCGGTATGGCCCTTGACGATCACGAAGGGCTTCTCGTTGATGCCGTATTCCTTGTATTTGCGGCGCACCTTGGTCAGCACCGCGTCCACATGGCTGGTCAGCACGTCGATGCCGCGGCCTTCGGCAAAGTCGACGCCCTCGGCGCGCGCATAGATGGGATTGATGAGCCACGGGTCGATGCCCAGCAGCTTGCCGAAGCGCTTGGAGAGCTCTTCGTAGCTGTGCAGGTGGTTGCTCTTGCGCCGCACCGACCAGCCGGCGTGCAGCGGCGGCAGCAGGTACTGCTCGTGCAGGTCTTCCAGGATGCCCGGCGTACCGGCCGAAAGCTCGTTGTTGAGCAGGATGGTGCAGGGGTCGAAATTCTTGAGCCCCAGGCGCCGCTTGCTGCGCACCACGGGCTCCAGGCACACCGTTTCGCCGTTGGGCAGCTCGATCTTCTTGGGCGACTTGATCGCCGGATCGATCGACCCCACCCGCACGTTGAGCCCCGCCATGTGGAAGATGCGCACCAGCTGCGCAATGTTGGCGAGGTAGAAGGTGTTCTTCGAGTGGTTCTCGGGAATGACGAGCAGGTTGCGCGCCTCCGGACAGATCTTCTCGATGGCGGCCTGTGCGGCCTGCACTGCCAGCGGCAGCATTTCCTTGGTGAGATTGTTCCAGCCGCCCGGAAACAGATTGGTGTCGACCGGTGCGAGCTTGAAGCCGGCATTGCGGATGTCGACGGCGCTGTAGAACGGCGGCGTGTGCTCCATCCATTCGAGCCGGAACCAGCGCTCGATGGCGGGCGTCGAGTCGAGTACCCGCTGCTCCAGTTCGTTGATCGGGCCGGTCAGGGCGGTGACGAGATGCGGAACCATGCGGCGGCCTTGTTGGTTTTGTACTTGAAGGTAGAGCGGAATTGTAGGATTTGGGGGTGGCCGCCCCAATGACAAGACTACGTACGGCAGTCTTGGTTCAATCCGCCCGCCTTCGGTGCATCAACTCCGGACTTCGCCCTGCCCAAGCACCACATACTTGAGCGAGGTCAGCCCTTCGATGCCGACCGGCCCGCGTGCATGGAACTTGTCGGTGCTGATGCCGATTTCGGCCCCCAGGCCAAACTCGAAACCGTCTGCGAAGCGTGTACTCGCATTGACCATGACGCTCGCCGAATCGACCTCTCGCAAAAAGCGCTGTGCATGCACATGGTCGCGCGTGACGATGGCGTCGGTGTGGTGGCTCGAGTAGCGGTTGATGTGCGCAATGGCCTCGTCCACGCCCTCGACCACCTTGATGCTGATCACCGCGGCAAGGTATTCCTCGGACCAGTCGGACTCGACCGCATCGACGATTTTTCCGCTTGAGTTGACGGCATCGTCCGCGCGCAGGATGCGGGCCGCAACCGGGTCGCAGCGCATTTCCACGCCCTTGGCCGCAAAGATGGCACCGATGCGGGGCAGGAAATCTTCGGCCACCGCCGCCGACACCAGCAGGCCCTCGGCCGCGTTGCAGGGGCTGTATTTCTGGGTCTTGGCGTTGTCGACGATGCGCAGCGCCATTTCAAACTCTGCCGTGTCGTCCACGTAGACATGGCAGTTGCCGTCCAGGTGCTTGATGACCGGCACCTTGGCGTCGCGGCTGATGCGCTCGATCAGGCCCTTGCCGCCGCGCGGAATGATCACGTCCACGAACTCGGGCATGGCGATGAGCTGGCCCACGGCCTCGCGGTCGGTGGTCTGCACCAGTTGCACCGCTTCGACCGGCAGCCCGGCCTCGGCCAGCGCCTCGGACACCAGCAACGCCAGCGCCTTGTTCGATTCGATGGCCTCCGAGCCGCCGCGCAGGATGGCCGCGTTGCCGCTCTTGATGGCGAGGCTCGCGGCCTCGATGGTCACGTTGGGGCGGCTCTCGTAGATCATGCCGAACACGCCGATCGGCACGCGCATCTGGCCCACGCGGATGCCGCTGGGCTGCTGCTTCATGCCGATGATCTCGCCGATCACGTCCGCCATGCCCGCGAGCTGCTCGCAGCCCTGTGCCACGGTCTCGATGACCTTGGGCGTGAGCTTGAGGCGGTCGACCATCGGCGCCGACAGGCCCGCGGCCGTGGCGCGCTCCAGGTCCTTCTGGTTGGCCTCGGAAAGGCCGGGGCCGGCTTCGCGCAGGCGCTTGGCCAGGGCTTTCAATGCTCTGTTTTTGGTAGCTGCATCCGCACGGGCCATGAGGAATGCGGCGGATTTGGCTTGCAGGCCGAGGGCCTGCATGTGCTCGCTGACGTTGAACGCGTTCATGTCGGCATTTTCCTGCATTTGGATCAACCTCGGGCTTTGCACCCCTTGAGTGTTGTCCTTTCTCCCTCAGCGAGAGGGAGCCGGGCCGCTGCTGCAGGCGCGGCACAGCATCAGTGCCAGACGCTGCAGCGCCTGCCAGCCGCTGGCGGGCCAATCGGGCTGCTTGAGCCCCTTGCAGATGCCGTCCACCACATGCGCGGCGCGCAGCAGCCGGGCCAGCATGCGGTCGTCGAGCCTTGGCAGCACGCGCTCGAAAGCGCGCTCGCGCGGGCCCCAGATGCGGTTTTCGCGCAGCGCCATGGGCAGCGGCCGGCCCGAGGCCATGGCGTCCTTCACGCGTTTCAACGCGCGGATGTCCTCGGCAATCGTGTAGTGCACCAGCACCTCGGCCTCGCCTTCGGCCTGCAGCCCGTCGAGCATGCGTGCCACGCGCTGCGGATTGCCGGCCAGCACGGCTTCCGACAGCTTGAACACGTCGTAGCGCGCCACGTTGTTGACCGCGGCCTCGACCTGCTCCCAGCTCAGTTCGCCCGCCGAATGCAGCAAGGCGAGCTTCTGGATTTCCTGATGTGCCGCGAGCAGGTTGCCCTCGACGCGGTCGGCAAAGAACTGCAGCGTGCGCTGGCCTTCGTCGCCCGGCATCACGCGCTGGCCCTGCACCCCCAGGCGCTGCGCGATCCACTGCGGCAGCGCGGCGCGCTCGATGGGGTCGACCTGGATGCTGACACCGTTGTTCTCGAGCGCCGAAAACCAGGCGCCGGTGCGCGTGGCCTTGTCGAGCCGCGGCAGCATCACCAGCGTGAGCGTGCTGTCGTTGCCCTGCGCCGCTTCGGCCAGCTGCTGCAGCGCCGTGCTGCCGTCCTTGCCTGGCTTGCCCGAGGGAATGCGGATCTCGACGATCTGCTTGTCCGCGAACAGCGAGAGCGAACCGCCCGCCGCAAGCACCGCGCTCCAGTCGAAGTGCGCGCCGGCCACGGTGTACGAGCTGCGCTCGGTGTAGCCCTGCGTGCGCGCCGCGGCGCGAATGGCATCCGCGGCCTCTTGCGCGAGCAACGGCTCGTCGCCGTGGATCGTGTAGAGGGACTTCAGCCCCTTTTGCAGGTGGGGCCCGAGCTGGGCGCTGGCAAGTTGCATCGGATCGCGGCAGGCGCAGGCTTGCGCCTAGAGTTCCTTGACCGCAGCCAGGCGGCGCATCAGCTGCTGCGCGATGTCGGCCTGCATGTCGCGGTACAGTAGCTCGGCTTCGCCGTCTTTGGCGAGCGCATTGGTTTCGTTGAAGCTCAGGTCGCGCGTCTGCGACACCTCGGTGGGCGGCAGCAGCGTCTTGCCGCCGGGCGTGCGCAGCGAGAAGCGCACGCGCAGCTGCAGTTGCAGCTCGCGAAGCGCGCCGGCCGAGTTGGTCGAGATCACGATGCGGTCCCGGTTCTCGCCAAGAATCTCGAGGATTGCGTCGGCGGTCTGCGCCTCGGTGGGCGGCACCAGCGTCACGGTGCCGGCGGCGCGCATTTCTCGGCGCAGCCGGTTGATGAGCTCCGAATTGCCCGACACGGCCAGCGTCTTGAACGCGAACACGGGCGCCTTGCGCAGCTCGAACCCGCAGCCGGCCAGCGCAAGGCTTGCGCCCGCGGCGGACAGGCCCAGTAGAAAGCTGCGGCGCGGCAGCGAGGCAATTCGATTGTTCATGCTTGTGTCGTTACTCAAATGACCACGTTGACCAGGCGGCCGGGCACCACGATGACGCGCTTGGCCGGTGCGCCTTCCGCGAACTTGACGAAGTCGTCGCACGAGAGCGCGAGCTGCTCGATCTCGGCCTTGGAAGCGCCGGCCGGCACGCGCAGCGCGCCGCGCAGCTTGCCGTTGACCTGGAGCATGAGCTCGATCTCGTCCTGCTCGAGCGCACTCACGTCCACCACGGGCCAGGGTGCGTCGAGCAGGCCGCCCAGTTCCTTGTCGTAGCCGAGCTGCTGCCAGAGCTGGAACGCGATGTGCGGCGTGGCGGGATACAAGCAACGCAGCAGGATGCCGAAGCCTTCGCGCAGCGCGGCTGCATCGGCGGGGCTGCCGTCGGGCTTGAAGCCTTCGAGCGCGTTGAGCAGCTTCATCGCGCCCGACACCACCGTGTTGTATTGCATGCGCTGGTAGTCGTAGTCGACCTGGCGCAGCACGGTGTGCACCTCGCGGCGCAGCGCCTGGGCGTTCTTGCCGAAAGACTGGCCGCCAACGGCTACCGGTTGCACGCCGGCCTGCGCCACGCCGAAGTTCCACACCCGGCGCAGGAACCGGTAGCTGCCTTCGACGGCTGCATCGTTCCACTCGAGCGTGGCTTCCGGCGGCGCGGTGAACATGGTGTACAGGCGCGCGGTGTCGGCACCGTACTTCTCGATGAGGTCCTGCGGGTCGACGCCGTTGCGCTCGGTTTTGCCCATCTTGCCGACACCGCCGTATTCCAGCTTCGTGCCGTCAGCCAGAGTGCCGCCAATGATGCGACCCTGCGCATCGACAACTGGAGTGACCTCAGCCGGAGGGAAGTAATTCTTCTCGCCCCTCTCGCCCCGGTTGTAGAAGATGTGATTCAGCACCATGCCCTGCGTGAGCAGCTTGCTGAAGGGCTCGTCGACTTTCACCAGGCCCAGGTCGCGCATCACCTTGGTCCAGAAGCGCGCATACAGCAGGTGAAGAATCGCGTGCTCGATGCCACCGATGTACTGGTCCATCGGCATCCAGTAGTCGGCACCCCCGGCCACCATCGCCTCGTCGTTCTTCGGGTCGCAGTAGCGCATGAAGTACCACGAGCTGTCGACGAAGGTGTCCATCGTGTCGGTCTCGCGCCGCGCGGCCTTGCCGCACACGGGGCAGACCACGCCGGCGTGAAAGCCTTCGTGCTTGGCCAGCGGGTTGCCCGAGCCGTCGGGCACGCAGTCGGTCGGCAGCACCACGGGCAGGTCCTTCTCGGGGACCGGCACCGCGCCGTGCTCTTCGCAATGGATGATCGGGATCGGCGTGCCCCAGTAGCGCTGGCGGCTCACGCCCCAGTCGCGCAGGCGCCAGGTGGTCTGCATTTCGCCCAGGCCCTTCTGGGCGAGCGCGTGCGCCACGGCGGCCACGGCCTCCTTGTGGGTCATGCCGCTGAAGTTGTCGGAGTTGATGGTCACGCCGCGCTGCTTGTCGCCGTACCAATCCTGCCACTTGTGATAGTCGAAGTGCGGCTCGTCGTCGACCAGCACCACCTGGATGATCTCGATGCCGTACTTGTTGGCAAAGGCGAAGTCGCGCTCGTCGTGCGCGGGCACGCCCATCACGGCGCCGTCGCCGTAGTTGATGAGCACGTAGTTGCCCACCCACACCGGCACCTGCTCGTCGGTGATCGGGTGCGTCACGGTCAGGCCCGTGGGCACGCCCTTCTTCTCCTGCGTGGCGAGCTCGGCCTCGGTGGTGCCGCCGGCCTTGCATTCCTCGATGAAGGCCGCGACCTTGGGGTCGAGCGTGGCGGCGTGTGCGGCCAGCGGATGCTCCGGCGCCACGGCGCAGAAGGTCACGCCCATGATGGTGTCGGCGCGCGTGGTGAACACGTACATGCGGCCGTCCTGGATCAACTGGCCGCTCGCGTCCTTGATGTCGTGCGTGAAGGCGAAGCGCACGCCCTCGCTCTTGCCGATCCAGTTCTCCTGCATCAGCTTGACCCGTTCGGGCCAGCCCGGCAGCTTGTGCTGGGTGTGCTCGAGCAGCTCTTCGGCGTAGTCGCTGATCTTCAGGTAGTAGCCCGGGATCTCGCGGCGCTCGACCGTGGCGCCGGTGCGCCAGCCCTTGCCGTCGATCACCTGCTCGTTGGCCAGCACGGTCTGGTCGACCGGGTCCCAGTTGACGACCTGGGTCTTGCGGTAGGCAATGCCCTTTTCGAGCATCTTCAGGAACAGCCACTGGTTCCACTTGTAGTAGCTCGGGTCGCAGGTGGCGATCTCGCGGCTCCAGTCGATGGCCAAGCCCATGGCCTGGAGCTGGCCGCGCATGTAGTCGATGTTCTCGTACGTCCACTTGGCCGGCGGCACGCCGTTCTTCAGCGCCGCGTTCTCGGCCGGCAGGCCGAAGGCGTCCCAGCCCATGGGCATGAGCACGTTGTAGCCGCTCATGCGCAGGTAGCGCGTGAGCATGTCGTTGATGGTGTAGTTGCGCACATGGCCCATGTGCAGCTTGCCGCTGGGGTACGGCAGCATCGAGCAGGCGTAATACTTTTTGCGGCTCGCGTCCTCGGTGACGCGGTAGGCATCGGCGGCGCTCCATTGCGCCTGGGCAGCGGACTCGACGTCGCTGGGTTTGTAGCTGGGGTTCATGACGGTACGGCAGGAGCCCGGCTCGGAGCGGCCGGGGAAGGCGGATTATCGCGCCGACTAGACTCGCCCCCAGTCTTCGCGTACTTCGTGTCGCTTCGCCAACCCCCTACCGGGGCAACACCAGCGGCCCGGCAAAGCCGGTTCCGCGGTGTTTCACGAAAAATGCGGGACTTCCTGCCACCTGACGCGGATCGGAAAAAGCCATGAAACTGCTTTGGAAACACCTGGCACTGGGGCTTGCGGCCTGCCTTGCCACTGCCACGCCGCTGTGGGCGCAGCCGGCCAACAACGACAAGCCGCTGCGCATCGTCGTGCCCTTCGCCCCCGGCGGCGCGCAGGATGTGATTGCCCGCTACCTGGGCGCCAAGCTCACCGAAAAGCTGGGCGGCAGCGTCATCGTCGAGAACAAGGCGGGCGCGGGCGGCATCCTGGCGGCCGATGCGGTGGCCAAGTCGACCGACGGCGCCACCGTGCTGCTGGCCACCGGCGGCGCCATCACCATCGCGCCCCACCTGCAGGCCAAGCTGCCGTACGACCCGGTGCACGACCTCGCGCCCGTGGCGCTGGTCGGAGATACGCCGATGACCTTGGCCGTGCGCACCGAAAGCCCCTACAAGACCGTGGCCGACGTGCTGCGCGATGCCAAGGCCAAGCCCGGCCAGGTCACCTACGCATCGACCGGCAACGGCACGGTGTCGCACCTCACGGGCGCCCTGCTCGCACAGGCGGGCGGCGTGAACCTGCTGCATGTGCCGTACCGCGGCGCGGCGCCGGCGCTCACCGACCTGCTGGGCGGCCAGGTGGCGCTGATCGTGACCAGCGCCGCTTCCATCGAGCCGATGGTCGCGAGCGGCAAGGCCCGCGTGCTCGGCACCTTCTCGCGCGCGGCGCTGCCCAGCCTCGGCACGCCTCCGACGGTGGCCGAGGCAGCAGGCCTTGCCGGCATGGAGGTGCCGGTCTGGGTCGGCGTGATGGCCCCCGCGCGCATGCCCGCGGCCAGCCTCGAAAAGCTTTCCGCAGCGCTGGTCGAGGTATGCAACCTGCCCGAAACGAAACAGCGTTTCGCGCAACTGGGCGCGGTGAACACCTGCGGCGGCGGCGCGGCACTGGGCAAGGTCATTTCGGAAGACAGCCAGCGCTGGGCGAAGGTGATCAAGCAGGGCGGAATCAAGATTGACTGAGCTTGCGGGAAAGCGCTACCGGGTCGGCATTGCCGGCGCCGGCGCGATTGCGCTCGCCAGCGCGGCGTGGCTGCGGCAGGTGGGGCACGACGCCATGCTCTGGTCGCCGAGCGGCCAGGGCGCCGAGGCCTTGCGCACGCAACCGCTCGAAGCCAGCGGCGTGCAGCCGTGCAGCGTCTCGGTCGAAGTGGCGGACGATGCGGCCCAGCTTTGCCTTGCATCGGACCTGCTGCTGATCGCACTGCCGGTGAATGGGCACAAGCGCGTGATGGATGCGCTGCTGCCCTTCCTGCGCGACGGGCAGACGGTGATCGTCAGCTCGATGGCCTCGCTGTCTTCGCTCTATCTGTACGAAAGCGCCCTTCGCGCGGGCCTGCGGATCACCGTTGCGAGCTTCGGCACCACGGTGCTGACCGCGCGCCGCGAGTCGGGCACGCAGGTCAGGGTGATGACCCGGCGCAAGGCGGTCGGCGTGTCCGCCCTGCCGAGTGCCAACCTCGAGGAGGCCGTTGCGCTGTGCACCGCCCTGTTCGGCGACGGCTTCTTCCCGCAGAAAAACACGCTCGCCAGTGCGCTTGCGAACGTCAACCCACAGTCCCACGGCCCGCTGGCCGTCTTCAACTGGAGCCGCATCGAGCGCGCGGAAAACTGGCCGCAGTACCACTGCATGACCCCCGGCGTGGCCCGCGCAATCGAGGCGCTGGACCTGGAACGGCGAGCGGTGGCCAAGGCCTTCGGTATCGAGCTCGGCCCCATCGAGGAACACTTCGCGCGATCTTTCGGCACGGAATCGGCACGGCTCGAAGACATTGCGGCCGAGCTGCATGCCAAGCGCGGCGGCCCGCCGGGGCCCGTGCGCACCGACACCCGCTTCGTGACCGAGGACATGCCCTACGGGCTGGCTTTCATCGAGGCGCTGGGGCAGATTGCCGGCGTGCCCACGCCGGCGACGCGCACCATCGTGGACGCCGCCTCGCTGGTGAGCGGCACCGAATATCGGCAGCAGAATGACCTGCTGGCGCCGCTCAAGCTGGCCGGCGAAACCGTGGCCGGGCTGCTCGCCCGCCTATGAAGTTGCCGTTGCCTCGGGAAAGACCGGCTCGCCCAGGTTGAGCATCAGCCGGTTGGCCCAGGCAAAAAGCGCCACCGAGTGGATCAGGTCGAGGATCTCGAGTTCGGTCAGTCCCACCTCTTTCAGCGCCCGGACGTCCTCGGCCGATACCTTGTCGGGCTCGGCGCCCAGGCGTATCGAAAATTCGACGATGGCTTTTTCGCGCGCCGTGGTGCCCGCCCCAGCAGGCTCCTCGAACACCTGCGAAATCACGTCGTTGCGCTTGGCCAGCTGCTCGAAGCGCTGCGCATGCACCGAGGCGCAATACACGCAGCCGTTGACACGCGATTCCACCGTGGCACCCAGCTCGCGCTCGGCCCGCGGCATGCCGCCCGGCGCAAACATGATCGCGTTGAAGGCAATGGAGCGCTGCAGCAGCATTTCGGGCTGATGCGCCAGCATCAGAAAGTAAGGCGAGGTGCGCGCCTGCGGGCTCATCTCGTCGAGCGCGGCCAGTTGGGCCGGCGTGGCGGCGGCTGCATCGACCGGGTCGAGCCAGGGCTTCCAGCTCAGCACCTCGTTGGTAAAACCTTTGATGCGAATCGGAGTGGTCATTGCGACACCTCCAAAGCTGCGAGCGCCTGCAGGCCCGCGACCATGCGTATCTGGTAGGACAAGAAGGCGATCAGCTGGCCCAGCGCGACGATCGCAGGGGTCGAAAGGCCCGCCTGGGCCAGCGCCTCGACCGAGGCCTTGTCGCCTTCGATGGGGCGCTCGATCAGGCTGGCGGTGAACGCCAGCACCGTGCGCAGGCGCGCATCCGCCACCGCTGCGCCGCTCCCTACGGCGGCAACCAGCTCGCGGTCCGCGCCCTCGGCCAGCAAGCGCTCGCGGTAGTGCGCGGCAAGCGTCGCGGCTTTCGACACGCTGCAGGCGTGCAGCGCCACCAGCAGCCGCTCGGCCACCGAAAGGCCTTCGACCGTGGGCGAGAACATGGCGTCGTAGCTGCCCTGCGTGGCCGCCACGACCTTGTCGCGCTGCAGCCGCAGCATGCGGGTGGGCTGGGTTGGTGCCAGCGGCACCGAGGCGTCGACCACGTCGAGCGGTGTGGATGCGTCGTAGGAGGTTGTTGTCATGCGTTTCAGTTCAATTCAATCCGTTGAATGGGTCTGCAGGTTCAGCCGCGTTCGGCCGGTGGCGGCGCGGGCACCCACTCGTCGCCGAACAGCTCGGGCTCGCTGTAGGCCTCGATGTTGGCAAAGTGGTGCTCGAAATCTTCACGATAGAACAGGCTGGCCATGCCGCTCGCAAGCCGCCTGGCGCCGTCGCTGATTGCGGGGATGTCGCCCGACACCGTGCCGTGCGACAAGGCCGCCGGGTAGCAAAAGCAATGGATGCGGTCGAGCCCCGGGCACTCGCCCCTCGCGCGCTCCTGGAATTCGAACACCGGGCCGAGATCGGGCGAATCGGCCAACTCCTGGTCTTCGTTGCGGGGCGCGGGCACGAAGCGGTCACCCCATGTGCGCACATGCGGCGCGATGGCGTCGAACTCCGGCCGATTGCCCCAGTCGACCTTGAAGCCGGTCGAGACAATGAGAAAGTCGAACACGAAATCGCCCTTCGGCGTTGCCACCCGCATCGACGCGCCCTGCGGCTCGATCGAAAGAACCGGGCAGCCGAAGTTGAAGAATGCGTTCGGAAACCGCGACACGCGCAGCGTGCTGCCGTGCGGCGGCGGCACGTTCGCCACGTTGATGTAGTGGCGGATGCGCCACTTGAGCTCATCGGGCAGGTCGTAGTGCCCCTGCGTCAGGCCCGGCACGCCGGCGCCCTTGCCTTTGTTGACGCGCGGCAGGTCGGGCCGTCGGATCAGCAGCTCCACGCTGTACGCGCCGCATTCCAGCGCGGTGGCCGCGCTGTCCATGGCCGAAGAGCCCGCGCCGATCACGCCCACGCGCAGGCCGGCCAGCTTGCCGTAGTCCATGGCGTCGGACGAATGCGCCCATTGCGAGCGCGGCAGTGCGTTGACGAAAGCGGGAACTGCCGGGCCGCCGAGCCCGTCGCGCCCCGTGGCAAGCACCACGCGGCGCGCCAGCACGCGCTGCGCTCCGGTGGGCGTGCGCAGTTCCAGCCGCACCAGCGGCGCATTGGGCAACGGCTTGATCCCTGTGACCGCGGTTTCGTTGCGCACATCGACGTTCATCACCCGGCGGTACCAGACCAGGTAGTCCATCCACTGCAGGCGCGGGATCTTGTCCAGCGCCGCCCAGGCTTCGGCGCCGAACTGCGCCTCGAACCACGCACGGAAGGTCAGCGCGGGCAGGCCGAGCGCGGGCCCGGTCAGCTCCTTGGGCGAGCGCAGGGTTTCCATGCGCGCGGTGGTGGCCCACGGGCCTTCGTTGCCTGCGGGCGACCGGTCGAACACCACGGCGCGGATGCCCTGCTGCGCAAGGGCTGCGGCGGCCGCCAGCCCGGCCTGCCCGCCGCCGATGATGGCCACGTCGAGCACCGGCTCACCCGCGTGCTCGCGAACGGGCATCCAGGCGCGCGCAGGCCAGCCCAGGCATTCAAGATCCTTTGCAAGCCGCCGCTCGAGCGCGGCAAGGCCTTCCGGCGAAGAAGAAAGTACGAGGGGAACGGAGTCGGTTGTCATCTTGCGAGCGGGAACGGGAGCGGGGTTCACATGAAACCCCTGCCCAGTGTAGAAAGCTTTTCAGGCGCGACCGGAGAGACCCATGCATGGACCGGGCCCGGATCTCGCATGCCACAATGATTTTCAGACCACAGGGGCAGCATGCGCAGCAATCAAAGCAGCAACAGCGAATGGTGGCGCGGCGCGGTGATCTACCAGATCTATCCGCGCAGCTTCATGGACAGCAACGGCGATGGCATTGGCGACCTGCCTGGCATCACCTCCAGGCTCGAGCACGTGGCCGGCTTGGGGGTCGATGCGATCTGGGTGTCGCCCTTCTTCCGCTCGCCGATGAAGGACTTCGGCTACGACGTGTCCGACTACCGCGACGTCGACCCGATCTTCGGCACCCTGTCCGATTTCGACGAGATGCTGGCCCGCGCGCATTCGCTGGGCCTGAAGATCATCATCGATCAGGTGCTTTCGCATACGTCCGACCAGCACGCCTGGTTTGCCGAAAGCCGCTCGAGCCGCGATAACCCCAAGGCCGACTGGTACGTGTGGGCCGACCCACGGCCCGACGGCACGCCGCCGACCAACTGGCTCTCGGTGTTCGGCGGCTCGGCCTGGCAGTGGGACTCGCGCCGCCGGCAGTACTACCTGCACAGCTTTCTGAAGGAGCAGCCGGATCTCAACTTTCACTGCGCCGAGGTGCAGGAGGCCTTGCTCGGCGAAGTGCGCTTCTGGTGCGAGCGCGGCGTGGACGGCTTCCGCTTCGATGCCTGCAACCACCAGTTTCACGATGCGCAGCTGCGCGACAACCCGCCGGCCAGCACGGCCGCGCTGGACGAGGTGAGCACCGTGCGCGCGGACAACCCCTATGCGATGCAGCAGCACCTCTACGACAAGAGCCAGATGGAGAACCTGCTCTTTCTCGAGAACCTGCGCAAGCTGCTCGATGGCTACGGCGCCGTCGCGCTCGGCGAGGTGGGCGACGAGAACGCGCCGCCCGTGATGGCGCAGTACACCGAACTCGGCCGGCGCCTGCACCTGGCCTACAGCTTCAGCCTGCTGACGGCCGACCACAGCGTGCAGCACCTGCGCCACCAGGTCGAAACGCTCGACCAGGCACTCGCACCCACGGGTGGTTGGGGCTGCTGGGCTGTCTCCAACCACGACGTGCCCCGCGTGGCCACGCGCTGGAGCAACGGCAAACCCGAAGACACCCGGCGCGACCGGCTCTGGCTCACGCTGCTGCTCACCCTGCGCGGCAGCGCCAGCATCTACCAGGGCGAGGAACTCGGCCTGCCCGAGGCCGAGGTGCCGTTCGAATTGCTGCAAGACCCCTACGGCCGCGCGTTCTGGCCCGAGTTCAAGGGCCGCGACGGCTGCCGCACGCCCATGCCCTGGAAGGCCGACGAGCTTCATGCCGGGTTCACCACCGGCGGGCCCTGGCTGCCGGTCCATGGCCGCCACCTGCCGCTGGCGGTCGATCGCCAATCGACCGATCCCGATTCGATGCTCGCATTCAGCCGCGCGCTGCTGCACTGGCGCCGCACGCAGCCGCTGCTGCGCACGGGCAGCATCGCTTTCTTCGATGCGCCCGAGCCGGTGCTGTGGTTCGAGCGGCGCGAGGGCAATCAGTCGCTGCAGGCGCTCTTCAACCTGGGAGACGAATCCGTTTCGGTCGCGCTGCGCGAGGCGCTCGTGCCGTTGCCGGGGCATCCGCATTCGCCGCAGGCCGGGGCCCGCGTGCAAGCACGCGGCGACAGCAGCATGCTGACGCTGCCACCCTATGGTGTCTTTTTCGGCCGCCCCGCCAGCGAAGAGCAAATGTGAAGAACATGCCACCGATGCTGCTGCCCGAACGCGAAGCGCGCGCACTGATGCGCGCCGAACACGGCGACCCGTTCGCGGTGCTCGGGCCGCACGAGACACGGGACGGCCTGCAGGTGCGTGCGCTCTTGCCCGGCGCGCACAGCGTGGCGGTGATGCACACGCGCACGGGCTGGCCGCTGGCCATGCTCGCCCGGCAAGACGGCACCGACATCTTTTCGGGCCTGGTGCCGGCAGCGGAGGCGCTGTTGGGCTATTCGTTCCAGGTCGACTGGGGCACGCACACCTCGCGGCTCGAAGACCCTTACCGCTTTCCATTCGTGCTCGGCGAAACCGATGTGTGGCTGCTGGCCGAGGGCACGCACCTGCGGCCCTGGGAACGTCTGGGCGCCCACCTGCGCGAGATGGACGGCGTGAAGGGCGTGGCCTTCGCGGTGTGGGCGCCCAACGCGCGGCGCGTGTCGGTGGTGGGCGACTTCAACAACTGGGACGGCCGGCGCCACATGATGCGGTTGCGTCGCGAGTGCGGCGTGTGGGAAATCTTTGCGCCGCACGTGGCCACCGGCGACAGCTACGAGTTCGAGATTCTTTCGTCCGAAGGCGAGGTGCTGCGCAAGGCCGACCCGTTCGCCTTTTCTTCGCGCCTGCGGCCTGAAACCGCCTGCGTGGTGGCACCGCTGCCCGCGCCGGTGGCCATGCCGCCCGAGCGGGCGGCGGCCAACAGCCGCCATGTGCCGATCAGCATCTACGAAGTGCACCTGGGCTCATGGCGCCGCAAGAACGGGCACGAATGGCTGGACTACCGCGAGCTGGCCGACACGCTGGTGCCTTATGCGCGCGACATGGGCTTCACGCACATCGAGCTGCTGCCGGTGAGCGAGCATCCGTTCGACGGCTCGTGGGGCTACCAACCCATCGGCCTGTATGCACCCACCTCGCGCTTCGGCACGCCGGGCGACTTTCGCCACTTTGTCGAAACAGCGCATGCGGCGGGGCTTGGCGTGATCCTCGATTGGGTGCCCGCGCACTTCCCCACCGATGCACACGGCCTCGGCCGCTTCGACGGCACCGCGCTCTACGAATATGCCGACCCGCGCGAAGGCTTTCACAACGACTGGAAGACGCTCATCTTCAACTACGCGCGCACGGAGGTGCGCAACTACCTGGTCGGCAATGCGCTGTACTGGCTCGAACGCTACGGCGTGGACGGCCTGCGCGTCGATGCGGTCGCCTCCATGCTCTACCGCGACTACAGCCGCAAGCCCGGCGAGTGGGTGCCCAACGCCTACGGCGGACGCGAGAACCTCGAGGCCATCGGCTTCCTGCGGCGCATGAACCACGTGGTGGGCGTGGAGCGGCCGGGCGCCATCACGCTGGCCGAGGAGTCGACGAGTTTTCCGGGCGTGACGCGGCCGCCCGAGGACGGCGGCCTGGGCTTTCACTACAAGTGGAACATGGGCTGGATGAACGACACGCTCGCCTATGCGGGCACCGACCCGGTCCACCGCAAGCACCATCACCAGCAGATCACCTTCGGGCTGATGTACGCGCACAGCGAGAACTTCGTGCTGCCGCTGTCGCACGACGAGGTGGTGCACGGCAAGGGCTCGATGTTCGGGCGCATGCCCGGCGACGAATGGCAGAAGTTCGCGGGGCTGCGCAATCTCTACGGCTACCTCTGGGCTTATCCGGGAAAGAAGCTGCTCTTCATGGGGAGCGAATTCGCGCAGGTGGCCGAATGGAACGCCGACCGCAGCCTGGACTGGCACCTGCTGGAGCACCCGATGCACCAGGGGGTGCGCCGTCTGGTGCGCGATCTCAACAACGTGTACCGGCACTTCCCTGCCCTGTACGAGCTCGACACCGAAAGACCCGGCTTCGAGTGGATCGTGCACGACGATGCCGACCAGTCGGTGTTCGCCTTCGTGCGCCGGGCGCGCGACGGCTCGTTCGTGGTGGCGGTGTGCAACTTCACGCCGCTGCCTCGGCACGGCTATCGGCTGGGGGTGCCCGCGGCGGGCGCATACCGCGAGGCCATCAACACCGATGCCGCGGTGTACGGCGGCAGCGGCGTGGGCAATGGCGTGGTCGAGAGTTCATCGACCCGCTGGCACGGCAAGGACCATGCGATCGAAATCAGCGTGCCGCCCTTGGCCACCGTGATGTGGGTATTGGCTTGAAACGATGCTGAATACGGGCTCCCCTTTCCCCCTTGGTGCAACGCTTTCGCCGAACGGCGTGAACTTTGCGCTCGTGGCGCCGAACGCCGAGGCTGTCGAGCTTTGCCTGTTCGACGCGACGGGCCGCAACGAGCAGCAGCGCATCCGGCTGCCCGCCTTCACCGACGGTGTCTGGCACGGCCTGCTGCCGAGCGGTCGCGCCGGGCTGGTCTACGGCTTTCGCGTGCACGGCCCCTGGGCGCCGCACGAGGGGCAGCGATTCAATGCCGCCAAGGTGCTGCTCGATCCGTATGCGCGCGAGATCGTCGGCGCATACGACGGCAGCGACCTGTTCCTGGGGCATGACCCTGCGAGCCCGGACCAAAGGAATACGCGGGACAACGCCGCCGTGGCGCTCAAGGCCCGCGTGGCGGCGGCCGGCAGCACGGCGGCCGCCCCAGGCCATGCTCGCATTCCGGCCGGCGAGCGCGTGCTCTACGAATTGCATGTGCGGGGACAGACCCGGCTGCACCCCGCCGTGCCCGCCGCATTGCGCGGCACCTATGCCGGCCTGGCCGAGCCCGCGGTGCTCGACCATCTGCAGGGCCTCGGCGTCACCACGCTGAGCCTGATGCCCGTGCAGCACCGCGCCGACGAGCAGCGGCTGCTCGCCATGGGCCTCAGCAACTACTGGGGCTACAACACCATCGGCTGGTTTGCGCCCGAGGCGCGCTACTGGAGCGGCCGCCCGGGCACCACGCCGGCCAGCGAGTTCCGCGCCATGGCCGACGCGGTGCACGCGCGCGGCATGGAGCTGGTGATCGACGTGGTCTACAACCACAGCGCCGAGACCGACGAGTTCGGCCCCACGCTCTCGCTGCGCGGCATCGACAACGCGCTGTACTACCACCTGCGTTCGGACGACCGCGCGCTGTATGCCAACTGGACCGGCTGCGGCAACTGCCTGAACCTGGCCGAGCCGCGCGTGCTGCAGTTGGTGATGGACAGCCTGCGCCATTGGGTTTGCGAGCTCGGCGTCGATGGCTTCCGCTTCGACCTGGCATCGGTGCTGGGGCGCGGTGCCGATGGCAACTTCGACCCGCGCGCGCCCTTCTTTGCGGCCGTTGCGCAAGACCCGGTGCTCTCGCGCACGCTGCTGATCGCGGAGCCCTGGGACATCGGCGCGGGCGGCTACCGCTTGGGCGAATTTCCGCCGGGCTGGCTCGAGTGGAACGACCGCTATCGCGACACGCAGCGCGGCTTCTGGCTGCGGCAAGGGCGCGGGGGCGCAGCGGGCCTCGGCGATTTTGCGCATCGCTTCACCGCCTCGAGCGCGCAGTTCGCCCACCACGGCCGCGCACCGACCACCAGCGTCAACTTCATCACGGCGCACGACGGCTTCACGCTGCGCGACCTGCTGAGCTACGAGGAGCGGCACAACCTGGCCAACGGCGAGAACAACCGCGACGGCCATGCCCACAACCTGGGCAACAACTTCGGGGTCGAAGGACCGAGCGACGACCCCGCGGTGCTGGCCGAACGCGGCCGGCTGCAGCGGGCGCTGCTCGCCACGCTGCTGCTCTCGCAAGGCACGCCCATGCTGCTGGCCGGCGACGAGCTCGGTCACACCCAGCAAGGCAACAACAACGCCTATTGCCAGGACAACGAAACCACATGGCTCGCGTGGATCGGCACGCACGAACCCGCAAGCGACGCCGCCCGACTGAGCGCCTTCGTTGCGCGGCTCATCGCCCTGCGCCGCGAAGCGCCCGCGCTGCGCAGCACGCGGTGGTGGCCGGCGCGGCCGGCACCGGGAACACCGGGCATCCGCTGGCTGCGGCCCGACGGATCGCCCATGCAGGAAGCCGATTGGAACCACGGCACGGCGCTTGCAATCCTTTTCGAGGCCGCGGCAACGGATGGGCCGGACTGGCTGGTACTGGTGAATGCGGGGCCGCAAGCTGTTTCATTCGCGCTGCCTTCCGGTGCGTGGCGCTGCCGGCTCGCGACCGACCCCGAGGCGGACGCCGGTAGCAACCCAGACCGGACCCGTGCGGACACAGTGGAAGTGCCTCATTCGAGCCTGTGGATTGCAAGAACGTAGGAGCCAGCCGTGCGGCACGGTGCTAGGCTGATTGCGGAAACCCTGATGACGACGAGACGACCCGACAACGAACGGAGACCCAAATGGACAACAACAGCACGCCGCAAGCGCCCCTGCAGGCGCATCAACTGGTTCGCCGCACCATCGCGCTGGTATTGGCCGGCGGGCGCGGCTCGCGCCTGAAGCAGCTGACCGACCGGCGCGCCAAGCCGGCGGTCTACTTCGGCGGCAAATTCCGCATCATCGACTTCGCGCTGTCGAATTGCCTCAACTCCGGCATCCGGCGCATGGCGGTGGTCACGCAGTACAAGTCGCACTCGCTCATGCGCCACCTGCAGCGCGGCTGGAGCTTTCTGCGCGCCGAGCTGAACGAAATGGTCGACGTGCTGCCCGCGCAGCAGCGCACGGGCGACGAGCACTGGTACCGCGGCACGGCCGATGCGGTGTTCCAGAACCTGGACATCATCCAGACCCGCTCGACCAAGCATGACTACGTGGTGGTGCTGGCCGGCGACCACATCTACAAGATGGACTACTCGATCATGGTCAAGGACCATGCCGAGCGCGGCCTGGGCTGCACGGTCGGCTGCATCGAGGTGCCGCGCATGGAAGCCACGGCCTTCGGCGTGATGGCCATCGACGACGGCCGGCAGATCACCGCCTTTCTCGAAAAGCCCGCCGATCCGCCCGCGATGCCGGGCCACCCCGACCTGGCACTGGCCAGCATGGGCATCTACGTGTTCGACTCCGAATACCTCTACCAGCTGCTCGAGGAAGACGCCGCCAACCCCGATTCGAGCCACGATTTCGGCAAGGACATCATCCCGCGCGCCGTGGCGCAGGGCCGTGCGCTGGCGCATCCGTTCGGCATGTCGTGCGTCACCCGCGCCTCGCGCGGGCCCGACGCCAAGGCCTACTGGCGCGACGTGGGCACGATTGATGCATTCTGGGCAGCCAACCTCGATCTGGCCTCGATCACCCCCGAGCTCGACATCTATGACACAGACTGGCCCATCTGGACCTACCAGCGGCAACTGCCGCCGGCCAAGTTCGTGCTCGACCGGGACGGCAAGCACGGCATGACCGTCAACACCATCGTCTCGGGCGGCTGCATCGTCTCGGGCTCCAAGGTCAGCAGCTCGGTGCTGTTCTCGGGCGTGCGCATCCATTCGTTCTGCGAAATCAACGAGGCGGTGCTGCTGCCCGATGTCGAGGTGGGCCGCGGCGCCCGGCTCAGCAAGGTTGTGATCGACCGCGGCTGCGTGATTCCCGACGACATGGTGATCGGCGAGGATGCCGCCGCCGATGCCGCCCGCTTCGAGCGCACCGAAACTGGCGTGGTGCTGGTCACGCGCGAAATGCTCAAGCGACTGGCTGCCTGAGGCCGCACCGCTCCACGATGCGAATACTCCAGGTCAGCGCCGAACTCTTTCCCCTGCTCAAGACCGGCGGCCTTGCCGACGTGGCGGGCGCGTTGCCGATCGCCCTCATGGCCGCGGGGCAGGACGCGCGGGTGCTGCTGCCCGGCTTTCCGGCCATTGTGGCCGGCGTGCGCGACCTGGCTCTGGTGGGGGAGCTTGCCGCGCCGTGGGGCGAACGCTTCGCCCTGCTAGCGGGGCGCATTGCCATCGACGGCAACCCGCCGATTCCCGCCTACGTGATCGATGCGCCGGCGCTGTACGACCGGCCCGGCAACCCCTACGAAGACGCCACGCGCCAGCCCTACGGCGACAACCATCGCCGATTCGCATTGCTGGGCTGGGCGGCGGCGCAGCTGGCACAGGGGCTCGACCCCACGTGGCAGCCCGAGGTCGTGCATGCGCACGACTGGCATGCGGGCCTGGCACCGGCCTACCTGCACTTTGCGCGGCAAGCCGGTGCGCCCCGCGTGGGCAGCGTGTTCACGGTGCACAACTTGGCCTACCAGGGCATTTCGGCGCCATGGAACTTTGCCGACCTGGGCCTGCCGGGGCCGGCATTCCACATGAACGGGCTCGAATACCACGGCCAGGTGTCGTTCATGAAAGGCGGCCTCTACTTTGCCGACCGCCTGACCACCGTGAGCCCGACCTACGCCCGCGAGATCCAGACGCCCGAGCAGGGCTTCGGGCTCGACGGCCTGCTGCGCCTGCGCGGCAATGTGCTCACCGGCATCCTCAACGCGGTGGACGACAAGGTCTGGAACCCGGCCATCGACACGGCGCTGGTGCAGGGCTATCACACGCCCGAAGGCCGCCACATGGCGGGCAAGGCGCGCTGCAAGGCGGTGCTGCAGCATCAGTTGGGGCTGGCCGTGCGCGCCGATGTGCCGCTCTTCATCCTCGTGAGCCGGCTCACCGAACAGAAAGGCCTGCACCTGGTGCTCGGCGGACTCGACGCCCTGCTGGCCGAAGGCGGGCAGCTTGCGTTGCTGGGCAGCGGCGAAGCCTGGCTCGAAGAAGCCTTTCGCCAGCGCGCGGCAGCGGCGCCGCAGTCGATCAGCGTCACCATCGGCTACAACGAATCGCTGGCGCACCAGCTCTTCGGCGGCGGCGACGTGACGCTGGTGCCTTCGCTTTTCGAGCCCTGCGGCCTCACGCAGATGTACGGCCTGAAATACGGTAGCCTGCCGCTGGTGCGCCGCGTCGGCGGCCTGGCCGATACAGTGGTCGACTGCACGCTCGAAGACCTGGCCAGCGGCGACGCCACCGGCTTCGTGTTCGACCGCTTCGACGCCGCCGACTACAACCGCGCGCTGCGGCGCGCCTTCGCTCTTTACCAGCGCGCGCCGGACTGGCGGCGGGTGCGCGGCAACGCCATGCGGCGCCCTGCAGACTGGGCCACCGCAGCCGCCCAATACATCGAGGTGTACCGGCAGGCGCTCGAGCCCGCGGCCACCTGATTGCGCCACGGCGCACAACCCACAACCATTGACCGAAGCCCATGACCATCAAAGACTTCGCCTATGACCATCCCGACCGCGACGTGGCCGCCTTCAAGCGCGCAGTCGCCAACAAGCTGATCTACGCCGTCGGCAAAGACCCCGTGGCGGCTAGCCAGGACGACTGGCTGATTGCCACCTCGATGGCGGTGCGCGACCAATTGGTCGAGCGCTGGATGGCGACCACGCGCGCCAACTACGCGCAAGACCTGAAGCGCGTTTACTACCTCTCGATGGAGTTCCTGATCGGGCGCACCTTCACCAATGCGCTGCTGGCGGTCGACCTGTACGACACGGTGCGCGATGCGCTCGCCGACTTCGGCGTCGACATGGCGGCGTTGTCCGAGCGCGAGCCCGACGCGGCGCTGGGCAACGGCGGCCTCGGCCGGCTCGCGGCCTGCTTTCTCGACTCGATGGCCACGCTCGGCGTGCCGGGCATGGGCTACGGCATCCGCTATGAATACGGCATGTTCCGCCAGCGCATCGTCGACGGCCAGCAGGTGGAAACGCCCGACTACTGGCTCACGCGCGGCAACCCGTGGGAGTTTCAGCGGCCCGAGGTGAACTACCGCGTGCGCTTCGGCGGCCACGTGCAAAGGCGCGAAGGCACCAACGCTCCCTACGGCGCGGCCGACTGGGTCGACACGCACGACGTGCTGGCCGTGGCCTACGACACCATCATTCCCGGCTACGGCACGCAGGCCACCAACACGCTGCGGCTGTGGTCGGCGCGCGCCACCGAGGAGATCGACCTCTCGGCCTTCAACCGCGGCAACTACATGGCGGCGGTGGAAAGCAAGAACCACTCGGAAAACGTGTCGCGCGTGCTCTACCCCGACGACTCCACGCCCTCGGGCCGCGAGCTGCGGCTGCACCAGGAATACTTTTTCTGCAGCGCCAGCGTGCAAGACCTGCTGCGGCGGTACCTGCGCAACCACAAGACCTTCGACCAGCTGGCCGACAAGGTGAGCATTCACCTGAACGACACGCACCCGGTGCTCGCGGTGCCCGAGCTCATGCGCCTGTTGCTCGACGAGCATGGGCTGGCGTGGGACGTGGCCTGGGCCCACACGCAGAAGGTGTTCAGCTACACCAACCACACGCTCATGCACGAGGCGCTGGAGACATGGCCGGTCGAGATGCTGGGCCGCATCCTGCCGCGGCACCTGCAGATCATCTACGACATGAACGCGAAGTTTCTCGCGGCCGTGACGCAGAAGGCCGGCAACGATGTGGAGCTGCTGCGCCGGCTCTCGCTGGTCGACGAGGCGGGCGAGCGCCGCGTGCGCATGGCGTACGTGGCGGTGCTTGCCAGCCATTCGATCAACGGCGTGTCGGGCCTGCATTCGGAGCTCATGAAGCAATCGATCTTTGCCGACTTCGCGAAGATCTTTCCGGAGCGCTTCAACAACAAGACCAATGGCGTGACGCCGCGGCGCTGGCTTGCGCAGGCCAACCCGCCGCTCGCGAGCCTGCTCGACCAGCGCCTGGGCAAAGGCTGGCGGCGCGACCTTTCGCAGCTGGAGGCGCTGCGGCCGATGGCGGTGCAGCCGCCCTTTGCGCGCGCCTTTCGCCATGCCAAGCGCGAGAACAAGCTGCGCTTGGCCAACTGGGTCGAACAGCACATGGGCCTGGTGCTCGACACCGACGCGATGTTCGACGTGCAGGTGAAGCGCATCCACGAATACAAGCGGCAGCTGCTCAACGTGCTGCACGTGATCACGCGCTACCACCGCATCCTCGATGCGCAGGCCGCGGGCGGAACCGTCGACATCGTGCCGCGCGTGGTGGTGTTCGCCGGCAAGGCGGCATCGGCCTACCAGATGGCCAAGCTCGTGATCCGGCTGATCAACGACGTGGCGAGCACCATCAACAACGACAGCCGCGTCGGCAAGCTGCTGAAGGTGGTGTTCCTGCCGAACTACAGCGTGAGCCTGGCCGAGGTGATCATGCCCGCGGCCGATCTGTCGGAGCAGATCTCGACGGCGGGCACCGAGGCCTCGGGCACCGGCAATATGAAGTTCGCGCTCAACGGGGCGCTCACCATCGGCACGCTGGACGGCGCCAACGTGGAGATGCGCGACAACGTGGGCGCGGAGAACATCTTCATCTTCGGCAACACCACGCCCGAAGTGGCCGACATTCGCGCGCACGGCTACCAGCCGCGCGACATCTACGAGGCCAACCCCGAGCTCAAGCGCGTGCTCGATGCGATTCGCGACGGCGCCTTCTCGCACGGAGAGACGGCGCGCTACCAGGGCATCTTCGATGCGCTGGTGAACTGGGGCGACCACTACCTGCTGCTGGCCGACTACGCGAGCTACGTCGCAAAGCAGGCCGAGGTCGATGCGCTCTACCGCGACTCGGACGCATGGACGCGCATGGCGATCCTGAACGTGGCGGGCATGGGCGCGTTTTCATCGGACCGCACCATTGCGCAGTACGCGCATGAAATCTGGCGTACCAAGCCGGTGGTGCTGGGCTGAGTCTTCGTCTTTCTCCCTCCCCCGCTGGGGGAGGGCCGGGGTCGGGGCACGACGGCGCTCAATGAACCACTGCCGTGAATCGGAAGCCGCTGTGCCCCCATCCCAACCTTCCCCCAAAGGGGGAAGGAGCAAAGCCACTCAGCGCGGTTTTGCCGGCGCCGCCTCGGCCTCGGTCACAAACCCGATGCGGCTCAAGCCCGCCTTGTTCGCAATGCCCATCAGCGCCACGACCTTGCCGTAGGGTACGGTCTGGTCGGCGCGCAGCTGCACCTCGGTGTCCTTGCTGTCGGCAGTGGCTTTCTGCAGCCGGGCGGCCAGCTCTTCATCGGTAACCGCCTGGTCGTTGAAGAAGACCTTGCCCGATGAATCGACCGACACGCTCACGAACTTGGGCGTGTCGTTGGGCTGGCCGGCATTGGTCTGGGGCAGGTCGAGCTTGATCGAGCTCGCCATGAGCGGCGCGGTGATGATGAAGATCACCAGCAGCACCAGCATCACGTCGACCAGCGGCGTGACGTTGATGTCGGACAGCGGCCGCTGTCCGCCGGCGCCTGTCGCGCGCCCACCGCCAGCGGCACTGCTGCCGAGCGAGGTGCGACCGAAGGCCATGGTGTGCCGAGTCCCGTTCGATCAGGCCGAAACCGGCATCGGCCTTGCGGGCGGCGGTGCGGCCGGTGCCGGCGCGCTGCCGAAGCTGCCGAGCAGGTCGTGCGCAAAGCCCTCGAGCTCGGCCTCGACCCGGCCGATGACGCGGCCGAACACGTTGTAGGCGAGCACGGCCGGAATGGCTACGGCCAAGCCGAAAGCCGTCATCACCAGCGCCTCGCCCACCGGGCCCGCGACCTTGTCGATGGTGAAGCCGCCCGATTGGCCCGCAATGCCCGAGAGCGCGCCGTAGATGCCCCACACCGTGCCGAGCAGGCCGACGAACGGGGCGGTGGCGCCGACCGTGGCCAGCAGGATCTGGCCGGACTGCAGGCGGCGCAGCGCACCATGCAGTGCCTCGCGCAGGGCCCGCGTGAGGCGCTGGTTGCGGTCGCCGGTGGCGCCGAGGGTTGCGCTGTTCACGTCGGCGGCTGCATTCTTGATGGCGCTCACCGCGGGCAGCACCAGCGTGGCGCGGTCGAAGGCCTTGAGCCGCTGCTCCGCATCGGCCAGCGTGGTCGATTGCCAGAACGCCGCAATGCTGCGCAGCACGTCGCGCGTGCCGCCGCGCAGCAACCAGGCTTTCCAGAGAATGACGACCCAGCTCGAGATCGACATGGCGAGCAGCAGCGCGGCCACCGAGCGGCTGACGCCGTCGCCCTGGGTCAGCAGTTCGAGCACGCTCATCGTGTTTTTCAGCGGAGACCGAGCACGTCGAACATGTCGAACAGGCCCGACTTCTGGCCGGCCAGGAAGCGCACGGCGCGCAGCGCGCCCTGTGCGTAGGTCACGCGGCTGGCGGACTTATGGGTGATTTCGATGCGCTCGCCGGTGCCGGCGAACAGCACGGTGTGGTCACCGACGATGTCGCCGCCGCGGATGGCCGAGAAGCCGATGGTGGAGGGGTCGCGCTCACCGGTGATGCCTTCGCGCGCGTAGACGGCGCATTCCTTCAGGTCGCGGCCCAGCGCATCGGCAATGACTTCGCCCATCTTGAGCGCGGTGCCCGAGGGCGCATCGACCTTGTGGCGGTGGTGCGCCTCGATGATCTCGATGTCGTAGCCGGTCGACATGGCCTTGGCCGCCATTTCGAGCAGCTTGAAGGTGACGTTGACGCCCACGCTCATGTTGGGCGAAACCATGATCGCGATGTCTTTCGAGATCTCGGCAATTTCGGCCTTTTGCGCATCGCTGAAGCCGGTGGTGCCGATCACGGCCTGCACGCCGAGTTCACGGCAGATGGCCAGGTGCGCGAGCGTGCCTTCAGGGCGCGTGAAGTCGATGAGCACCTGCGCGTCCTGCAGGCCGGTTCGCAGGTCGGAGACGATCGGCACGCCGCTCGTGAAGCCGAGGAAAGCGGCCGCGTCGGCGCCGATGGCGTCGCTGCCCGCCATGTCGAGAGCGCCGGCAAGGCGGCAATCCTGCGCCTCGCGCACCGCCTCGACCAGCATGCGGCCCATGCGGCCCGAGGCCCCGGCAATCGCAACGCGCCGGAGGGCGGGCGTGGAAGACTCGGAAATGGGAGAAGAAATGGATTCAGTCACGCAGGTTCAGCCTTCGAAATAGGGCATGGAGACCGGCACGCGCCCGCCTGACTCGGCGGGTGCGCCCGCCCTCGCTGGTTGGCGCGTGCTCAGCGCGCCGCTTCGAGCGGGGGATACGCCGCCGGCAGCGGCGGCAGGTTGGGGGCAGCAGCGGTCGCCTCGGCCTTCTTGCTGCTGTCTTCCTTGGGCGCGAATTTCTTCAGCTCTTCTTCCGACGCCTCGAGCGGCGGAACCTTGCCGCTCTTCTTGCGGGTGTCGAGCGTGGCAACGAATTCTTCTTCGCTCGGCATGGGGTCGCCCTCGAAGCGGTCGAGCAGCTCGCCCTTGAAGAAGACCGTGAGGCGGCGTTCCTGCGGGTCGACGCCCTGGCGCTTGATGGTGAAGACGTAGTCCCAGCGGTCCTTGTGGAAGACGTCGGTCAGGAGGGAAGTGCCGAGGATTTCACGCACTTGCTGGCGCGACATGCCGGGCTTGAGCGCCTCGACCTGTTCCTTGGACACGAAATTGCCTTGGACCACTTCGACCTTGTAGGGCGTGATGGCCGCAAGCGCACCCCGCGTGCGATCGCTGAAACCGCTGCAGGCGCTGAGGCAGAACGTCGCTGCGACGGCCGCGGCCAGCAGCCAGGGACGGCGTTGGAGAATGGCAGGCATGGGAGAAAAGAGGGGTAGCGATATGATCGGCCATTGTAGCGGCTGGCCCCTTGGGGGCCTGTCCGCAGACCGGGCGCAGGAACCATCATGGCCAATATCGACGAACTCAAGAATACCGGCCTCAAGGCCACATTGCCACGCCTGAAGATCCTGGAGATCTTCCAGACCGGCAGCCAGCGCCACATGACGGCCGAAGACGTGTTTCGCGTGCTTTTGAACGAGCACTCCGACATCGGCCTGGCCACCGTCTACCGCGTGCTGACGCAGTTCGAACAGGCCGGCATCCTCGAGCGCAGCCACTTCGAAAGCGGCAAGGCGGTGTACGAACTCAACGAGGGCACGCACCACGACCACCTGATCTGCACGTCATGCGGCAAGGTGGAAGAGTTCTACGACGCCGAGATCGAGCGCCGCCAGCAGATGATTGCCAAGGACAAGGGCTGGATCCTGCAGGACCACGCCATGTCGCTGTACGGCCTCTGCGCCGATTGCGTCAGCAAGCGTTAGCCCCCCGGCTTTTCACTTCGCTTCGCTGCGTGTAACTCCACCCCCCGAGGGGAGGCGCGGACCGCCTTGGGGCGGCCCGGCGGCGGCCGCATCGCTCGGTCAGTCCCCGTCGCGGCCGCTTTCCATGGCCTTGTGGTGGCGCGCCACGAAGTCGGCATAGGTGTCGATGCCGCGCAGCTGCAGGATCGAATTGCGCACCGCAGCCTCCACCAGCACGGCGATGTTCCGCCCGGCCACCACTTGGATGATGACCTTGCGCACCGGAATGCCCAGCACGTCCTGCGTGAGCGGCGCGGAAGGCATGCGCTCGTAGTCGCGCTCGAAGCTGTCGCGCCGCACCAGGTGCACGATGAGCTTGAGCCGCATCTTCCGGCGCACCGCCGTCTCGCCGAAGATCGCGCGGATGTCCAGCAGGCCGATGCCGCGCACCTCCAGCAGGTTGAGCAGCAGGTCGGGGCAGCGCCCCTCGATGGTGTTCTGGTTGATACGGTAAAGATCGACCGCGTCGTCGGCGACCAGGCCGTTGCCGCGCGAAATCAGCTCCAGCCCGAGTTCGCTTTTGCCTAGCCCCGATTCGCCGGTGATCATCACGCCCATGCCCAGGATGTCCATGAACACGCCGTGCATCGAGGTGCGTTCGGCGAAATGCTTGGACAGGTAGGCCCGCAGCAGGTCGATCACGAAGGCCGACGATTCGCGGGTGGCGAACAGCGGCAGCTGGGCGCGCTCGCAAATCGATAGCAGTTCGTCCGGTGCGGCCTGGCCGTCGGCCAATACCAGCATCGGCGGCTCCAGCGTGACGATGCGGGCAATGCGCCGGGCGCAGTCTTCCTGGCTGCCGCGCGTCAGGTAGGCCACCTCGCGGGCGCCCAGGATCTGCACGCGGTACGGGTGGATGTAGTTGAGGTAACCGACCAGGTCGGCCGCCGACTGGGCGCGGCTGATGACTTCGGGGTCGAATTGGCGTTCGGAGGCGCCGAGCCCTGCGAGCCACTCCCAGCGGAGCGAGCCGCGGAATTCCTCGAACATGGCATCGGCGCTGATGACGGTCGGCTTCATGCGTGCGGGAGATGGCGCTCAGCGCCTAGTGTTGGAGCAGGCCAGAATAACCCGGAACCGGCGCTGCGGGGCCGCTGCTGCGGCCTCTGAAGGGTGCGGGAAGCACCTCTACGCGACTTGCGTGGACTGCCAGCCGGCAATGAGCCCGTGCAGCGCGGCGGCGTCGGTGCTCGACTTGATCTGTTCGCGCAGGCCGGCGTCGCTCAGCAGCTCGGCAATTTCGGAGAGGATTTCAAGGTGCTTCTGGGTGGCCGCTTCGGGCACCAGCAGAAAGATGAGGAGGCCGACGGGTTGCTCGTCCGGCGCGTCGAACCCGATCGGGTTTGCCAGCTGAAAGACGGCGGCCATGGGAGCCTTGAGGCCCTTGATCCGGCCATGCGGAATGGCAACCCCGTGGCCGAGCCCGGTGGAGCCCAGGCGCTCGCGCGCAAACAGGCTGTCGGTGATCAGGGCACGGCCCAGGCCGTGAAGGCTCTCGAACAACAAGCCTGCTTCTTCGAAAGCACGCTTCTTGCTCGTAGCGTCAACGCTCACGAGGACTTGAGCGGGCGGCAGGATGGACGCGAGGCGATTCATGGTGGGTGCGGGGCGGGGGCGATTATGCACCTGCTTGGTAAAAACCCCCAGTCCGGTTACTTACTTTTTATCTACATGTTGCCCAGGAGCCCGTGGATCAAGGGCCGAAAAGACGTAATAAAACGCAAAAGCCGCCCGAAGGCGGCTTGCGCAGGCCGGCCAGAGGCCGGAACCCTGCCTTTACATCACGCGCTTGGGCGCCGCGTGATGGTGGTCTTGCAGGCGGTCCTTGTGGCGAACCACTTGCCGGTCGAGCTTGTCGACCAGCTCATCGACCGCGGCGTAGAGATCAGCGTGGCTCGATTCCGCGAACATGTCATTGCCCTTGACGTGAATGTTGCATTCCGCCTTTTGCCGGCGTTCCTTTTCCTTCTGCTTTTCCACCGTAAGGATCACCTTGACATCGACCACCTGGTCGAAATGCCGGGTGATCCGGTCCAGCTTGCTCGTGACGTAAGTGCGCAAGGCAGGTGTGACGTCGAGGTGATGACCGCTGATCGTCAAATTCATGAAAGACCTCCTGGAATTGACGGTTGGGGAAATGACCAGCACTCCGGAATGAAGCGTGGCCGGCGACATACAGATGAAATGGGTGCGGGGGAGAGAAAGAGAAGAAAGAGGAGAAGGTCGATTCACTATGCCCAAGCTGTCACGGTATTGCAATACCTGAGTTGCCCAGGGGGTCGCGCTGCGTCCCCGCCCGGTTACAGGCGGGCCGGGCCTTGTTTCAGTTCCAGGCGGCGCGCATGCGGTTGCGCAGATCGATGACCGCGGCGGGCGGCGGCACGGCGGGTGGCCGCTCCGGCGGGGGCGGCCAGGTCTGCTGCTCGAAGCCCGCAAGATCGCGCTCGGAGATGAAGCGCGTGCGGTTGGCATAGAGGTGCCGGTCGCCGCGCACTGCCTGCTGCGTGACGTAAAACCGCTGCGGCACCAGCAAATGCAGGTGGTCGCGCGCGCGGGTCATCGCCACGTAGAGCAGGCGCCGTTCCTCTTCGAGCTCGTGCGCGCTCTGCGCCACGTCGGCCGGCAGGCAGCCGTCGACCACGTTGAGCACATGCACCGAGTTCCACTCCTGCCCCTTGGCCGAATGGATGGTCGAGAGGATCAGGTAGTCCTCGTCGAGCAGCGGCGGCCCGGGCCTGTCACTCGTGGCTTCGGGTGGATCGAGCGTGAGCTCGGTCAGGAAGCGTTCGCGCGAGCCGTAGCCCGCCGCAAGCCGCGCGAGCTGTTCGATGTCGCCGCGCCGCACGCCCGAGGGGTCGTCATACAGCCGCTCCAGGTGCGGCAAGTACCAGCGAACCGCCAAGTCGACATCGGCGGGCCAGGGCAGCGAGGGCGCTCGCAGCGCGGCATAGGCCTCGGCGAACACCGCCCATTCGGCGCGCGCCGCGGCGGGCGGCACGAAGTCGCGCACGGCCGCGGCCGGATCGGCCGCCTGGTCCATGGCTTCGAGCAGTCGGGCACCCGTGGCGGGCCCGATGCCCGGAATGAGCTGCGTCACGCGAAAACCCGCCATGCGCCCGCGCGGGTTTTCTGCGAAGCGCAGCACCGCGAGCAGGTCTTTGACATGCGAGGCCTCGAGGAACTTGAGGCCGCCGTATTTCACGAACGGAATGTTGCGGCGCGCCAATTCGAGCTCCAGCGGCGCGCTGTGCGTGGAGGTGCGAAAAAGCACCGCTTGCGACTTGAGCGCAAGGCCGCCTTCGCGGTGCTCCAGCACCTTGTCGGCCACCCACACCGCCTGCTGCGCCTCGTCCGGCACCAGCACCAGTTGCGGCCGGCCCGCGGAAGGCTTGTCGGTCCAGAGCGTCTTGGCATGCCGCTCGGCGGCTTGGGCAATGACCCGGTTCGAGACGTCGAGGATCGGCTGCGTCGAGCGGTAGTTGCGCTCCAGCGTGACGACGCGCGCAGCCTGCGAAAACTGTGAGGGAAAGTCGAGAATGTTACGGACCGTTGCGCCTCTGAAAGAGTAGATCGACTGCGCATCGTCGCCCACCACCGTCACGCCTCGACCATCGGGCTTGAGCGCGAGAAGGATCGAGGCCTGGAGCAGGTTGGTGTCCTGGTATTCATCGACCAATACATGGTCGAAGCGCGCGCCGATCAGGTCGGCCAGCGCGGGCTCGGCCACCATGCCGGCCCAGTAGAGCAGCAGATCGTCGTAGTCGAGCACGTTCTGCTGCTGCTTGGCTTCCACGTAGGCGCCAAAGAGGCGCTTGAGTTCCGCCTCCCACTCGGCGCACCACGGAAAGGCTTCGGACAGCACCTGGGCCAGCGGCGCGCGCGTGTTGACGCAGCGCGAGTAGATCGAAAGGCACGTGCCCTTGCGCGGAAAGCGGTTCACGCTCGTCGACAGGCCGAGCTCGTGGCGCACCAAGCCCATCAGGTCTTCGGCGTCGCCTCGGTCGTGAATGGTGAAGTTGTCGTTCAAGCCGATGTGCGCGGCGTATTCGCGCAGCAGGCGCGCGCCGATGCCGTGGAAAGTGCCGGCCCACGGCAGCGCCGGCGGCTTTTCGGACTTGAGCCCCAGCACGCGCGCCAGCACCTGGCCCGCGCGGCGCTCCATTTCCTGCGCGGCGCGGCGCGAGAAGGTCAGGAGCAGCAGGCGCTGCGGATCGACGCCGCCGGCAATCAGGTGCGCCACGCGGTGCGCCAGCGTGCTGGTCTTGCCGGAGCCCGCCCCGGCAATCACCAGCAGCGGACGCTCGTCGCGGCCGACCAGGGTGCCGACGCCGTGCTCGACCGCGGCGCGCTGCTCGTCGTTGAGCGCGCCGAGCGCGGCGGCCAGGCGGTCGGCCTGCGTGGCACCGGCAGCGGAAAAAACGGGGAGCGCAGCAGTCTGCATGGCCGTGACTTTACTGTATGTCCATCCAGATCGGCGAGGCTGCCGTCATATGGCCGATGACATAATCGCGCCTCGCTGCAACTGGAGACCGCACCATGGAAACCGCCCCGTCTCGGCAGCTTTCAACTCCCCTCTGACGCCTGCTTGCCGGGCCTGGGATTTGAAAGCGCCCCTCCCTCGCCCCATCGCCTCAGTCATTTCACGGGAGTGAGCCATGCTCAATATATTTACGCTCGCCAACGGTCGCCTCGTCCAGGAAGAGATCGAATCGCTGGAGGAGCTTTCCAAGTTCCAGCCGATCTGGGTCGACCTCGAATCGCCCACGCTCGAGGAAAAGCGCTGGATCAAGCAGTACTACGGCCTCTCGATTCCCGAAGACGCGATGGACGAGGACATCGAGGAATCGGCGCGCTTCTATGAAGAAGACAACGGCGAACTGCACATCCGCTCCGACTTTCTCATCGACGACGACGAAGACCCGCGCTCGGTGCGCGTTGCGTTCATCCTGAACCAGCACAACACCGAGCTTCGCAGCCGCGGCGTGCTGTTCTCGATTCACGACGAAGACGTGCCGGTGTTCCGCCTGCTGCGCATGCGTGCGCGCCGCGCGCCGGGGCTGATCGAAGACGCGAAGGAAGTGCTGCTCAAGCTGTTCGACGCCGACGCCGAATACTCGGCCGACACGCTCGAGAACATCTACGACGAGCTCGAGATCGCCGGGAAGAAGGTGCTCGAAGGCAACGTGAGCGACGAACTGGCCGGCGAGGTGCTGGGTGCCATCGCACGGCAGGAAGACTTGAACGGCCGCATCCGCCGCAACGTGATGGACACGCGCCGCGCGGTGAGCTTCATGATGCGCAGCCGCATGCTCAATGCCGAGCAGTTCGAAGAGGCGCGGCAGATCCTGCGCGACATCGAATCGCTGGACAACCACACGGCCTTCCTGTTCGACAAGATCAACTTCCTGATGGATGCGACCGTCGGTTTCATCAACATCAACCAGAACAAGACCATCAAGATCTTCTCGGTGGCCAGCGTGGCGCTGCTGCCGCCCACGCTGATCGCGAGCATCTACGGCATGAACTTCAAGTTCATGCCCGAGCTCGACTGGTCGCTGGGCTATCCGTATGCGCTGGCGCTGATGGCGGCGAGCGCGCTGGTGCCCATGTGGTACTTCCGCCGGCGCGGCTGGCTCAAGTAGCAGCGGGCGTTTCGCCGGACGACGAAAAAGGCAGCGCGGCCAGCCACGCACCGACCAGCGCAAGGCTGTAGCGGCTCGCCACTTCGACAACGAAGCGCGCGAAGTCGCCATGCGCCGCATCGTCGGCGCGGTCCGAGATGGTGCGCATGGCCGCGAACGGCACGCCGTAGTCGCGGCACACCTGCGCCATCGCGGCACCTTCCATTTCCACCGCCAGCGCATCGGGCAGGTCACGCCGGAGCGCTTCGCTTTCGGCGCTGGTCGAAACGAATCGGTCGCCGCTCACCAGCAGGCCGCGGTGCACCTTGGGCGCTTCAATGCCGAACTCGTCGAGCGCCTGCTGGCCGATCAATGCGACCGGGTCGCGCAGCACCTGCGCTGCCACGACCGAAAGCGCATCGGCGATGACAGCATCGGCCGGGAAGCGGGCCATGCCCATGAGCGGCACTTCGTATTTCGGAAAGATCGGCGAGGCATCGAGGTCGTGCTGCAGCAGTTCCGACGCGACCACCACGTCGCCCACGTTCACGCCGGGCGCAAGCCCGCCGGCAACGCCCGTGAACACGATGGCCCGCACGCCGAAGCGTTCGAGCAGCACCGTGGCCGTGACCGCCGCGGCCACCTTGCCGATGCGCGACAGCACGGCCACCACCGGCTGGCCGTGCAGGTGGCCGACCCAGAAGTCGCGCCCCGCCGCGCGCACGCGCTGCTCGTCGGGCATCTGCGCAAGGAGCGCGCTCAGCTCCTCATGCATGGCCGCGACGATGGCAACGGGTGCGCTCATCGGCTACTTGATGTCCACGCCGTAGAAGGTATGGCGTCCGAACGGGCTGAGCTTGAAGTCGACGACTTCCTTGCGCACCGGCTTCAGCTGCACCGCATGTGCAATGGTGAACCATGGTGCCTGCTCCTTGAAGATGACTTGCGCCTTCTTGTAGAGCGCGTCGCGGTCGGCCTGCTTGGTTGCTGTCTTGGCCTTCAGCACGAGGTCTTCGTACGGCTGGTAGCAGAACTTGGAGATGTTGCTGCCGCTCGCCGATTGCGCCGAGGCGCAACCCAGCAGGGTGTAGAGGAAGTTGTCGGGGTCGCCGTTGTCGCCGGTCCAGCCCAGCATACCCATCTGGTGCTCGCCGGCCTGCAGGCGCTTGCGGTACTCGCCCCATTCGAAGCTCTTGATCTCGGCCTTGACGCCGATCTTGGCGAGGTCGGCCTGCATCAGCTCGGCGATGCGCTTGGCATTCGGGTTGTAGGGCCGCTGCACCGGCATGGCCCAGAGGTCGGTGCTGAAGCCGTCGGCCAGGCCGGCCTGCGCCAGCAGTTTCTTGGCGGCTTCAGGGTCGTACCCGTCGTCCTTGGTCGCGTCGTTGTAGGACCACATGGTGGGCGGAATGGGGTTCTTCGCGGCCACGCCCGTCGACAGGTACACGCCGTCGATGATGGCCTTCTTGTTAATCGCCATGTTGATGGCCTTGCGCACGCGCACGTCGTCGAAAGGCTTCTTCGTGGTGTTGTACGAGAGGTAGCCCACGTTGAGGCCCGGCTGCTCGAGCAGCTGCACGTTCGGGTCCTTGCGGATAGCGTCCAGGTCGGCCGGGTTCGGGTACGGCATCACGTGGCACTCGCCCTTCTGCAGCTTGGCCCAGCGCACCGAGGCGTCGGGCGTGATCGCGAACACCAGGTCGTCGATCTTGGCCTTGCCGCCCCAATACTGCGGAAAGGCCTTGAAGCGGATGACCGCATCCTTCTGGTACTGCACCAGGTAGAACGGGCCGGTGCCGATCGGGTCCTGGTCGACCTTCTCGGGCGTGCCCGCTTTCAGCATGGCAATGGCGTATTCCTTCGACTGGATGCCCGCGTACTGCATTGCAAGGTTGGCGAGGAACGGCGCCTCGGCCTTGTTGAGCACGATCTTGACCGTGTACTCGTCGATGCGGTCGACCGACTTCAGCAGCTTGGGCATGCCCATGTCGTTGAAGTAGGAGTGGTTCTGGCTCGTGACCTTGAAGAACGGATCGCTCTCCTTCCACTGCCGCTCGAGCATGAAGATGAAGTCGTCGGCGTTGAAGTCGCGCGTCGGCTTGAAGCTCTTGCTGGTGGTGTGCCACTTCACGCCCTTGCGCAGATGGAAGGTGTACACGGTGCCGTCGGCCGAGATGTCCCATTTTTCTGCCAGGCCGGGCATGACCTTGGTGCCGCCGCGCTCGAATTCGACAATGGTGTTGTAGACCTGCGTGGTCACGTCGAACGAGGTGCCGGTGGTGTTCACGCCCGGATAGAAGTTCTCGGGGCTGCCCTCCGAACAATAGACGAGCGTCTTGGCGGACACGGCTCCGCTGGCCAGGGTGAGCACGGCGAGTGCCGTCGGCGCGAGCAAGGCGGCGAGCTTTCGCGAATGGCGCGAAACGAATGGCTGGGTCTTCATGGGAACTCCTTCAGGCACGGTGGAAGAGAACTAGAGATTCGTCGCCACGGGCGCGGCGAACGGCGGAGACAACGGCACATCGGCGCGAACCGGGGGCGAGCCGTCGAGAAACTTCTCGGCGTAGTGGCAGGCCACCAGCCGCTCGTCGAGCGCGCGCAGCAAGGGCCGCTCGTCGCGGCAGCGCTGCGTCACATGCGGGCAGCGCGTACTGAAGACGCAGCCCGTGGGCGGGTTGAGCGGTGAAGGCAGCTCGCCCTTGAGCACGATGCGCTGGCTGCTCAAGCCCGGCGTGGAAGCAAGCAGCGCCTGCGTGTAAGGGTGCAGCGGCCGCGCAAAGATGCGCGCCTTGGGACCCTGCTCCACCGCATGGCCGAGGTACATCACCAGCACATCGTGCGCAATGTGCCGCACCACGCCGAGGTCGTGCGAGATAAAGAGATAGGCCAGGCCGAGCTCGGCCTGCAGGTCGCCCAGCAGGTTCAGCACCTGCGCCTGGATCGACACGTCGAGCGCCGACACCGGCTCGTCGGCCACCAAGAGGCGCGGCTCCAGCATGAGCGCGCGTGCAATGGCAATGCGCTGGCGCTGGCCGCCGGAGAACATGTGGGGATAGCGGTTCGCGTACTCGGGCCGCAGGCCCACGCGCGCCAGCATGTCGCGCGCCTTGGCGGCGCGCTCGGGCTTGCCAAGGCTCGTGTTGATGGCGAGCGGGTCCTCCAGCACGGTCGATATCTTCTTGCGCGGATTGAGCGACCCATAGGGGTTCTGGAACACCAGCTGCACGGCCTGCCGCAGTTCGCGCCGCTGGTCAGGCTGGGGGCTCACCGCGTCATGACCGACCAGCGTGAGCTGCCCAGCCGTCGGCTTTTCGATCAGCGCGACCATGCGCGCGAGCGTGGACTTGCCGCAGCCCGATTCGCCGACCACCGCCAGCGTGCGGCCGCGCTCGATGCGAAAGGAAATATCGCCGACGGCGCGCAACTGCGCCGGCGGGCGGAACAGGCCGCGACGCACGTCATAGGTGCGCTGCAGGTTGCGCGCCTCCACGACGACGTCGCCCGGCAGCGCGCTCACGACAATGCCTCCACTACCTTGGGCCGGTCCGCCTCGATGGCCGCCATGCGCCCCGGGTCGCCGAGCGGAAAGTGGCAGCGCACCTGGGCGCCTGGCTGCGATGGCGCCGCACGCAGCGCCGGCCGCACGTTGCAGGCCTTGGTTGTCACGTAGCTGCAGCGCGGCGCAAAGAGGCAGCCCTCAGGACGGTCGTGCACGCCCGGCACCACGCCTGCGATGGTGGCCAGCCGTCCCTCGGGCGCGGCGCGTTCGGGCAGCGCGGCCAGCAGGGCCTCGGTGTAGGGGTGCTGCGGATTTGCGAAGAGGCGATCCACGCGCTGCTGCTCCATGACCTGGCCCGCATACATCACCGCAATGCGCTGCGCCATTTCGCTGACCACGCCCATGTTGTGCGTGATGAGCACCAGCGCCATGCCGCGCTCTTTCTGCAGCTCGCGCAGCAGGTCCAGGATCTGCGCCTGGATGGTCACGTCGAGCGCGGTGGTCGGCTCGTCGGCAATCAGCAGGCGCGGGTTGCAGGCAATGGCCATCGCAATCATCACGCGCTGGTTCATGCCGCCCGAAAGCTGGTGCGGATAGCTGCCCAGGCGCGACGAGGCGGCGGGTATTCCGACCTGCTCGAGCAGCTCGGTTGCGCGCTTCCTTGCGGTGCGCTTGTCCAGATGCAGGTGCAGCCGCAGCGTTTCCATGAGCTGGAAGCCGATGGTGAAGCAGGGGTTGAGACTGGTGGTCGGCTCCTGGAAGATCATCGCGACTTCCTTGCCGACCAGCGTGCGGCGCGCCTTGTCGGAAATGCCGAGCAACTCCTTGCCCGCAAAGCGCATGTGGTCCGCGCGCACGCGGCCCGGAAAGCCGACGAGCCCCATCAGCGCCATCATCGTCACGCTCTTGCCCGAGCCCGATTCGCCGACGATGCCGAGCACCTCGCCTTCCTCGAGCGAAAGGCTCACGCCGTCGACCGCGTGCAGCACGCCGCCCTGGGTGGGAAATTCGACGTGCAGGTCCTTGATGTCCAGGAGCATGTTCATCTCTTGAGCTTCGGGTCGAGCGCGTCGCGCAGGCCGTCGCCGAGCAGGTTGAAGGCCAGCACGGCCGCAAGGATTGCCAGGCCCGGAAAGGTGACGACCCACCAGGCGCGCAGCACGAACTCGCGCGCGTCGGCCAGCATCGTTCCCCATTCGGGCGAAGGCGGCTGCGCGCCGAGGCCGATGAAGCCCAGCGCTGCCGCGTCGAGGATAGCGGTGGAGATGCCGAGCGAAGCCTGCACGATCAGCGGCGCCGCGCAGTTGGGCAGCACTTCGCGGAACATCAGCCGCAGCGTGCCGGCGCCGCTCACGCGCGCGGCGGTCACGTAGTCGCGCGAGATCTCGGCAATGACCGCCGCGCGCGTGATGCGCACGTAATGCGGCAGCACGACGATGGCCACCGCGACCATGGCATTGATCAGCCCCGGCCCGAGAATCGCAACGATCACGATGGCCATCAGCAGGCTGGGCATCGTGAGCACGATGTCCATCATCCGCATGATCGCGATCTCCAGCACGCCGCGAAAGAAGCCCGCGACCAGCCCGAGCACCACGCCGACGACCACCGACAGCGCCACCACGGCGACGCCAATGGACAGCGAGAGGCGTGCGCCGTACATCAGCCGCGAAAGAATGTCGCGCCCGATGGCGTCGGTGCCCAGCAGATAGCTCACGGAGCCGCCCTGCTGCCATGCCGGCGGCAGCAGGAAGACGGCGCTGTTGGTCTCGTTGGGCGCATGCGGCGCGATCCACGGCGCAAACAGCGCGACGAACAACAGCAGGACGATGGTGGCAAGGCCGATCACCGCGCCGCGGTTGGCCGAGAAGGCCGTCCAGAACTCGCGCCAGGGGCCGGGGGGTGCCGAGCCCCCTGCACTGCTTGAAACTGCGTGTGTCGTTGCCATTGGAATCAGTCAGTGCCGGATGCGTGGATTGATGACGCCGTAGGTCACGTCGACCAGCAGGTTGATCAGCATCACGATGCCGCCGAGCAGCAGCATGCCGCCCTGCAGCACCGGATAGTCGCGCCGGCCGATGGCCTCGATGAGCCACTTGCCGACGCCGGGCCAGGAGAAGATGGTCTCGGTCAGAATCGCACCGGTAAAGAGCACGCCCACCTGCAGGCCGACGACCGTGACCACCGGAATCAGCGCGTTGCGCAGCGCGTGCAGCCCGACCACCCGAAACGGCGAAAGACCCTTGGCGCGCGCGGTGCGAATGTAGTCTTCGCCAAGCACCTCGAGCATGGCCGAGCGCGTCATGCGCGCAATGACCGCGAGCGGCACGGTGCCGAGCACGATCGCCGGAAGAATCAGGTGATGCAGCGCGGACCAGAAGGCGTCGGTCTCGCCGGCACGCAGCGCATCGATCAGAAGAAAGCCGGTCTGCGGCTCGACGAAATACTGCACCGAGATGCGGCCTGAAACGGGCGTCCACCCCAACTGCACCGAGAAGAACAGGATCAGGAGCAACCCCCACCAGAAGATCGGCATCGAATAGCCGGTGAGCGACGTGGCCATCACCCCGTGGTCGAAGATGGAGTTGCGCCGCACCGCCGCAAGAATGCCGGCCGGAAGCCCCAACAGCAGCGCAAAGGCAATTGCGCACACGCCCAGCTCCATCGTGGCCGGAAACAGCGCCAGGAACTCGCTCATCACCGAGTCCTGCGTAATGAGCGATTTTCCGAGATCGCCCTGCAGCACACGGCCGATGTAGATGCCGTATTGCACGATCACCGGCTCGTCGAAGCCGTAGGCCGTGCGCAGCTGGGCGTGGCGCGCGGGGTCGATGCCGCGCTCGCCAGCCATGGTTTCAATGGGGTCGCCCGGCACCAGCCGGATGAGAAAGAAGGCAAGCAGCGTCATGCCGATGAAGGTCGGCACCAGCAAGCTCACGCGCGTGAGTAGGAAGCGAAGCATCGACCCGCAATATGCAAGATCGATGCCGCCGCCCTACCCGGGCCGAACCCTTACTTTTTGGCGTCGCGCAACTCGCGCCGCAGGATCTTTCCTACAGGCGTCTTCGGCATGTCGGTGCGGAACTCCACGATCCTCGGCTGCTTGTAACCCGTTAGATTTGCTTTGCAGTATTCGCGAACCTGCGCTTCGGTCAGCGAAGGGTCCTTCTTGACGATCACGAGCTTGACGGCCTCGCCGGTCTTCTCGTCGACGATGCCGACCGCGGCGCATTCGAGCACGCCCGGAATCTGCGCCACCACGTCTTCGACCTCGTTCGGGTACACGTTGAAGCCCGACACCAGGATCATGTCCTTCTTGCGGTCGACCACCTTGAAGTAGCCGCGCTCGTCGACCATGCCGATGTCGCCGGTCTTGAAGTAGCCGTCGGCCGTCATGACCTTGGCGGTTTCGTCGGGGCGCTGCCAGTAGCCTGCCATGACCTGCGGGCCCTTGATCGCGATTTCGCCGGGCTGGCCCGGCGGCACTTCGCGGCCTTCGTCATCGAGCAGCTTGAGCCAGGTGCTCGGCAGCGGCAGGCCGATGGTGCCGGTGTAGGCCTTGCTGTCGGTCGGATTGCAGGTGGCCGAGGGCGAGGTTTCTGAAAGGCCATAACCTTCGCAAATGGGGCAGCCGGTTTTCTCGAGCCAGAGCTTCGCCACGGCGGCCTGAACGGCCATGCCGCCGCCCACCGAGACCTTGAGGTTCTTCCAGTTGACGCTGTTGAAGTCAGGATGGTTGGCCAGTCCGTTGAACAGCGTGTTGACCGCCGGGAAGGTGTGGATCGTGTGCTTTGAGAGTTCCTTGAGCACGCCCGCCAGGTCGCGCGGGTTGGGAATGAGGATGAGCTTGCCGCCCGTTCGCATGCTCAGCATCATGCCCACCGTAAAGGCGAAGATGTGATACAGCGGCAGCGCGCAAACGCCCGTGGGCTGCTCGCCGGCCGGCACCTGCGCCATGGCGGGCTCGTTCCAGGCTTCGGACTGCAGCACGTTCGCGATCACGTTGCGGTGCAGCAGCACCGCGCCCTTCGACACGCCCGTGGTGCCGCCGGTGTACTGCAGCACGGCCACGTCGTCCGGGCCGATGACCGGCACTTGGAGCGTGCGGCTCGCGCCCTGGTCGAGCGCATCGTTGAAGCGCACTGCGCCCGGCAGGCTGAACTGGGGCACCAGCTTCTTGACGTTGCGCACCACGTAGTTGACCAGCGCGCCCTTCAGAAAACCGAGCCGGTCGCCCATGGCCGCCAGCACGATGTGCTTGATGGGCGTGGCCGCGATGCACTGCTGCAGCGTGGTGCCGAAGTTTTCCATGATGACGATCGCCTTCGCGCCCGAATCCTTGAGCTGGTGCTCGAGTTCGCGCGGCGTGTACAGCGGGTTCACGTTCACCAGGATGAGGCCGGCGCGCAGAATGGCCGCCACCGCAATCGGATACTGCGGGCAGTTGGGCATCATGACCGCAACGCGGTCGCCCTTGGCCAGTGCCAGGCCTTGCAGGTAAGCCGCGAAGGCCCTGCTGAGCTTGTCGGTCTCCCCGTAGCTCACGTCCTTGCCCATGAAGCTGTAGGCCGTGCGGTCGGCGTACTTGGTAAAGCTCTCTTCCATGAGCGCCACCAGCGACGGGTACTGGGAAGGATCGATATCGGCAGGCACGCCTTGCGGGTAGCTGCCGAGCCAGGGACGATCGGTCATGGATGTGTCTCCTCCAAAAATCGAGTATTTGAAAAACGAAAACGGCGCACTTGATGGCGCCGCGATGATCGGGCCCGCGCTGCGCGGGCGCGGAACCTTTGGCCTATTCGATGGCCTTGCCCATATCTTCCACTACTTTTTTCGCATCGCCAAAGACCATCATCGTTTTGTCCATGTAGAAGAGCTCGTTGTCCAGGCCGGCATAGCCCGCCGCCATCGAGCGCTTGTTCACGATCACGGTCTTGGCCTTGTAGGCCTCCAGGATAGGCATGCCGTAGATCGGGCTGCCCTTGGTGTGCGCGGCGGGGTTCACCACATCGTTGGCGCCCAGGATGATGGCCACGTCGGCCTGGCCGAATTCGCCGTTGATGTCTTCCATCTCGAACACCTGGTCGTAAGGCACTTCGGCCTCGGCCAGCAGCACGTTCATGTGGCCTGGCATGCGGCCCGCCACCGGGTGAATGGCGTACTTCACGGTAATGCCCTTGTCGGTGAGCTTTTGCGCCAGTTCCTTCACTGCATGCTGCGCACGTGCCACCGCCAGGCCGTAGCCCGGCACGATGACCACCGTCTCGGCATTGCCGAGCACAAAGGCCGCGTCGTCGGCGCTGCCGCTCTTGACCGGCCGCTGCTCCTTCGCGCCGCCCGTGGCCGCAGCCGTGTCGCCGCCGAAGCCGCCCAGGATCACGTTGAAGAACGAGCGGTTCATGGCCTTGCACATGATGTAGCTCAGGATCGCGCCCGAAGAGCCCACCAGCGAACCGGCCACGATCAGCATCGCGTTGTTCAGGCTGAAGCCGATGCCCGCCGCCGCCCAGCCGGAGTAGCTGTTGAGCATCGACACCACCACCGGCATGTCGGCGCCGCCGATCGGGATGATGATGAGCACGCCCATCACGAAGGCCAGCGCCAGCATCGCGAAAAACGCGGGCCAGCTCTCGGTGAACATGAACACCAGGCCCAGGCCGATGGTGGCCACGCCGAGCACCAGGTTCAGCATGTGCTGGCCGGCAAACTGCACCGGCGCGCCCTGGAACAGGCGGAACTTGTACTTGCCCGACAGCTTGCCGAAGGCGATGACCGAGCCGCTGAAGGTGATGGCGCCGATGGCCGCGCCCAGGAACAGCTCGAGCCGGTTGCCCGCAGGAATCATCTCGCCCTTGGGCGTGATGTTGAAGGCGTAGGGCTCGGCCACGGCCGCCACCGCGATGAACACCGCGGCCAGGCCGATCATGCTGTGCATGAAGGCGACCAGCTCGGGCATCTTGGTCATCTCGACCTTGTTGGCCATGTAGGCACCCAGGCCGCCGCCCAGCACCAGCGCAACCAGCACGTAGCCCAGGCCGGTGAGATTGCCGCCCGCCAGCTTGTAGATGAGCGCACCGGTCGTCAGCACGGCAATGGCCATGCCGGTCATGCCGAAGATGTTGCCGCGGATCGAGGTGGTGGGATGGGAGAGGCCCTTCAGGGCCTGGATGAAGCAGATGCTGGCAACGAGGTACAGCAGCGTGACGAGATTCATGCTCACTTGGCGACTCCCTCTTCAGCCTTGGGTGCGGCCTTCTTTTCTTTCTTCTTGAACATCTCGAGCATGCGCCGCGTGACGAGGAAGCCGCCGAAGACGTTCACCGCGGCAAGCGCCACCGCCAGCACGCCCATGGTCTTGCCCAGGCCGGTTTCGGTGAGCGCCGCCGCGAGCATGGCGCCCACGATCACGATGGCCGAGATCGCGTTGGTCACCGCCATGAGCGGCGTGTGCAGCGCGGGCGTCACCGTCCACACCACGTGGTAGCCCACGTAGATGGCCAGCACGAAGATGATCAGGTTGATGACTGTGTGGGAAACGATGTCCATGGGTTCTTCTCCTCGTTCGAACGCTGGGGGGCCGCTTACTTCTTCGTGACCTGGCCGTCGTGCGCAACGCGGCAGGCGGCGACGATGTCGTCCTCGAGGTCGATCTTGAGCGCGCCCTCCTTGGTGACGATGAGCTTGAGGAAGTCCAGCACGTTGCGCGCATAGAGCGCCGACGCATCGGCCGCCACCAGCGCAGGAAGATTGGTTTCGCCCACGATGGTCACGCCGTGCTTCACCACCGTGCGGTCGGCCTCCGACAGCGGGCAGTTGCCGCCCACGCCGTCCGGACCCTTGCCGGCGGCGATGTCGACGATCACCGAGCCCGGCTTCATGGACTTGACCATGTCCTCGGTGATGAGCGTGGGTGCCGCGCGCCCGGGAATGAGCGCGGTGCTGATGACGATGTCTGCCAACGCCACGCGCTTGGCCACCTCGACCTGCTGGCGCGCGAGCCAGCTCGCGGGCATGGGCTTGGCATAGCCGCCGACGCCCACTGCGGCTTCCTTCTCTTCGTCGGTGTCGTAGGACACCTCGATGAACTTGCCGCCGAGCGATTCGATCTGCTCCTTCACGCTCGGGCGCACGTCGGAAGCCTCGATGACCGCGCCCAGGCGCTTGGCGGTGGCAATCGCCTGCAGGCCGGCCACGCCCACGCCCAGGATGACCACGCGCGCCGCCTTCACGGTGCCGGCGGCGGTCATCAGCATGGGGAAGAAGCGCTGGTATTTGTCGGCCGCCATGATCACGGCCTTGTAGCCCGCAATGTTGGCCTGCGAGCTGAGCACGTCCATGCTCTGGGCCCGGGTGGTGCGCGGCGCGGCTTCGAGCGCAAAGGCGGTGAGCCCGGCCGTGGCCAGCCGCTGGAGGCCCGCGGCGTCGAACGGGTTCAGCATGCCGATGACGACGGTGCCCGGCTTCATCAGCGCGGCTTCGGCGTCGTTCGGCGAGCGCACCTTGAGCACCATGTCGGCCCCGAAGGCGCCCGCCACGTCGGTGATTTCAGCGCCGGCCGCAATGTAGGCGGCATCGGTGACGCTGGCTGCAACGCCGGCTCCGGACTGCACGCGAATGGTGTGCCCCGCAGTGACAAGTTTCTTCACCGTCTCGGGTGTAACGGCCACACGGGTTTCGCCGGCCGTCGTTTCGGCAGGCACGCCTATCAGCATAGAGATCTCCTCAGGGCAAGGGCAACACGGAACGCGGGCAGAGCTTACAGCAAGATTACGGCCATCACTGTCGCCTGAATCGCAGTATCTATTGGCTCTTGATGACCGTGATCATTGCGTTTGTAGCTACATAAATGCTAGCGGCGCCGCGCTCTGGAAACCTCGCCGCCCGTTTGCGCCGCTCGTCGGCGTGACGGCACTGCTGTTTTTTGGGCAGGTCTCGCGCCTGCCGAATCGCCTGCGGCCCGCACGGCAAAGCGAAAGGCGCGGCCAGCCACTCAAAGCCCCGATATGTTTTCAATTGTTCTCAACTGCTCCCAGTTTGCTGGGAAAGAGTCCAATAACGTGCATTAATTGGACGCAACCTTTATTACCCCAGACGCAGATAGATACACTTCTTTCTCGACAGCACTCAGAGGCTGGCATGGTCGGCAGAAGGGGATGGAATGCGTATTGCAGTACTTGATCACGAGCCTGATCAGCTTCAACTGATCAACCAGGCAATGGCGGGGTTCGGGCACGAATGCCACCCCTACACCGAAGGACGAACACTGCTGCAGGCCCTGCGCCGGCAAACCTTCGATCTGCTGATCCTCGATTGGGGGCTGCCCGACATCCGGGGCATCGACGTGGTGAAGGCCGTGCGCAACGAGCTCAAGAGCCGCCTGCCTATTCTTTTCGTCAATGCCCAACGCGACGACCCCGACGTGGTCGAAGGGCTCAATGCCGGCGCCGACGACTTCATGGCCAACCCCGACCGCGCCAGGGAACTCGAAGCCCGCGTCAACGCCCTGCTGCGCCGCTCGTACCCCGCCCAGCACGAAGCCGAACTGGTGTTCGGCGACTATCACTTCTATCCGCCCTCGCGCATCCTCAAGGTCAAGGGCGTGCAGGTCGACCTGAAGAACCGCGAGTACGAACTGGCCCTGTTCCTGTTCCAGAACCTGGGCCGCCTGCTGTCGCGCGAATACCTGCATGAGGCGGTGTGGGGACTTGGCGTGGAAGCGCTCTCGCGTTCGCTAGACACCCATATCTCGCGCCTGCGAACCAAGCTGGCCTTGCGCCCGTCGAGCGGATTCCTGCTGCTGGCCATCTACGGCATGGGCTATCGGCTGGAAACCGTCGAGCCGAACACCCGTTCCAGCAGTCTCGCCCGGTAGGCCGCCAACGGTTTGCCGTGCCGTATCGGCGGTGCGGGTAGCGTCGGATCTAACCGGCGGGGAATCTCCGCGGGGATACTGTCTCCAACCGCTTCATTCCACCGCCGCACCAGAAATGAAGCCAATGCACCCCACAACCCGGCTGCTGCTGACCGCTGCAGTGCTTTGGAGCCTTCTCGTCGGTGCCGCGGCTGCGCAGGACGTGGAGGCCAGCGACATGGTGCAGGGCGGCATGCAGGCCATCCAGATGATCGACCAGGGCAAGGCCGAGGAACTCTGGTCCGGCGCCACCCAGGCCACCCGAAAACGCGTGACCCGCACCGACTTTCTGGCCAAGCTTTCCAAGAGCCGTTCGCCGCTCGGTGCGCCTTTGCAGCGAACCTGGGTCGCAGTCAACCGACAGGCCGTGGCCGACCCGGACACCGACACGGCCGGCCAATATGTCAGCATCGAGTACGAGACCCGTTTCAGCAACAAGCCGGATGGCACCGTGCGCGAACTCGTGAGCTTTCACCTGGATCGCGATCGCATCTGGCGCTTCAGCAGCTACGTGCTGCGCTAGAAAAACCATTGCAATGACGACTCCGCGCTGGAAACCCAATGTCACCGTGGCCGCGGTGATCGAGCAGAACGGCCGCTTTCTGCTGGTCGAGGAACAGACGGCCCAAGGCCTCCGGCTCAACACGCCGGCCGGGCACCTCGACCCCGGCGAGTCGCCCGTCGAAGGCTGCGCCCGCGAAACGCTGGAAGAAACCGCTCACGCCTTCACGCCCACCGCGCTGATCGGCATCTACATGGCGCGCTCGAGCCACCGCACCGGCAGCAAGGAAGACGTGACCTACATGCGCTTTGCCTTTGCCGGGACGCTCGGTGCGGAAGAAGCCGGCCGGCCGCTGGACGAAGGCATTGTCCGCACCGTGTGGATGAGCGCCGATGAAATCCGCGCCAGCGTGCCGCGCCACCGCAGCCCGCTGCTCTTGCAGTGCGTCGAAGACTATCTGGCCGGCAAGCGGTATCCGCTCGATCTGATCCACGTGGACGAATCGGTGCGCTGACAAACGGCGCTGCGCACTGCGGCAGGCGAATCAGACGATGACGCCGCCCCCGAGGCAGCGCTCGCCATCGTAGAGCACCGCCGATTGGCCGGGCGTGACGGCCCACTGCGGTTCGCCGAAGCGCAGGCTGAAGACCGCTTCGGTACCGGCATCTTCCGTTCCGCTCAGTTCGCAGGCTGCATCGGCCTGGCGGTAGCGCGCCTTGGAGCCGTAGCTGCCCGGCGCGGGCGCCTCGCCGGAAACCCAGCTCGCATCGCCCGCCGTGAGCGCGGAAGACAGCAGCCAGGGATGGTCATGGCCCTGCACCACCCAGAGCGTGTTCTTCTCGACGTCCTTGCGCGCCACGAACCACGGCGAGTGGTCGCCCGATCCGCGCTGCGCGCCCTTGTCCTTGACGCCGCCGATGCCCAGCCCCTGCCGCTGGCCCAGCGTGTAGAAGCTCAGGCCCTGGTGCTCTCCGAGCTTGCGTCCGCGGTCGTCCTTGATCGGCCCCGGCTCCTTGGAGATGTAGCGGTTCAGGAACTCGCGGAACGGCCGCTCGCCGATGAAGCAGATGCCGGTCGAATCCTTCTTTTTCGCGTTGGGCAGGCCGATCTCTTCCGCAATGCGGCGCACTTCGGTCTTGTGCAGTTCGCCCACCGGGAACAGCGTTTTCGACAGCTGCGCCTGATTGAGCCGGTGCAAAAAGTAGCTCTGGTCCTTGGACGGGTCGAGCCCCTTGAGCAGTTCGTGCTTGCCCGTGGCCTCGTTCAGGCGCACGCGCGCGTAGTGGCCGGTGGCGATCTTCTCGGCGCCCAGGCGCATCGCATGGTCGAGAAAGGCCTTGAACTTGATTTCGGCATTGCACAGCACGTCGGGGTTGGGCGTGCGGCCGGCCTTGTATTCGCGCAGGAACTCGGCGAAGACGCGGTCCTTGTAGTCGGCAGCGAAATTGACGTGCTCGATCTCGATGCCCAGCACGTCGGCCACGCTGGCGGCGTCCACGAAGTCGATGTTCGACGAGCAGTATTCGCTGTCGTCGTCGTCTTCCCAGTTCTTCATGAAGATGCCGACCACCTCGTGCCCCTGCTTCTTGAGCAGGTGCGCCGTCACGGCGGAATCGACTCCGCCGCTCAGTCCCACCACGATCCGTTGCTTTTCCATAAGCCCGCCATTGTCCCAGCCCCGCGCCCGGGGCGGCGGCGTGGGGGAAATCAGCCCTGGCTGCGCAAGCCGGCCAGCAACTCGTACGAGCGCAGCCGCGCCACGTGGTCGAACACCTGCGAGGTGATCATCAGCTCGTCGGCGCCGGTGCGCTCGATGAAGGCCTGTACGCCTTCGCGCACCATGGCGGGCGACCCCACGGCCGAGCACGACAGCACCGAATCGAGCAGCGCGTTCTCCGCCGGGCCCACCTTCTGCCGGTAGTTCTCGACAGGCGGCGGCAGGCGCCCCGGCCGGCCGCTGCGCAGGTTCACGAAGGCCTGCTGCCATGAGGTGGCGCGGAACTCGGCCTCTTCGTCGGTGTCGGCCACGAACACGTTGAAGCCCAGCATCACGTACGGCTTCTGCAACTGGGCCGAGGGCTTGAAGGTCTCGCGGTAGATCTGGATTGCCTGCATGAGCTGCTGCGGGGCGAAGTGCGAGGCAAACGCATAGGGCAGGCCCAGGTGCGCGGCCAGCTGGGCGCCGAAGGTGCTCGAGCCCAGAATCCACACCGGCACCTCGAGCCCCGCGCCGGGCACCGCGCGCACCGGCTGCTGCGGTTCCTTGGACATGAAATCCATCAGCTCGACCACGTCCTGCGGAAACCGGTCGGCGTCGGACTCGAGATTGCGGCGCAGCGCACGCGCGGTGCGCTGGTCGGAGCCGGGCGCGCGGCCCAGGCCAAGATCGATGCGCCCCGGGTACAGCGACTCCAGCGTGCCGAACTGCTCGGCAATCACCAGCGGCGAATGGTTGGGCAGCATCACGCCGCCGGCGCCGATGCGGATGGTCGAGGTGCCCGCGCCGATGTACGACAGCAGCACCGCGGTCGCGGCGCTCGCAATACCCGGCATGCCGTGGTGCTCCGCCAGCCAGTAGCGCGTGTAGCCCAGCTTTTCGCCGTGCTGCGCGAGCGAGAGCGAGTTGCGGAACGACTGCGCGGCGTCGCTGCCCTCGGTGATCGGGGAGAGGTCGAGGATCGAGAACGGAATCATGGGCGCCATCATGGCGCGAACCGCTCAACGCCGCCGCGGCGGGGCTATTCGGTTTGGTATAGCGTCGAAACGCTCGCAAAATCCCGCCCGTTCTGCTCCACGTCCACCTGGAACGGCACGCTCTCGCCCGGCGCAATGGCCGGCAGGTTCTGCACCTGCCTGAAGCCGGTGAGCTGCCCGTTGCGGTCGCGCAGACTCACCCACAGGCGCACCTTGCCGACCACGTTGTTGCCCGGGTTCTTCACCGTGCCCGTGACCTCCACGCTCTTGTAAGTGAAGCGCTGGCTGAAGTTGAGCAGCACGCTGCCCGTCTCGGCCTTGGTGCCCGTGACCTGCACCTCCAGCGGTGCGCGCGGGCCCGGCAGCGCGGCGCGGCGCATCGGCTTCCACTCGACACGGGTCTGGGTGATGCGCTCCACGGCGTTCGGCTCCAGCAATATGGGAAACCGCTCGCCCGGGTACAGGTAGGCCAGCCCCGCAATGGCGGTGGTGCCGTCGGCCTTGCTGCCGCCAAAGCGCGAGATCACGCCGCCCGGCGCCACCACCACCGCGTCGGCGCTTCGGTTCACCAGCTCGGTCAGGAACAGCGGCCGCTGGATGTTGCTGCGCCCCGCCACCAGCGGCAGCAGTTCCAGCTGATTCGCATCGAAGCGCTCGCTGTCCTCGGCCAGCAGGTCTTCGGTGCTCAGGCGCAGGTCGGGATTGAAGCTTTCCGGCGCTCCCGCGGCGCGCACCAGCCGCTCGGCGTTGAGTACTGCGGTGCGCGAGCCGCCGGCATCGACGGTGTTGTAGCCGATGCGGTAGTCCCAGGCCGCAATGGCCGCCGCACGGCCGAAGCGGGCAATGCTCAGGTCCACCGAGGTCTGCGCGCCGGGCTTGAGCTCGTTGGCTTGCGCATAGCCGTGGCCGAAGCCGATCACCTGCCCCGCGTCGTCGTACAGCGTGGCCAGCACGTCGATGCCGGAGAGCATGGCCGCATCCTTGCGCGCGTTGACGATGCGCCCCACCAGCCGCACCCGCTCGGCCTGCTGCACCAGCCGAACGCGCGCAAAGGTCATGCGCTCTCCTTGCACAGCCTTGTAGGGTTCGGCCAGCTTCTGCACGGTCAGTTCCTGGCGCGTGACGTTCTTGCCGCTCGGCATGTCGATCAGCGCCGGCACGCTCTCGCCCGGCTCGAGCACGGAAACCGGCAACGTCTCGGTGCGCTCTTCAACGCGGTTGTCGCCGTCGTAGTACACGGCCTTGATGCCGGCGCGTGCGAGCGGCTTGCCCGTGTCGTTGCGCGCCACCACCAGCAGCTTGGGCACGGCCGAGCTGCCGCCGCCCACCAGCACCTGGCGCGGCTCGCCGAGCTTCAGGCCGTCCGTCGGAATGGTTCTATCAACCGGCGGCGCAACCGCGGGCCGTGCCGCGGAGGCATATGTCGATGGCCGCGGGCCGGACAGCATTCCGATCACCGCGCTCACCAGCAATACAACCGCCACAACGGCCATGCCGATGCCGGCATTGCGCAGCATGGCCTTGCGCCGCTGCGCCTCGTCGGCCGCGAGCCGGCGCCCGGCCTCGTTCTTGACCTGTTCGAGCACACGGTCGAGCCGGTCGGAAACGTTGTCCTCCACCAGTGTCACCGAGCCGCAGTGCTGGCAGGCGTACTGGTTCAGGCCGGTGCGCTTGAGCGCGCTGCTGCCGCATTCGCCGCACTTGAGCGTCTGGAGATCGATGGTCATGACGCGCTTTCGATGTTGATGTTGTTCTTCTTGTGCTCCGAGGCGGCCAGCCACGCGGCAAGCCCGTCGCGGCGGATGCACTCGGCCAGCGCGAGCTGCAGCTGCGCACCTTCGTGCAGGTCTTGTTCGGTGGTTTCATAGTGCATCTGGTAGAGCGCATCGCCCTCTGCTTCGCCCATGCCGTGCAGCGCGGCAACGCGGCCGGCCAGGTCGGAGGTCTCCTGCGGCTTGAGGCGCGTGAAGGCCTGCCGCAGATCGGGCAGATGCGCCACAAAGGCTTCGGCGTCCCAGCCCTGCACCAGGCCGTCGAGGCCTTCGAGCAGCGCGGGCAGGCGCAGCAGCAGTTCAGGCGCCGCGGCCATCACCCCGTTGAGAAAACGCACCGCTTCGCGCGGCTCTGCGCCCGCGCCGAAGCGCTGGCGCACCACGGTGTCGAGCGCGTTCTCGTCCCAGTGCCCGTCGAGGTAAAGCAGGGCCGAAGCGGCGCCGGCCACGGCGGGCGCGGCCGAGGCACCGGTCGCGAAGCGTTCGAGCTGCATTCGCAGCAGATCGAGGTCGATGGCACCGTCGCCGGCTTCCCCCAGTTCGGCTTGCAGCGAGGCCAGCAGGCGCCCAAGCTCGCGCAGTGAAAGCAGTTGCTTCACCGCGCCCGCCTCACCCTCTTCGGGGCAACCGCCCACATCGGGCAGCAGGAACAGCGCCGCGGGCCACACCCGCTCCAGCAGGCTGCGCAGCTGCGGATGCTGTTGCACGCCTAGCGGCTCCCGCGCACGCCAGAGCGTGACGAGCCGGTGCCCGCACTCGACCACCGAGCCGAGCGAGGCATCTTCGTCGAGGTGCGTGGACAGCATCGACAGCAGCTGGGGAAGGCGCGACTGCAGACCGACCAGGCAGGCGCGCATCAACAGCGCCACGGCCGCGCTCGCGCTGCGGCCGCGGCCCTGGTCGGAAAGCGCGGCTTCTTCCTTGCGCAGCTTGGCCATGCAGACGGCCTCCACGCTTGCGCCTTCGGCCGCCAACTCGATGAGCCGGGCCTCCACCAGCGGCGACCAGGCGGCGCGCCACTCTTCGAACAGCAGGTGCAAGCGGCTGTTGCCAAGAAAATCCGGCCCCGCGAGCCAGGTGCCGAGCCCCGCGTCGAGGTACGCCATGGCATGGAAGAAGCGGCTGCGCTCGCGGTGCGAAGGCTTGCGATAAAGGTCCAGCCGCGCCACGCGCGCGGTGCTGTCGTCCAGCCGCACGCCGGCCTGGCGGGCGAGCCTGCGCGCATCCTCGATCAGCGGAGGCGAGCCTGCCGAAGGCGGCACGTCGCCGATGCGCGTGCCGCTCAGAAAGGCGCGCAGGTCGGCGGTAAAGCCGCGCGTGCCTTCGTCGACGGCGCCCTTGATGAAGCAGGAGCGGATCGCATCGAGCAGGTCCTGCCGGCCGGGACCGGCATTGCCGCGCAGCGCCGCAAGCCGCATGGCCTGCGCGGCGGCGGCCTGCACGAGCGCGGTGGACACCGCATCGGCATGGTCCTGCGCGCGGGTCTGGCGCGCAAAGCGGGTGAGGCTGTCGAGCGCCACCGCGGCAAACGGGTCGGCGTCGCCGGCTTCAAGGCGCTCCCACACCTGCTGGTAGTAGCCGGGTGATGGCATGCCCGAGGCATAGCCGTTGAGCGCGTCGAGCCGCTCGAAGCTGTAGCGGATCAGCCATGCGTTGTCTGGTGCGTCCTTGCCGGAGGGCACCCTCGAGGGCTTGGCCTTCTGCCACTGATTGACCAGCTCGAGCGTGTGGAAGCCGCCGGTGACGACCACGATCGGCCCCTCGACCTCGTTGCGCCAGCGGCGGATGTGCGCCGCCATGTGGCGCTCCCGCGGCAGGCTCAGCTCGGCCTCGAGCACCTCGGGCTCGTAGTCGAGCCGCGCCATCGCGCACCAGCTGAACACGTCCGAAAAGAAGGCGCGCCAGTCGCCGAGAGCGGCCGACGTGCGCAGTTCGAACAGCCGGTCCCACAGCTCCTGGTGGTCGACGCAGCCGAGCTGGGCGGCCATGGCGTTCAGGTAGCGGCTGTGTGCGAAATGGCGCTCTTCCATAAGGCTGCGCGCTGCGTCGCGTGCATCGCCCTCACCCTGGTCGCCTTCCTCGCGTTCGTCGCGATGCCAGGCCTTGTCGCTCCAGGGAAGATCGATCAGCCCCAGGCGTGCGCCGAGCGCCGCGCCTTCGCGCACGGCAATCCACTCGGGGCTGTAGTCGCAGAACGGAAAGAACGACGCACGCGATTCCGTGCGCGTCTTCTCTTCCGAATCGGGGTCGTCGACCGGCACCTGCCGGGTGCTCTGGCACAGCCATGCAACGGGAGTCGCGGTCTGCGCGTGCTGCAGCAGCGGCAGCAGGGCGTTCAGGTCGTCCGGTCCTTCGATCAGCACAGCCGCCGGCCTGATCTCGCGCAGCAGCGCCCTCAATGCGAATGCGCAGGCCGGGCTGTGGTGCCTCACGGGCACGAAGAACACGCCCTCGCCATCCTCGCCGAACAGCCGGCCGCGCGCGGCTTCCAGCGCCGCAGGCAGAACGCTGCCGGCTTCCGCAGCTACTGCCACAGCGCGCGCGCCGCGTCGTGAAAGGTCTTCCATTGCGCGTCGCGCTTGCCGCGTTCGCGCACCACCGTGTCGAAGTAGTGGCGCACGCGCTTCACATCGTCGGTGCTGTCCTTCAGAACCACCCCTTGCAGCTGGCCCGCGATCTCGCGCGCAGTGAGCTGGCCGCCGTTGAAATGGCGCGCCTGCAGGGCCGCCGCATAAGCCACGTTCACGGCCTCCGCGGTGGACATGACGGCATCGAGGCCCTTGATGGCGGTGCCATCCTGCGTCTGGCCCGAGCGCAGTTCCTGGAAGGTGGTGACCAGCAGCGCCACCACGTCGCGCGGCACATCGACCGGCGATTCGCCGCCGCCGTCGAGTTCGCGCTTCAACTGGGCCATCACCAGCTCGACCTCGAACGAATGGTCGCGGATGGGCTTTACCGTTTCGAAGTTGAAGCGGCGCTTGAGCGCGGACGACATCTCGTGCACGCCGCGGTCGCGCAGGTTGGCCGTGGCAATGATGTTGAAGCCGCGCTGTGCATAGAGCCGGGCATCGTCGCCCAGCTCCGGAATCATGAGCTGCTTGTCGCTCATCAGCGAAATCAGCACGTCCTGGATCTCGGGCGGGCAGCGCGTGATTTCCTCGAAGCGCACCAGCTTGCCCGCGCGCATGGCCTGGTAGAGCGGAGAAGGCACCAGCGCGCGCTGGCTCGGCCCCTCGGCCAGCAGCAGCGCGTAGTTCCAGCTGTACTTGATGTGGTCTTCGGTGGTGCCGGCCGTGCCCTGCACCGTGAGCCCCGAATCGCCGCTGATGGCGGCCGCGAGCAGTTCCGAGAGCAGCGACTTGGCGGTGCCCGGCTCGCCCACCAGCATCAGGCCCTGGTGGCCCATGAGCGTGACGATGGCGCGGTCCACCAGCGGATCGTCGCCGTAGAACTTGCGGCTCACCTGCAGCTTTTCGTCGCCGAGGATGAAGCGCCGCACCGCGCGCGGCGAGAGCTTCCATCCGGTGGGCCGCGCATCGGTATCGGCCGCATGCAGGCGCGCAAGCTCGTCCGCATAGCGCGCCTCCGGGGCCAGGCGCACGGCCTGCGTTGCAGGGGAAGAAGACGGTGATGTGCCGGTGCTCATGATGGTGTTGCTGCTGGTTGCTTCTGTAGGTCGGCGTGGGTGATCGTAGCCGCTGGTGCGGTGGCGATCGAGGCGCGCAGCGCAGCGCGCAGGCCTTCCACGTCTCCCGCCTTGACCTGGCGCACGCCCGCAAGACCTGCAAGGCCGCAGGCGGTCGAGGCCACGACCGGCACATGGGCCGCCAGTGCGCGGAGGAGCGCGCGCGGCGCATGCTCGACATGGGCTGGCAGCACGACCACGCAAGCGCCGCGGAGCCAGTCGCCGCCGCGCCACTCCATATGGTCGACGCGGTCGATGCCGCGCCACATTTGCGTGTCTCCCGAGGGCGAGCCCAGCACGCGCAGGCGGCAGGGCCAACCCTGAAGCGCGGCAGCCAGTTCGCGCGCGCCCTTGCGGGCAAGCGAACTCGCGGCAAACACGATCAGCGGCGGTTCATCGCTCGTAGCAACAGGTTGTGCGTTGGATTGCACGGCCGGTTGCACCCAGTCGAGCCGCACCACCGAGGCCTGCGGTGCAGCAAGGGACAGGTGGTCCGCGGTTTCCGCATGCGGCGTAACCAACGCCGCCGCCCGCGCCAACGCGGCACCCTCGGCCCGCACCAGCGCGGGCGCGGCGCGAAAGTCGCGCAGCGTGGCGTCTTCGGGCCATTGCCGTGCGGCCGCATCGAGCCGCCGTTCGATCTCCGCCATCGGCAAGGCGCCGGCCAGCACCGTGATGCGGCGGCCGTCGAGTGCGCCGGTCTGCTGAAGGTGCGGGAGGAAGGCCTGGTCCACCACCAGTTGCGTGTGTTCGGGTTTCAGGCGCGCGCCAAAGGCCAGCGCCAGCCAGCGCTGGCCGTCGACCACGCTGGCCTGCCGCCGGCCTGCGTGGCGCGCCCAGAGCCGCTGCCACAGTGCGCGGCGCAGGCTCGTCCACCAAGGGCGGATCGCCGCGGAGCCGTCCGGCCGAAGGGCGGCTGGCAGCGGCCGCCAGAATGCGAGCCGCATCGGCACCGGCTGCATGCGGTCTGCACCGGCATGGTGTGCGTCCAGGTAGCGCGCAAATTCGGGTGTGACGGCGTCGAGCAGCACGGCCGTGCGCCCTTGCTGTGCAACCAGGGGCGGTGGCCGATGGCGAAAGCAATCCGTCTGCTCGCAACTCAGGCAGCCGCGCGCCATCGGCAGCGCCTGGCTGGCGCCCTCCCGCACCACCCTCGGCATGCCGGGCGGCGCCACCGGCACCGCCAGGGGCGAACGCGCACGAATGCGCAGCACCAGCTCGGTGGCGGTCAGCTCCACCTCGAGCCGCCAGTCATGCCTGGCGCGCACCTTCAGGTCGACGTAGTTCCAGAACACCGTTGCGTCGACTGCATCGTCCGCGGCTTCGGCCGCCTGCTCGACCCGCGCCGTATGGCCATGCCGCTCCACGAGCTCAAGGCCCGCACGCGCCGCGGCGGTGGCAAGCGCGTTCGACAGCTGGCAAAGGCCGCCGGCCAGCGTAGGGACCACGCAACCCGCACGCAGCTCCCGGCCCGCCACGAAGCCGCGCCCTGCGCCCGGCCGGCCCAGCTGGCGCCAGAAGCTCAGCACCTCGCCGGCCGGCACCTCGACAGCGTCGAAAGCGCGGCGCGCCACGCGCAGGTTCTGCACCTTGCCGGCCACCAGAGGGAATTCGTCATCGCGGCCGTCGGACCAGAGCGCGGTGCGGTACTGCGCCAGCACGGGCGCATCGGCCAGGGCCTGAGTGCCGCCAGGCCAACGCCGTGCCGAGGGCCGCAGCGCCTCGCGCAATGCATGAGCCGTAGCCAGCAGCCTGGAGCGCAGCCAGAAATCGACAGCGTCGATGCGGCGCGGCGGCTGCCAGGCTTCGGCGCTCACACCGAGGGGCCTCGCTTGCGCCACTGGCCCAGGTCGGCTTCGATGCGCTGGCTGACGTCGCCGTTCCAGCGGGCCTCGAAACCGGCCGCGCACAACAGCTCGACGATGCGGTGGCCGATGGCGACGGTGTTGGCCTCGCGCTGTTCGATCTCCGGGATCATGCCGCCGCTGAACGCCAGGTGCATGCGGCCGGTGCGCACCGCAGAGTCCAGGTCCTGCGAGTGATAGAAGCAGCAGCCGCGAATGCCCGATTCCAGGCGCCCCGCGGCGCGCCACTGTTCGCGCACATCGTCATGGCCGTCGGACAGCGTGTTGCCGGCGCGGTGCAGGGCAATGATCTTTTCGCTGCGCAACTGGGCGAACACGGCTTCGAGGCGGTCGTACTCCGTCTGCTCGGGCCACCGGGCCTCGTCGGCACGCTTGGCGGCGCAGATGCGCGCGGCCTCGGCCTTGACCCAGGCGCGGTCCTCGCCCGTGAGCTCGTCCGGGTCGAGATACTCGTCGGTGATCAGCCACTCGACGTCGGCATCGGGATAAAAGCCGCACCACACGAGCTCGTGGATGCGTGCGCGCGTATCTTCAGGGTCGAGTGTGAGGGCCATGCGTGTCTGGATTGCCGCTGCCTACCAGGGCATCTTCTTTTCCCAGCCCGCATCGAACCCGGCGCAGGCCTGGGCAATGGCCAGGTAATCGGCATAGGCCTCGGCCAGCAGCACCGGCGGCACGCTCGACAGCGGCAGCGCACGGTCGCTGTAGCCGCGGGTCTTCATGTCCTCGAAGCCCAGTGTCTTGAGCGCTGCGGGCACGTTTTCCTCCGGCAGGGTATTGCCCGAGAACTCGATGGCCACGCGCACGCCGGCCGACGAGAATTCCTTGGTGTACTGATAGAAGAAGCCGCCGTCCTCGGCCTGCGCGCGCTGATAACCGAGCTTGGCAAAGCTGCCGCGCAGCGTGAAGGTGTCGCTGATCCAGCCCAGCCGGTCGTTGATCTCGCTCACCGGCTGGCCCTTGTCGTCGGTGAACGCAACGGCCGGCGGCTTGCGCGTCATCTGGGCGAAGAGCGGCACCAGCTTGTAGTCCTTGAAGTGCTTGTTCCACGCGGCGGCCGTGGCCTCATCGACCAGCGAGGCATGGCCCAGGCGCAGCTGGCTGTCGGCCGCGAGCTCGACCTCGTCGTCCTGCGTGTCGATCAGGCTGCCGTCCTCGGTAGGGCGGAAGCTGCCGCGCACCGCGCCTTCCGCGTCCAGCTCGAGCCACACGAGCCGCTGTATCAGCCGCCCGGCAATCGGGTGCCGGTGCAGGTATTCGCGCCACTCGCCCTGCGGCCAGACACGGCCCGTGCACATGGCCTCGAACAGCCGCGCGGTCTGCAGGTCGATGACCTGCTTGAGCTCTTTCTTGCTGGTCGAGAACTGCGCCTTCGCGTCCTTGATGAGCGCGGGGTCGTCGTTCTGGCGCGGCTCGGGCAGCGCCTTGACGACCTTGCCTTCGGGGTTGCGCAGTTCGGGCTTCATCGCGGCGTCGAGCACCATGGTGAAGATGCGGTCGCCGTACGCGAGTTCGAGCTTGCCGGTGTCGTCCAGGCCCGCGGTGGGAATGGTGCGGTCGGCGAGCTGGTCCTGCGTCCAGCTGTTGCGGTCGGCAATCTGCTGCACCAGCGCGCGCGCCTTCTCCTGGACCGAGGCCGTGCGGTAACGGCGCGATAGGCCCAGCAGCAGCTGGATCACCACCGGATCGTTGCCCGGCGCCACGCCTTCGAGCATGGCTTCGATCTGCGAACGACGCTGGTAGTGGTCGCGCATGTACTGCTGCAGCAGCGTGACGACCTCGTGCCCCGGCGTGTGGGCCGTCAGGGCGAGGATGCCTTTTTCGCCGATCGCGCTGCCGAGGTATTCGCTCATCTTCTCGCGCTTGCACTCTTCGAAGACCTGATCCTGCGTCTTCTGGAAGTCGGCTTCGTAGTACTGCTTGTGCTCGGCCTTCGCGTTCTGGTAGCGCTGCTGGTTGCCCTGGTAGCGCTGCGGCGCGTTGGCGTTGGCATGCGCAATGCCTTCGTCGAGCGTGGGGTGGCGCGTGTCGTGCGCAATGAACTGGCGCAGCACCAAACTGCCGACGGCCTGGCGACTGGCTGCGTCGAGCAGGCCGAGGTAGCGCGTGAGCAGCGCGTTGCCGCCCGGCTCCTTGAGCTTGCAGGCGAGCACCACCCACCAGCGCACGATTTCGGGTTCTACCGGGCTGCCGTCCAGCCATTTGCAGGCGGGCAGTGCGTCGAGGGAGAACCACGCAAGGCCCGCCGGAGGCTTGGCCTTCAGGCCCTTCTTCGCCTCGGCCAGAAGAATCGCAGGTGCAAGGCGCGCGGAGATGTCGTCCCCCAGCGCCTCGAGCGCCGTGAGGTAGGCCGCCCGCACGGTCTCGCGGGTTTCCTTTTCGAGCGCCTTGGTGATCGCGGGCACGGCATCGGCGTACTTGAGCTCGGCCAGCCAGTTGGCGGCCTCGATGCGCACCTCGCTCTTCGTAGAGCCGAGCGACTCGACCACACGACGGCCGATATCGGGCAGCATCGACAGCGCCTTCTGCGCGGCGGCACGGTGCGTCTTGCCTTCGCCGAGCGCCAGCTCCATCACGCGCGGCAGCCAGCGTGCCTGCACGGTCGGAAAGATGGCCAGTGTGCGCAGCGTGGCGTTCAGGTCGAGCTGGGTCTGGCGGCCTTCGCGCTTTGGCGGCGCGACAAGGCCCAGGCCTTCGTCGATGTACTCGGGGTGCTCCGCGAAGAAGGGCCACACGCGGTCGGCGGGCAGCACCTCGACCGCGGTGGGCTGGTTCCAATACTGGTAGAGCGCGGTGTGGGCCACATCGTCGATCGGCATGCCGGAGCGCTGGAGCAACTCGGCCAGCGCGCGCAGGTCGACCGAGCCCACGGGCTGGCGGGCGAGCCACTTGTGAAAGCCGTCGTCGAACCAGAAGCTGCTCCAGTGGCGCGACACGGCCAGCCAGCGGATCAGGTGCGGCATGCCGAACCCGGGCATTGCCTGCAGGCGATTGCCGAAGCCCACCACCTGGTGCAGCTGGCCATTCTTCACGCGGTTCTGGTCGTGCTTGCTGCCCTGCCCGTTGAGCACGCGCACGGCCACGCGCATGTCCTCGTCGGTGAGCTTCTTGTGGGCGGCGTAGTTGTCCTGGCGCCACTTGTACCTGTAGGTCTGCTTGGAGGCCTTGTTCTCCTCGATCTCGGCCTCGGCCGCGAGGCGGTTCTTCTCGAGCAGCTCGAGTCGGTTGGCAATGAGCAGTTGCACCGCCTCTTCGCCGAGCGGAATGTCCTCGAAGGGCTGCCAGGCCGGCGGCTCGGGCAATTCGAGCTCGCCCGCATCGCCCGCCGCGTCGAGCCGCGACATGGCCGAGCGGATGGCCTGCTGCACGGCCTTGCTGGTTTCGGTCTCGGCGGCCGCGGCAAGCAGCGCGCGCGCCGCGTCGCCCGGCAAGCGAGCAAGCAGCTCGGCGGCCTGCGTGCGCTGGGTGGTGTCGCCGTCTTTCAGCAGCTGCCCGAGGAGTTCGAGCCGCTGCGCCTCGGCAATGCCCTCAAGGTGCGGCGTCGCCTCGGCGCGCACTGTCTTGCTGCCGTCGATGGCCAGGCGCACGAAGAGCGGTGCAAAGTCGTTCAAGAGCGCCTTTTCCTTGCCGATGCGCCTGGCCAGCAGAACGCGGCCCGCGGCCGACAGCTTCGCGGGCAATGCCTCGGTGGCCTCGCGCTGGCTGCGCATGTAGTCGGCCACGGCAGGGGCGTCGACCAGGCCGTCGAGCCGGTCGTGGTACCAGCTGTCCAGGCCCTTGCGCTCGAAGACCTCTTGCAGCGCGAGGTGCGGGTCGAGCCCTTCGTGCGCGAGCAGGGCGGCAATGAGATGCACGTTCCACGCGGGCCGGTGCTTGGCAAGATCGCGGTCGGCGGCGTTGCTGGAGCCGCTCTTGTTGAAGCTCGCGAACACCGCGTCGTTGACGAGGTACTGAAGCCACTCCGGCACCGGCGCGCCGGGATGCTCGAGCGATTGCCCGCCGTCGGCCGCCGCAAGCAGCTTGCCCAGCCGCACCAGCACATCGAGCGGGGGCGCACCGGCATTCACGCTGGCGTAGAAGCGGCCGCGCTGCTCGAGGCTCTGGTTGCCGATCTTCTCCAGCGGCTTGTTCTGGTAGTTGCTGTAGCCCCAGCGCAGGCGGCCGGGGGCTCCGAGCAGTTGCCCGGGCTCGAAGGACCTGGCAGCCTGCAGATCGAGCAGCACGGTTTCCTGCGTGCCGTCGACGAGGAATGCGGCGGCCTTGTCGGGCAGCTCCTTGCCTGCTTTTTCGAGCGGCTCGAAGGCCTGCTTCAACAGCTGCGCCTGCTCGCGCGTCAGGCCGTTGGCGGCTGCGGGGCCGGCGCCGCCCGTGACGGCGCCCAAGATCTTGTCCAGAAATCCCATGCGTTCTCCTCGTTCTCCTGGGGGCTGATTTTGGCAGTTGGACGTGACGCTTTGGCCAACTCGCGGCCTGCGGAAGCAACCGAAGCCAAAGGTTCTAAGCCGGCTGCGCTTTTCTTTGCTCCGGCAAACCGTCGAGTTCACCAAGCAACTGGCACAGAAAGCCCAGCTTCAGCAACGGCACCGCGGCGGGCGCGGCAAGGTGCGCGCGCAGCGCACTCGACAGCACCTCCAGGCCGACCGAACCCGCGCGGTCGAGTGCATCGTGCAGGCGCTGCCGCTGCGCCACGGTCAACGCCATGCGCCCCGTGGCGGCCTGCGTCTCGGCCACCTCGGTCACGGGCGCGAGCAGGCGCGCCGCCAGCGTGGGCGAACCCACGGGCGCCGCCTGCCGTTGCTGCTGCCGCGCCTCGAACATGCGCAGGATCCGGTTGGCCAGCGACGTGGTGCGCGCGGCCTCGTCGGCAAAGTCGAGCGACACGGCCTGCAACGCCTTCTTCGCATTGCTGCTCAGCACGGCAATGGGCATGAGTTCGGTGCTCGCGGCGGAGCGCTCGATGCGCACCAGCACCCCGTGCACCGGCGCGCGGCGCGCGGTGAGACGGTCGAGGTTGTCGACGCGCTGCCGGTGCTCCGGACCGACTGGAATGCCAAGCCGCAGCCATTGGCCCGCGTCGTCCTGCACCAGCCAGTCGAGGCGCTGCTGTGCTTCGTCGAGCACCGGCGGACGCGTATCGGAAGGCCGCAGCAGCACTGCATCGAAAGGCTCGGCCGCGAGGCCGGTGGCGCCGCGCAGGCGCTCGCCGAGTTCGGACCAGTTGCCGCAGCCGATCGACTTCAGCCGCGGATCGTCGGCCGCCCACGCGGGCAGGGGCTGCGCTCGCGTGGCGCCGCTGACCGCCAGGCGGCCGTGTTCGGCGAGGCGAGGTTGCTCGAGGCGCAGGGCGGCTTCGCACACGCTTTGCGCGGCGCCCGCGCCGGACCACAGCGCGTTGGCGGACCATGCGCCGCTGCGCGTGAAGGCCGTGTCGCTGCCGTCGGGCCGGGCCAGCGACGCCTGCAGCACGCGCGCACCGGCCAGGTCCCAGAACGCCACGGTGAGCCCGCGCGCGCCGCCGCGCGTCTGCCACCAGTGGGCACCGAGCGGCAGCAGGTCGAGGGCGGCCGATTCGTCGAAGTCGCGCTTGAGCCGGCCGCGCAATGCCACGGCGAGCTCGCCCTCGGCCCGCGCAAGCGCCGCGCACAGCGCATGGATGCGCGCCATGAGCGCGAAGGCGTCGCGCTCCTCGGCGCGGTGGTCGCGCCGCACCAGCAGGTCGACCGTGCCGCCAAGGTTGCGCAACAAGGCCGCCAGGCGCGGCAAGCCCTCGCCGCGCGCCGACATGTTGAGTGCCAGGAGGCGCGCCGACGTCAGCTCGCTCACATGCGAGAGGCCGCCCGTGAGCAGTTCTTCCAACATCGATTCGACCTGCAGCAGGAACGCACGCTCCCGCTCGCCGAGGCGCGCGGTGTCTTCGACCGGCGCGGGCCGCGCGCCCTCGGGCCATGCGAGGGGCTGCGCGTGCGCGCTGCGCAGCGCCGCAATGGCGACCAGGTGCACCGCCTTGCGCTCCGCGGCAGGTACCTCGGACACCATGCCCGCATAGCCTGCACCCGCCACCCATCGGCATGAGGCGCCGAGCTCGGGCAAGTCCATGACGAGGGTGCCGCCCTGCACCCGCCATTCGACGACGCTGCTGGCAGCCGCTGCGGCGCGCCGCACGGCCGCCGCGCCCGCGGCCTTGAAGAGTGCCGCGGCATCGAGCGCGAGGATTTCCGCGAGCGGGTCGGCAACGGGCGGCGCCTGTCTGTCTTCCTGCTCGGGCGAGGGCGCTCCGGCTGCGATGCCCGAAGCCGCCGGCTCCAACGCCCGCAGCCACAGCGCCGCGCCGAGTATGTGCTTGCAGATGCCCGGAGCCGGACAGTCGCAGCGCGCCTGCTGCGGGCCGCGCGCATCGAGCTGCACGCGCTGGCCGTCGGCCGCCACCACGCCGCTCTCCGCGCCCTCGCCGCCCTGCTCCGCCCATGCGACCTTGCCCGCCTCCACATCCTTTGCGGCGCGCCGCAGCAGGCCGGGGTTGGCGAGCGTGGCCAGCGTGTCGTCGTCGTAGGCGCGGTAGCCGTCGTACCAGTCCATCAGTTCATCACTTCCGCGAGCCACTGCGCAAAATGCGTAGGCGTAAGGGCCGCCACGTGCATGCCCTTGTCGGCCAGGCGCTGCGCCATTTGCCTGTCGTACACCGGGTTGGCCGATTCGTCGAGCGCGGCCAGCCCGAGCAGCTTGACGCGCGCCTGTGCCATGCGTTGCACAGCGGCCAGGAGCGGTCCGGGCGCGGCGCCTTCCATGAAGTCGCTGATGAGCGCGAACACGGTGCGCTGCGGGTTGCCCACCAGCGACTCGCAATACGCCACCGCACGGCCGATGTCGGTGCCGCCGCCGAGCTGCACCGTGAGCAGCACCTCGACGGGATCGTGCGCCAGGTGGGTGAGGTCGACCACGCTGGTGTCGAACACCACCAGCTTCACACGCACCGCGGGCAGCGAGCTCATGATGCCGGCAATGACGGCGCTGTAGATCACCGAATCCATCATCGAGCCGCTCTGGTCGACGCAAAGCACCACGTCCCAGGGAAGGTTGCGCTTCACGCGCGCGTTGAAGCGCGGATGCTCGATGACGAGTTGCTTGCGCTCCACGTCGTAGTGCTTCAGGTTGGCCGCGATGGTGGCGCGCGCATCGAAGTTCTGCGCACTCTTGATGTGCGAGCGCCGCATGCGGTTGCGCCGGCCGACCAGCGCGTTGACGAAGTCGTTCCTGAGCTTGCGCGTGATCTCGTCGACGGTCTTCTGGATCACCTCGCGCACCGCGTCGCGCATCTGGCCCGACAGCCGTCCGCGCATGCCGAGCAGCGCCTTGGCAAGGCCGGGCGTGGCGTCGAGCGAGCGCAGCACCGCCGGGTCGGAAAGCAGGTCGGTCAGTTGGTAGCGATCGATTGCCTGCGTCTGCATGCGCTCGAACACCTCTTGCGGAAAGAGACTGCGCGAGCGGTTGAGCCAGTCGACCGCGCGCAACTGGCTCGGGTCGAGCGAGCCCGGGCCGCCGCTGGATCTGGCGAGGCCGCGGCCTTCGTATTCGCGGCCGTAGAGGTATTCCAGGGCCTGGTCGAGCTTCCAGTCGCCCGCCGAGAACTGCGTCTGCGACAGGGGTTGCGCCGCATAGCGGCCGAGGATCAGGCGCCAGCGGCGCAGGGTTTCTTCGGACGACATGCGCAATGCATTCGCAAGGACAGGTGGAAGGAACGGTCAGGGAAGAGAGGAGCGCAGGCAGCTTATCAGACGGCCAAGTACGCCAAGGCAGAAAAGAAAAAGCCGGCCCATGCTTTCGCATGGCCGGCTTCTGGAGCAGACGCTCGCCGAGGATTACAGCGGCAGCGAGTCGCCGCGAGCAGCAGCGCGGGCTGCGGCACGCACCGTGGCGCGGTCCACCGTGCTGGCGACGATGGGTGCGACGCCGGCGGAAGCGCCTTCGGCATACGGATCGGCGCTGCGGGCGGCTGCAACGGCGTCGGCACGGACTGCATCGCGGCTGGTCGACGAGACGAACACCTGAGCCGGGCCTGCGTTGGCGCCGGTGGCGTAGGGGTTGGCGCTGTGCGCGGCAACCACGGCCTGGCTGGCGACTTCGGCGCGGCTGGCGGCCGAGGTCAGTTGATGCACGCCTTCATAGGTTTCGGCGTGGGCGGCACCGGCAACGGCCATGAGGGCAACAGCAACGGCGGAGAGGATCTTCGAGGCGTTCATTTTGATTTCCTTCAATTCAGTTCAGTTTTGACTTTGGATGATTTCGAACCGGTCTTGGGTGGGTCACCGTCCCTTCGGGGGGCGGCCACCTCGCTCGGGGCCCTGTTCACCCAGATCGGCTTGGGGGCCGGTCTGTGAGATGAATTGTGCGCCGTTCTCTAAGTAAAAACCCTCATCAAAAGGAACCTCGGCGTTCACAGAACGGAAACAATGGCAGCGTCAGGAGGCACAAGACCTGAGCTACCTGGAAGAAAATCTCTGCCTGCGGGCTCCGGCTAAAGTAGTCGCCCCAAACCGGCTGTCCAGCAACGCCGTACACACAACACACAGGAACATCAGCATGGGCGCACAGTGGAAAGCAAAGCACAAGGACCTGGCCGCCAATGCCAAGGGCCGGCTGTTCGGAAAACTGGCCAAGGAAATCATGATCGCCGCGCGCAGCGGCGCCGATCCGGCCTCGAACGCACGGCTGCGGCTGGTGGTGGAGCAGGCCCGCAAGGTCTCGATGCCCAAGGACACGCTGGACCGCGCCATCAAGAAGGGCGCCGGGCTCACAGGCGAGGCGGTGAATTTCGAGCATGTGATCTATGAAGGCTTTGCGCCGCACCAGGTGCCGGTGATGGTCGAATGCCTCACCGACAACGTGAACCGCACCGCGCCTGAAATGCGCGTGCTGTTCCGCAAGGGCCAGCTGGGCACCTCGGGCTCGGTGTCATGGGATTTCGACCATCTGGGCATGATCGAGGCCGAGCCTTCGCGACCGGACGCCGACGCCGAAGTGGCCGCCATCGAAGCGGGCGCGCAAGATTTCGAGCCGGCCGGCGAGAACGGTGCCACCGTGTTCCTGACCGACCCCACCGATCTCGACCTCGTCAGCCGCGCGCTGCCGGCCCAGGGCTTCACCGTGCTCTCGGCCAAGCTGGGCTACAAGCCCAAGAACCCGGTCGATCCCGCCAGCCTGAGCGCCGAACACCTGGAAGAGGTCGAAGTCTTCCTGGCGGCCATCGACGCGAACGACGACGTGCAGAACGTGTTCGTGGGCCTTGCGGGCTAGGCGCCGAGCGGGGCCGCGGAAGCTGCGCCGGCCGGCTGCCCTCCGCGCTTGAGCGGCAACCACAGACTGAAAAGCGTGCCCTCCGCCCCCGAGCGCCAGGAGACGGTGCCGCCGACCACCTGGGCCCGGCGCTGCTGGTTCTGCATGCCGCGGCCTCCGGCCTCGCGCATTGCCTTTTCGACATCGAACCCGTGGCCGTTGTCTTCGATGGTGACCTGCACGCCTGAGGCATCCGCCGCGGTGCCCACTCGAATCTCGGTGGCGCGGGTGTGGCGCAGGATGTTGGCAATGCTCTCCTGCACGATGCGCAATATGTGCAGCGCGCTGGTCGGGTCGAGCCAGTCCAGCGCAGGGAGCTCCTGCACGTTCCACTGCAGGGCGACACCCGAGCTCTCGAGCCGGGGGCCCAGCCGGTAGCGCAGCGTGGCCAGCAACAGCAGCAGGTCGTCCTCGAGCGGCTCCATCGAGTCGATGGTCAGCTTCAGGTCGTCCAGGCAGCTCTTGAGTACCTGCGAGACCTTGTCATCGCTCATGCCGCCGCTCTCCACCGAGCGAATGGCGCTGATCAGCGACGAGCCCAGGCCGTCGTGCATGTCCTGCATCAGGCGCTGGCGCTCGTCGCTGATGGTCTGCAGCTTCTCGACTTCGCGCAGCCGCTGGTGGCTGCGTTCCAGCTCGGCTTCGCGCGCGCGCAGGCGCTCGGCCAGGCCGGCGTTGACCCGCTCCACCTCGGCAATGGCGTTGACGTAGCGCCGATACATCAGCACTCCGAACACGCTGAACGTCACTGCGTTGGTGTACGCGCCGAGGTACCAGCCTTCGGGGCTGACGAAGTTGTTCTGCAGCAGCCAGTCGGACACGCCCAGCAGCACGCAGGCGCCGATGCCGACAGCCACCAGCCGCCCTTCGCTGGAACGCTTCCAGGCGCTGATGCCGCCCACCAGCGCCACGGCCACGCCCATCAACGCCGCCCCGATGTAGATCAGCGGCGTGACTTGCGGGGTGTTTCTCAATATGGCGGGGCCCGGCAGCGTCAGCACGCCGATCAGCACCGTCCAGGCGACCACCGCAAAGGTCAGCCACCTGAGCGGCCGGCCGTGCAGCTGGCGCAAGGCGAAGTGCACCACCGCCACCAGCCAGAACAGCGAGTTGACGGTCAGCCAGGCGAACCAGTCGTTGGCAATCGGGACCGCCACATAGAAATGCAGGCTCCGCAGGAACGAAGTGATCGCGAGGTTGAAGAAGAGCAGGTAGCCGATTTCATGGCTGCGCCTGAACCACACGAACAGGGCGAACACGCCCACGGCCATGAAGGCCGCGCTGAGCATGGCCGGCAGATCCTGCTGGAGCCACTGCCGCATGCGATGGCGCACTTCCAGCGCCTCCACGGGGCCGAGCCACAGCGACGAAACCGCCACCTGCACGGTTCGCGTGTGCTCGATCCGAAGCAGGATCTCGTCCAGCGGCTCGCCGTCGGGCGCCTTGCCCAGCAGCACCCACAGCGGCGTGCGGGTGCTGTTCCAGAGCAAGCCTTGCACTTGCGCGCGGTAGGCCAGCCGCCCGTTGGCATACACCGCAATGGGGCCGTCCGTCTTGATGCGCGCGCCATACAACGCAAGCGGTGCCGACGTGGTGGGCAGTTCGCGCGCTGAAAGCCGCAGCCAGGTGATGCGGGTTGCGCCTGTGGATGCGCTGCCGTCGGCCTGGCGCAGCAAGGCGGCGGGAAGCGCGCGAGGCAGTTCGACGGGTTGCCAGGCGAGCGGAAGGGCCTTGCTGTCCACGGCAAGCGGCAACGGACCAAAGCGCGGCGCGGCCGCATCCTCCTCCTGCCAGTCGGCCCGCACCATGTGCAGGACCGCCGATTCATGCTCGGCGTCGGTCGCGCTGAAGTAGGCCGCCATGGCCACCAGCAGCGCCATGGAAACGACGAGCACCGCGTTCGCCCAGAACGATGCGAAGCGGTATCTGGACAAATGCTCGAGGAGACGCGCGCGCAACCGGCGCGGGAATGTGGAACTCATCGGCGCGTGGCCGGCGCAGCGCGGCCATGGCAGTTCACGGACGTGTCCTCCAAATCAGATTGGCAACATTTTGTCCGCGTTCAAGACTGTTGTTTACGCTTTTTTCGGACGAAACGGACCGAGCCCAATCCATCAGATGTAACAGCGCTTGTTAAAAACTTCGGCCGCATTGCAACTAAATGTGCAATTGTGTGAACTATTCTACTATTCAGCTGCGACAATCGTTGGCACCATCCGCACCCGTTCTCCCGTCGTTTCCTTAACAACTGTTGGCATCTCTCATGAAAAAACCTTCCCTTCTCCTCGCTTCCATTCTCGCAATCACCGCCACCAGCGCTGCCATGGCTGCAACCTCCGGCGGCTCGTTTCAGGTTCTGATCACCGTCGCCAAGGCCTGCTCGGTTACCGCAGGTAACGCCTCCAACATCGACTTCGGTACGGTCAACTCGTCCGCCACCGGCCTGGTTGCTTCCAGCAACATCAGCGTTACATGTTCCAAGACGACGCCCTACAACGTGGGCCTGATGCCTTCGAACACCAACACCGCGGGTGCCGGTGTGATGTCCGCCCCTCCTGGCAATCCCGACACCGTCGCCTACCAACTGCGTTCGGTCAGCGCCACAGGTCCGGTCTGGGGCAACACCGCCACCCCCACCACGGTGGGCAACGGCGTGGCCGGCACCGGCACGGGCGCGGCGCAGGTGATCCCTGTGTTCGCCACGGTCGCTAACGCCAATGTGACCCCTGGTTCCTACTCGGACACCGTGACCGTCCAGGTCAACTACTGATCGACTGCCCGTGCACCACTTGCTCCGTTACACCGCCGCCCTCGCGCTCGCCTTGGCGCACGCGTTCGCCTCGGCGAGCGGACTGCAGGTTTCGCCGGTCACGCTGACGCTCCAGGCCTCGCAAAACGCCGAGGGCCTTTGGCTCAGCAACACCGGCGACACGGTGGTGCACGCCCAGGTACGTGTCTATCAGTGGACGCAGGAAGACGGCGCCGAAAAGCTGACACCCTCGCGCGAACTTCTCGTAAGTCCGCCGATGGTCCAACTCGACGCGTCGGCGCGGCAACTGATTCGCGTCATCCGCACCGGCGTTCCCGCCGGTCCGGTCGAAGGCTCGTACCGGGTCATCATCGATGAGCTGCCGGTCGAGATGAAGGAAAAGAAGGGCCTGCAGCTGGTGCTGCGTTATTCGGTGCCCATCTTCATCGCGGCCGCGGGCGCGCAGTCGCCCGCACCCCAGCTCACATGGTCCCTTCGCAGGGAAGAAGGCCAGGCCGTGCTCGAAGTCGCCAACAAAGGCGGCATGCATGCCCAGCTGGCCGATCTGGATTTTGTCGATACCGTCGGCCGCCGCACTCCGGTGCATGCCGGACTGATGGGCTATGTCCTGCCCGGCGCGCGCATGCGCTGGCCGCTGAAGACATCCACAGAAACATTCGCCCTCGGGGGCGTTCTGGAAACGAAGATCAATGGCAACGCGACGCAGGAAAACATCCCGCCGCTCCCACGCGTCCGCTAAGCGCCTGCTGCCACTGTTGCTTCTTTCCGGTCTGGCGTCCTTGGCCGCTCAGGCCCAGAACGTTGCAGCCGTGTCCAGCTCGCTGGTGGCCGCGTCCGCGGAAGAAAACCTCGCCGGAACCGGCGGCGGCGACCTCTACCTGGAACTGAGCCTCAACGGCAATCCCCAGGGACTGGTTCATTTCGGCCTGCGCGGGAACGAACTCTGGGCCGCCGCCGCCACGCTGCGGCAGCTGGGCTTCGTGCTGCCGCCGGGCGTGTCCGACCCCGTGCCGCTCAAGAGCCTGCCGGGCGTACAGATCGACTACGACGCTGCGGGCCAGCGTCTGGCGATCGTTGCCGCGGCCGATGTGCTGCGCCTGCCCACGACCGTGGTCGACACGTCGAGCATCGTTGCATCGAAGGCCAATGCGGCGCCCGGCCTGCTGCTCAACTACGACCTTTACGGCACCCAGGGCCGGGGCAATACGTCCAGCTTCAACGCGCTGACCGAACTGCGCGCGTTCAGCGGCAGCGCCGTGTTCAGCAACACGCTGATGTCCCGAGCAGCGCGCCTTCCGGGAGAAGGCTGGCAGCATGACTCCGTGCGGCTCGACACCACCTGGAGCAAGTCGTTCCCCGATGACATGCTGACGCTCCGCGTGGGCGACACCACCACGGCTTCGCTGCCGTGGTCGCGCTCCACCCGCATCGGCGGCATCCAGCTTTCGCGCAACTTTGCGCTGCAACCGTATCGCACCACCACGCCGCTGCCGGCGTTCCTGGGGTCGGCCACGCTGCCATCGCAGGTGGAGCTGTACATCAACGGCCTGCGCCAGTACTCGGGCCAGGTGCCGGCCGGGCCTTTCCAGCTCAAGACGGTGCCGAGCATCAACGGTGCCGGCAACGCGCAAGTGGTGCTCACCGACGCCTTCGGCCGCGCCACGACGCTCGATTTTTCGCTCTACGACACGCAGCGGCTGCTGCAGGCGGGCCTTTCCGACTGGTCCGTCGATCTCGGCATGGTGCGCAAGAGCTACGGCCTGCGCTCCTTCGACTACGGCAGCGATCCCGCGGCCAGCGGCACCTGGCGCTACGGTGTGAGCAACAGCTTCACGCTGGAGGCGCATGGCGAGGCGACCCGGGGCCTGGTCAAGGGCGGCGTCGGCGGCGCATGGCTGCTCGGCCAGAGCGGCGTGGTCGCAGGCGCCGTGGCGCACAGCAGCTACGGCGGAGAGCAGGGTTCCCTGATGAACCTGGGCTACAGCTGGCGCGACAACCAATTCAACTTTGCCGTCGAAGGCACCCGCACGCGCGGCGAGTACCGCGACGTTGCATCCCTCTACGGCGGCCCGCCGCCGCGCGGTTCGGGCCGCGCCTCCATCGGCTACACCACAGGCAGCTTCGGCAGCTTCGGCCTCAGCTACCTTTACCTGCGCTATCCCGCGCAGCAGGCAACGCGCCTGGCAAGCGTCTATTGGTTCAGGGCCGTGGGCCGCAATGCCTCGGTGAACGTCAGCCTAAACCAGAACCTGGATGACCGCCGCGAGCGCAGTCTCTTCGTCGGGTTCACCTGGGCGCTGGACGGCAACGTCACGGCCAGCGCCGGCCTTCAGCGCGAGCGCGACCGCAACATCTACACCGTCGATGCGCAGAGCTCCACACCGGGCGAAGGCGGCATCGGCTGGCGCGCGGGCCTGCGCCAAGGCGGTGGCCAGAACGGCGGACAGGCCGAGATCGATTACCTGGGCCGCTATGGCCGCGCCATGGCCGGCATCAGCGTGCTCGGCGACAGCCGCTTTGCCTATGCCGGAGCCACCGGCTCGGTCGTGTTCATGGGCGGCCAGCCGTTCGCGGCCCGCCGCATCGACGACGCGTTCGCGGTGGTCTCCACCGACGGCATCGCGGGCGTGCCGGTAAGGCTGGAGAACCGTGACATCGGCACCACCGACGGCAACGGCATGCTGCTGGTGGCCCCGCTCAGCGCCTATCAGAACAACCAGCTTTCCATCGACCCCATGCAATTGCCCGCCGACGTGAGGATCGAACGCGTGAAGACCATTGCCACGCCGAGCGACCGCGCCGGCACGCTGGTGCGCTTCGGCATCACGCCGGTCAGCGCGGCCGCACTGCTCCTGGTGGACGAGACGGGCAAGCCCCTGCCGCTGGGCAGCCGCGTGCGCGCCAACGCACAGGGCGGCGAGCCCGCCCTGGTCGGGTTCGACGGCGCGGTGTACCTCGAATCGCTCCAGCCCCGGAACACGCTCGACGTACAGACGCCTTCTGGCCGCTGCCGCGCGAGCTTCGACTATCGCAAGGAAGCCTCGGGAATTCCGCAGATCGGCCCGCTGCGCTGCGCCAAGGAGACCAAGACGCCATGAGCCTTCTGACCCGCTCGTTGAAGGGCCTCGGCCTGCCCCTGCTCTGTGCATTTCTGTGGTGGCTGCCTGCGGACAACGCGCAGGCGGTGGTCACCTGCACTGCGAACATGTCGAACGTGGCTTTCGGCAGTGTCGAACTTGTCGACGGGAGCGCGCCGCCTTCGGCCAATGCAACGCTGACCTACACCTGCAACAACACCGGCAACAACGCCGAGTTCGCCAGGGTCTGCTTCAACATCGGCGATGGCGATGAAGGCCTGACGAACTTCAATCCGCGCATCATGAAGAACGCCGCCGGAAACAACTTGCGGTTCCAGCTCTACCAGGCCACGAGCGGCACCATCTGGGGTTCGAACGGCAACGCAGCGGTGCCCAATCCCCTGGTCGTCACGATGAGCATTCCCCGCCGGTCGAGCACCTCGGGAAGCGCCACCATGCGCGGGGAACTGCTTCCCCTGCAGAGCACAGTGCCTCCGGGTGCCTACCAGGACAACTTCGGCGGTATCCACACCTCTATTACGCTCTCGTCGAGCACAAGCGCCACGCCGGCGACGTGCAACACCTCGATGACGGACAACTTCGCTTTCTCGGTCACCGCAACCGTCGCCAAAAGCTGCCTGGTCACCGCCGATCCACTGAACTTCGGCACAGTCAACGGCCTGCCGGGCCAGGCCGACAGGGACCAGACCAGCACGATCAACGTCACCTGCACCACGCCCACCCCGTACACGGTTGCGCTGACTCCTTCGAACGGCTCGACAACCGGCGCAGGAACGATGACGCCGACAGGCGGCGTACCCGGCAACGCCGACGCGGTGCCCTACCGGCTCTATCGCAACGCCGCGCGCACCGCCATCTGGGGCAGCGTCACGGGCACGGGCGGCAACGTCGCTACGGGCACCGGCAATGGAGCCGCCCAGGCGCTGACCTTGTATGGCCGCGTTCTGGGCACCAGCGCCAACGTGCGGCCGGACAGCTACCGCGACGTGGTGACGGTCAGCGTCACCTACTGAACTCCGCCGGCAAGCAAGCCGGTGCGGAAAAACCTGCTAGCCAACAGCAGGTTATGGGTAAAGAATGGCTCGGACGGCCTTCATTTTCCCGCGACTCTGCCGATAAACCAGGACGGGGCATCAATGCGATGCCCTCCACCCGGTTGCGACGAGAGGAGGAGTTCCAATGTCCGGAAACATGTCCGCTGCAGGTGCAACTGCCCTGCGCCCGACGCGAATAGCGCCACCGTTGGCTGCCGCCGGCATGCTGCTGCTCTTGCTGCCACTGCCGCTGCGGCTCAGTTCCGCGGAGCCGACGCACGGCATGAACAGTTCCACGGCCCGCTTCACCATCTCGATGGTCGTTCTGCCGACCTTCAAGGTGCTCGAGGTCACACCGGTCAAGGGCGGACATGAATACCGCGTGTGGACCAACATGAAGTCGGTGGTCATCAAGGGCCGCGAGTACCGGTTCGACAAGATCGGCGAAACGACGCTCATGGTGGCCGGAAACGATGCCGACGGCCGCGATAGCCTCGCTTCCGCCTGGCAAGGCGTCATCGGTGCCATGGCGGCGACCACGGGCTCCGCCCCGTCGCAAACTGCCGCTCCGGCCGGCGACGGCAGCAATGCGATGCGGGTGACGGTGACCTACTGACCTACTGCCCGAAAGCCGCCCCGATCCCTCACCAGGGCTGGTCGGTCGGCAATACGAACAGTTCGGCCACGTTCACGTGCGCAGGCGCCTGCAGCGCGAACATCACCGTGTCGGCGATGTTGTCGCCGCTCAGGAAAGACATCTGGTCGCGCAGCCCTTCCATCTGGCCGCGGTAGCCCTCGTCGGAGATGTGCTCGAACAGCTCGGTATCGACCGCGCCCGGCTGGATACTGGTCAAGCGGATGTTGTGCTTCTTGCCGACTTCCAGGCGCAGGCCTTCGGTAAACGCCGAGACGGCATGCTTCGTCGCGCAATAGACCGCCAGCCCGGCAAATACCTTGCGGCCGGCAATCGACGACGTATTGACGATGTGGCCGGAGCCCCGCTCGATCAGGTGAGGCAGCGTTGCAGCCGTACTGTTCATCAGGCCCTTCACGTTGACGTCCACCATGCGGTGCCATTCGTCGACCTTCAAGGCTTCGACATCCGAGATCGGCATGAGGCCGGCGTTGTTGAACACGATGTCCAGCCCGCCAAAGGCTTGCACGAGCTTTGCCACGCCCGCTTCCACAGATGCACGATCGACCACATCCATCTCGATGGCGATGGCTTCGCCTCCGCTCGTCTCGATCCGGTCGGCCAGCTTGTCGAGTCGATCGACGCGGCGGGCGGCAAGCCCCACCTTTGCACCCGCTGCCGCCAGCTTGAGCGCCGTCGCGGCGCCTATGCCACTTGAAGCACCGGTGACCAGAGCGATTTTTCCATTGAGTTCCATGACAGTTCCTTGCGGTAGTTGAGTTGGAAAGCGCGGCGGCTGCAGACTCGGGTTGTCTGTGCAGCTGCCACGGTTGTCATGGTGCCGAGGGGGCCCCGAGCGGTCGCTCGCCGATTTGCTGTCGATATCGAAGATTTGCTGCGAAAGCGAGGTGCCGGTCAGCGCCCGCTGCGGTAGTCGCTCGGGAGCACGCCCACCTCCTTGCGGAACACCTGCGCAAAGTGGCTGGGGCTCGCGTACCCGACCTCCAGGCCGATCTCCACGATGGGCGTCTCCGTTTCCCTCAGAAGACGCCGTGCACGCTCCATGCGCAGCCGTGCCAGGTATTGAGACGGGGAGAAGCCCGTGCTCTTCTTGAAAGCCCGCGAAAAATGGGCCTCGCTGAGCTGCGCCGCTTTTGCCAGGCGCTTGAGGTCGAGCTCCTGGTCGATGCGCTCCTGCATTGCAGCGAGCACCCGGTGGATCTTGAAGGCCGGCAGTCCCCCGTGCGGGGTGGCCGGATGCCGCGTGCCGCTTGCATAGGCCCTCACCAGGTGAACTGCAAGGCTGCTCGCAAGGCCCTGCACGAGCATGGTGCTCGGCACTCGGCGCTCCAGCAACTCGTTGCGAAGCAGGCCCATCTGGCCGGCGACGACCTCGTCTGCGGCGCCGGAGACTTCCCTGAGCGGAACGAGCGGGCTCTCGGGCCCATGCACATCGATGGCCGCCCTTCTCATCAGCGGGAGCCCCAGGTAGACGTGCATCACGCGGAACGGCTCGCTCGTCAGCGTGCGCCAGCGCAGCTCGCATGGTCGCGGAGATGTCTGCAGGAAGAACTCGCCTGCGCGCACCTCGTTGGCCATCCATTCGCCTTCGATCTGCCGCTCCTCCACCAGCGCCGAACCGGAGACGACCCACACGATGAGCGGCTCTGGAACAGCCGGAATGAGCAAGCTGTCCTGCACCGGCCGCCTGGTGAAGATCTGCACCAGGAGATCGCGCCAAGGCCGGCCCTTGCTGGTTGCAACGAGATCGCCGGGCACGCGCTCGTCAAGCGCTTCGGCGGTACTGAGTTGAAGGTCCATGGTTCAGCGTATTCAATACTCCAAAGATTCTCCAGTCCGTCGGTTTGTGCAAGTCCCCGCCAGAAACGGGCATGCGACCGAGGGCCTCGGTTCCTACGATCACTCCATGTTCAACCGGCGTGTGAATCACGCAGCAACTTGGAGAGTGAAAAATGAGCAAGGTCTGGTTCATCACGGGTGCTGGCCGCGGTATTGGCGCACAGATCGCCAAGGCAGCCCTGGCGGCTGGAGACAAGGTTGTGGCAACGGGTCGCGATACCGCCCAGCTTGAAAAACTTTACGGCGAGTTCGGCAGCAGCGCCCTGTGCCTCCCGCTCGACGCCACGCGCGAGCAAGATGCCATTGCCGCCGCCCGGGAGGCTGGCTCTCGATTCGGAAGCATCGACGTACTCGTCAACAACGCAGGCTACGGCCAACTTGGCCTGTTCGAAGAAGTCTCGGGCGAGGACGTGGAGCGCCAGTTCCACACGAACGTCTTCGGCATGATGCACGTGACGCGTGCCGTGCTGCCGGTCATGCGCAAGCAGCGCGGCGGTCACATCCTGAACCTCGCGTCGGTGGGGGGCTTCATGGGCTTCGACGGAGCGTCGATCTACTGTGCCGCCAAGTTTGCAGTGGAAGGCTTCTCCGAATCCCTTGCCCTCGAGGTTGCGCCCTTCGGCATCAAGGTGACCATCGTCGAGCCGGGATTCTTTCGTACCGACTTCCTGGACAAGAAGTCGGTCCAGTATGGCTCCCGCAAGATCGCCGACTATGCGGAGTTTTCGAGCAGCTCGCGTTCGGCCTACGAGAGCTACAACCACAAGCAACCCGGCGATCCGGCGAAGCTCGGCCGTGCCATCGTCGAGCTGGCCGGAATGCCGCAGCCGCCGCTCCACTTTGCGGCCGGCACCGACGCCGTCGACTTTGCGGCGAAGACCTTCGAGCGCCGCCGCGCCGAGATCGATACCTACGCCGCGCTCTCGGTCACGACAGACGGGGACTTCTGACGCCATCGTGCCGGCGGCGCGTTCCCCGTTTTGCTAGCCGGCCATCATCTCGAAGCGGGACACATCCTTGGACGGAGGCACGCCGAACAGCCGGCTGTATTCGCGGCTGAACTGGGACGCGCTCTCGTAGCCCACCGAATAGCCCGCTTTCGAGACCTCGATGCCTTCGCTCAGCAGCAAGCGGCGAGCTTCCTGCAGGCGAAGCTGCTTCTGGTACTGCAGCGGGCTCATGGAGGTGACGGCCCGAAAGTGGTGGTGCAAGGAGGACGTGCTCATGCAGCATTCGCGTGCCAGGTCGTCCACCTTCAGGGGCTCCGCAAAGTTCGACTTGAGCCGGGAGACCGCCCGCATCACGCGGCCTGCGTGGCTGTCGGCCCTTGCCACCTGCGCAAGCCGCTCCCCCTGCTCGCTGCGCAAAAGCCTGTAGACGAGCTCGCGGGTAGCCAGCGGTGCGAGGGCGGCCACATCTTCAGGCGAGTCCAGCAAATGCATGAGCCTGATTGCAGCGTCCAGCATGCCGTTCGAAACGCTGCTCAGGAAAAGACCGCGAGGCGTGGCCGTGCGCCGTGCCGGCGGCGGCCCGAGCTGGAGAACCAGTTCGGAGATCTCCGCAGGATCCAGGTCCAGCCTGAAGCACAAATACGGCTCGCCGGGTTTTGCATGAGTGACCTGCGCGCTGATGGGCAAGTCGGTCGAGAAGACCAGGAACCGCGAGGCGTCATAGCTATACACCTCATCCCTCAGCATGACCCGCTTTGCGCCCTGCGCAATGATGCAGACAGCCGGCTGGTGAAGGGCGTGGACCAGCTCGTCGCTGGGTGCAGAGAGCTTGATGGCCGACACGCGCGGAATCGAAGTCGGGCAGATGCCCTCTCTCGGGGCATGCCGCGCGACGAGCGAAGCCAATTCCCGGACCCGCGCGGCATCGGGCGGCGAAACATGTGGCAGAGCGGAAGAACCAGGGGCTGCGGCTGTGGAATTCAGGTTCAAAGAATCCATGCTGGGCGTTGCATCGGTCGATGTGAAGACCCGAAATCCTAACAACAAGCGGGCCCGCCAGCCGCTTGCCGGCGCCTCAGCGAGCGGCGCCCAGTGCAACCGGAAGCTCGGCGCGACTCTCATCCAGGCTGAAACTGCCGGCGCCGAAAGCAACCACCTGCAGCAGCCCGCCGGCCAGCGCGAGGTTCTTGAGGAAATGGAACAACTGGTTCTGGTCGCCCAGTGCGCTGTGGAAGATCACCGCGGAAACCACCGAGAACAGCGCCAGTGCGGCAGCCACCCAGCGCGTGCGGTATCCCGCGACCAGCAGCAGGGCCCCGCCGAGCTCCATGGCAAGCGCGCCGGCGTACGCCAGCTCCGGCAGCGGAATGCCTACGGATGCGATGTAGCCGATGGTGCCGGCCGGCGCCATGAGCTTGCCCGCGCCACTGATCAGGAAGATGGCGGCCATGAGCAGACGCCCGATGAATGGCGCCACGGAGGCTGACGAGAGGATGGAAGCGTTGTTTGTGGATTGCATGACGAGGGACTCCTATAAGTTCGAGACAGGGTGAAAAGAACGGTGAGGTGCGCCAGGCAAGCCCGGTGCGTTCCGACCGCTGAGACGAACTTTAGGAATTTCTCGTGTAGCTGAGTAGCCTATATTTTTAGATGCAATGGATCTGATTTATCGATAGGTCGCCTCCAAGTCCATATTGATCCAGGAGGGCCAGAACTTATCGTCCAAGACGATGCTTTCCATCGAAACAAATAGGCTATCGCAATCGATCACCCATCCCTACTCTTCAGGTCATGCAGCAATCAGCTGCACAACACCAAGGAGTAGCAGATGGAACTTAAGGACTTCGATAACAAGGTGGTGCTGGTCACCGGCGCGGGCTCCGGCATCGGCCGCGAGGCCGCCCGGGCATTTGCCGGACGCGGTGCGACCGTCGTGGCGGCAGACCTGAACCAGGGCGGATTGGACGAAACCACGCGCCTGATCGCCGAGCTCGGCGGGCGAGCGCTTGCCGTCACGGCGGACGTCTCCGACGAGCCGCAGGTGCGCGGCCTGATTGCACGTGTGCAGAAGGATTTCGGCCGCCTGGACGTCGCTTTCAACAACGCGGGAATCACGGGCCAGGCGCACCGCGTGGAGGACTACCCGACCGACGACTTCGACCGCGTGATCGCGGTGAACCTCAGGAGCGTGTTTATCGGCATGAAGCACCAGATTCCGCTGTTGCGCCGTACCGGAGGGGGAGCCATCGTGAATACGGCTTCCGTCGCGGCCTTGACCGGGCCAGGCGGCATGAGCGCGTATGCCGCTTCGAAGCACGGCGTGCATGGGCTCACCCGAGTTGCGGCAATGGAAAACGCCGCCCACGGTCTTCGCATCAACGCCTTGGCACCGGGCTGGACCGAAACCCCCATGGTTGCCGCCGCAAGCGCACAGAACCCCGGCTTCACCCGGTTGGCCACGTCGGCCATTCCGGCGAAACGGGGTGCCCGGCCCGCAGAGATCGCCGCGGCCGCGGTATGGCTCGCCTCCGAAGCCTCCTCCTACGTCATGGGTCAGATGCTCGTCGTGGACGGCGGAATGACCATCGGCGGATTCGAACTCTGAAACACATCACGAAGGAAACACCATGAACAGCATCAACATCGATATCGGCGAAGCAGCAAAGACGGTCATTCGCCGCAATACGGACGACGTTCAAGGCAAGGGCAACTGGGCCTTGTTCGACGAGCTTTTTTCCGACGCATTTCTTGATCACACCCCGCAACCGAATTGCACGCCGGACAAGGCCGGCGCGCTGGGCCTCTACAAGAAGCTTCGCGAAGCTTTTCCTGATTTCCATGCCGTGATCCATTGGCAGCGTGCGGACGGCGACGTGGTGACAACCTACAAGACGTACCACGGCACGCACCGCGGCGACTTCCTGGGGGTTGCCGCAACCGGCAAGGCCATCCATTTCGAAACCGTCGACGCGATGCGCGTGCAAGACGGAAAGATCACCGAACACTGGGGCGTTGCCAACCTGTACTCGGTCCTGCAACAACTGAACGCACTGCCTCAATAAAGAGATCCATATGAACACGAACATCCTGCAGAACAAGGTCGTCGTGGTGACGGGTGCCGCAAGCGGCATCGGCCGCGCCATTGCAGTCAATGCCGCGAGGCATGGCGCCAAGGCCGTCATCGTCTCGGACATCAGCCGCGAGCCGCGCGAAGGCGGCGTGCCGACCACCGAGGAGATCGAAGCCCTGGGCGTTGCCACCGCTTTCGTCAAGGCCGACGTGAGCAAGAAGGAAGAAGTCGACGCCCTGGTCGATGCATCGGCACCGTTCGGCGGAGTGGATGTGATGGTCGCCAATGCGGGCATCACCCTTCGCGCCGACGGTTTCGATGTTTCTTCGGACGACTTCCGCAAACTGATGGCGGTCAACCTCGATGGCACGCTCTTCAGCGCCCAGGCCGCAGCCCGCCAGATGAAGGCCAACGGCAAGCAGGGAAGCATCGTGCTCATGGCCAGCATGGGCGGGTTGTCGGGCGCCGGCATCACGGTGGCGTATTCAACGAGCAAGGGCGGCGTCGTGTTGATGGCCAAGTCGCTTGCGGACGCGCTCGGGCCCGATGGCATTCGCGTGAACGCCGTTGCTCCCGGAACCATCGACACCCATCTTCTGCGAACCAGCCCGGGCATTGCAGAAGCGGCCGAGGGTTTCCGGCAACGCACGCCCCTCAGGCGGCTCGGCCAACCTTCGGAGATTGGCGATGCGGTGGCGTTCCTCGGCTCCGACCTTTCGAGCTACATCACCGGAACCGCCCTGCTGGTCGACGGAGGCCTGCTGGCCGTCATCTGAAAATCCAACACCTTTCCATTCGAATACAGAAAGTCATCATGAACACCACCATCCGCTTTCATTCCTACGGCGGCCCCGAAGTCCTCGAGGCCGAGAACCAGCCGGATGTCGGCGCCCCGTCCGAAGGGCAAGTGCGCCTTCGTCACCTGGCCATCGGCGTGAACTTCATCGACACGATGTTCCGCAGCGGCATCGTCCCCGTTCCGCTGCCGGCGGTTCCCGGCGTGGAAGGCGTCGGCATCGTCGAGGCCATCGGGTCGGGCGTCGGCGGCCTCGCGGTAGGCCAGCGCGTTGCCTACTATCTCGCGCCGGGCAGCTACACCCAGGAGCGACTGATCGGCGCAAGTGCATTGGTGCCGGTGCCCGACGACATCGGCGCCGGGCAGATCGCAGCCGTTCTAACCAAGGGCCTGACCGCCTGGGCCGGGCTGAACGGCTACCACCGGCTGCAAACCGGCGAGACGATCCTCGTGCAGGGCGCCTCGAGCGGCGTTGGCAGCCTGCTCGCGCGCTGGGCAAAGGCGCGCGGCGCCACGGTCATCGGCACCGCAGGAAGCTCGGAAAAGCGCCAGGCGCTGGAAGGCACCATCGACCATGTGCTGCCCTCGGATGCGCAAGACCTGGCGCAGCGGGTGCGCGAGATCGCGCCCGGCGGCGTCGATGTGGTCTATGAGTTCGTCGGGAGGTCGACGTTCGACGCAACGCTTGCTTCGGTCAAGGATGGCGGCGTGGTCGTGTCCATTGGCGCGGCCTCCGGCGCGCCGGTCTTCGACAAGGAAGCGGCCGCAAAGCGAGGACTGAAGATGGTCGGCGGCCCGATGGCGCCTTTCCTGGCGGGCCAGGTCTCGCAGGCTGTGGACGACGTGTTCGATGCTTTCAGGGCTGGTGTATTGGGCGATGTTCCGTTTACGGAGTACGCCCTGCGCGATGCATCCGAGGCGCATGCGGCCATTGCGGCGCGCACGAAGACGGGAGCCTTGGTGCTGATGCCCTGAACGCAGCACCAACCCATCACTAAAAAGAGATGCCTGGCCAGGCATCTTTTTTATTGCAGCAGTTGTCCGAGCCAGAAGGCCAGTACCGCCGCGGCCATGGTCACCACGAGGCAAGGCAGGATGAAAAGGCCAACGCCCAGTTCTTCGTGGTGTGCCTCGATGTACTTCCAGAACTTCATGAAACGCTCCTGGCAAGATTGGCATCCGACACGGGCGGCAAGCGCCCTTCATGCCGGAGGCGGCTGCCGATGCGTGCGATTTCCGCCTCGCCCCTGCGAAGCGCCTCTACCGAGGTGTGTACGGAGTAGTAGCCCAGCACGAGGCTGTGAGGGTGCTTCACTGCAGAGCCAAGAACGAATTCGACCTCGCCCTCTGCTTCGAATTCCAAGATGCCGTCATTGCTGTCGAAGACGGCCAACTCGTTCTTGAGGCGCTCGCCCGCCACCCTGAGCACGCCGCGATCGACATGCACCCAAGCCACGTCCTGGCCAGCTGGCGGCGTATAGCGCCAGTGCTGTCCGCTGCCGAGGCGCACATGAAGAAGATCGATGCCAGCGGGCGAATCGACGGGCGACCGGACGCCGGCATGGCGTCCGAGCACCAACCTGGCGGGGCCTATCGCAGGCACGGCCGCAGGCGGCAGGTATTGGCTGTAGGCAGGACCGTTTTCCAGTTCCGGCGGCAGTGCGACCCAGACCTGGTAGCCGCGGAAGGGGGCGCCGCTCGACGGGCTCGCGTCGTGCCACACGCCGCTGCCCGCGCGCATCCACTCGATGCTTCCGCCCGACAGGGTTCCGGCTGCTCCCGTGGTGTCCTCATAGCGCAGATCGCCGGAGAGCAGCACGGTGACCGTTGCAATGCCGGAATGGGGGTGCATCGGAAAGAGCGAGCCTTGCTTCGGCACCATGTCGAAATGGTCGACAAACACGAAAGGCTTGATCAGCTCTCCGATGTCCGAAGGGCTGACGAGGCGTGTCACGGGCCCATGCGTGCGCCCGTTGGTGCGAGCCACGACGCGGCGATTGCCGCGTGCAGGCGAGCGCTGCGGCGCGGGCGGAACGAAGGTCGTCTGGGTCATTGGAATTTCCTTTGGGTTGGTAGAACGACCAAAGGTTAAGGACTGGACTTCCCTCTGCGAAGCCTATATCTTTCGATGCAAACCATCTAAAGAGGCGATACATGCTTGACGGCGTTTCCATGGATCAGCTGCGCACATTCATTGCGGCAGCGGATGAAGGCAGTTTCTCGGCCGCAGGTCGCCGGCTGCGCCGCGCCCAATCTGTCGTGAGCCAGACCCTGGCCAACCTCGAAGGCCAGATCGACGTTCAGCTGTTCGACCGGAGCGCCCGGTATCCACAGTTGACCGAAGCCGGCATTGCCCTTCTGGCGGAGGCACGCCGGGTGGTATCCGGCATGGACGGCTTCAAGGCCAAGGCCCGCACCATGGCCGAGGGCCTGGAGCCGGAGCTCTCGGTGGTCGTCGATGTGATGTATCCGATGGAATCGCTGACAACGGCGGTGGGCCTCTTTCGCGCCGCATTCCCGCACACGCCGCTCAGGCTCTACGTCGAGGCGCTTGGCGCCGTGGTTCAGCCGGTGCTGAAAGGGAGCTGCCGTATCGGCATCATGGGTTCGATGCCGACAGTGCCGGAAGGCGTGGATACCGAAAAACTGCTGGATGTACCCATGCTCACGGTGGTGGCGCCATTCCACCCGCTGGCCAATCACAAGGGGCCGATATCGTCGGCCGAACTGTCGCAGCATGTGCAGCTGGTACTCACCGACCGCACGGCCATGACGGAAGGAAAGAGCTTCGGCGTGTTTTCCGCCCTCACCTGGAAGCTGGCCGATCTGGGCGCAAAGCATGCGTTTCTGCGCGCCGGTTTCGGCTGGGGGCACATGCCCGCCGCAATGGTGCGCGCCGACCTGGAAGCCGGCGCGCTGGTGCCGATCACGCTCGAGATGTTCCACCCCAAGACACCTCCCATCGCAATGCTCGCCGTTTACAGGAAGGACATGCCTCCCGGACCGGCTGGCAGGTGGTTCCTCGAGCAGCTGCGGGATGCGGGCCAGTTGTCCCGTCGCAGCTGACTCCGCGCCCCGCGACGCGCCTTCTCCGGCCTCAGCCGTGCAGCTTGGCCGCCGTACGGGCCACCAGCTCGCCCTGGTGCCGGGCACCGGCCAGGTCGATGGCCGTGGGCTGCCGCGAGCCGTCGCCGCCCGCGACGGTGGTAGCCCCGTAAGGCGCGCCGCCAACGATCTCGTCCACGCTCATCTGGCCCGCATGGCTATAGGGCAGCCCGACGATGGTCATGCCGAAGTGCAGCAGGTTGGTGATGATCGAGAACAGCGTCGTCTCCTGGCCGCCGTGCTGCGTGGCGCTCGACGTGAATGCAGCTCCAACCTTTCCGTTCAGCGCGCCCCGCGCCCAGAGGCCGCCCGCCTGATCCAGGAATGCCGCCATCTGCGAGGACATCCGCCCGAACCGGGTACCCGTGCCGACCACGATGGCGTCGTAGTTCTCAAGCTCGGCGACCGTTGCCACGGGTGCGGCCTGGTCCAGCTTGAAATGAGCGTTGCGTGCGATGGCTTCCGGCACGGTTTCCGGAACGCGCTTGACGTCGACTTGTGCGCCGGTGCTGCGGGCACCCTCGGCAATGGCTTGCGCGAGGGTTTCGATGTGTCCGTAGGACGAGTAATAGAGAACAAGAATCTTGGCCATTTGATGAAGCTCCTTTGCGTTTTAGGCAACTCGGCGAGTTGCAGTGCACAAAGAATAGCTTTGCAACAGCCATCAAAACAGCCTTTAATTTTCGATGGAAAGTATCGTCTTCATCGATAGGTCATGGCACGGTTTGCGCAAGATCCGCTTTGCAAATGCAAAAAGGCCGCCTCGGGTGAGGCGACCTTTGTTCAAAGATCCGAAAGTCGGCTCAGAACGGAATATCGTCGTCCATGTCGTCGAAGCCCGACGAAGACTTGGCCGGAGCCTGGCGCGGCGCCGCCGCAGGAGCGCGCGGTGCCGCGGCGGGTGCACGGGGGGCGTAGCCGCCGCCACCACCGCCGCCTTGCGAGTAGCCGCCACCGCCGCCGCCGCCCTGCGAATAACCGCCGTCGTCCTCCGGACCGCCCGACGGGCCGCCCTGGCCCTGGCGGCTGCCCAGCATCTGCATCTGGTCGGCGCGGATTTCGGTGGTGTATTTCTCGATGCCGTCCTTGTCGGTCCACTTGCGCGTGCGCAGGCTGCCTTCGACATACACCTGCGAGCCCTTGCGCAGGTATTGGCCGGCAATTTCGGCCAGGCGGCCGTTGAAAACGATGCGGTGCCACTCGGTGGCTTCGCGCATTTCGCCGCTTTGCTTGTCTTTCCAGCGATCGGTGGTGGCCACGGTGACGTTCGCGACCTGGTCGCCGCTCGGGAAGGTACGCATTTCTGGGTCGCGCCCCAGGTTGCCGACGACGATGACTTTATTGACCGATGCCATATGCACTGCCCCTGATAAGTAGATGGAGGAGAAGGAAAAGTAGAACCCGACATTGTGCCCGATGGCGGCCGCCCGGGTGCCGCCGCCTGGCGCCCCGGAAGCACCGGCCGAGGAGCGCCTCATGAAACCGGCCTCAACCCGCCCCCTCGCCATGAAATGCCGCTCGGACTATCATGTCCGGTTGCCCTCGGACGATCGCCCCCTTGAATTCCAAAGCCATTGAAGACATCGCCGCCAACGAGGAGAGCGCACGCGACGCGCGACTCGAACGCGACACCTACCTAGGCGCGGTGCTTGCGCAACAGCGCATCAGCATCCGTGGTGCGCGCACCCACAACCTGAAGAACGTCGACCTCGACATTCCGCGCAACAAGCTGGTGGTGATCACCGGCCTGTCGGGCTCGGGCAAGTCGAGCCTGGCTTTCGACACGCTGTATGCCGAAGGGCAGCGGCGCTACGTGGAAAGCCTCTCGGCCTATGCGCGGCAGTTCCTGCAGCTCATGGACAAGCCCGACGTCGACGTGATCGAGGGCCTGTCGCCCGCCATCAGCATCGAGCAGAAGGCCACCAGCCACAACCCGCGCTCCACCGTGGGCACGGTGACCGAGATCCACGACTACCTGCGCCTGCTTTATGCGCGCGCCGGCACGCCCTACTGCCCCGAGCACCACCTGCCGCTGCAGGCGCAAACGGTGTCGCAGATGGTCGATGCCACGCTCGCCATTGCCAATGAGCCGCGCCTGATGATCCTGGCGCCCGTGGCGCGCGAGAAGAAGGGCGAGTTCCTCGAACTCTTCGCCGAGATGCAGGCCGCGGGCTACGTGCGCTTCAGGGTCGACGGGCAGACCTACGAATACAACGACCTGCCCAAGCTCAAAAAGACCGAGAAACACGACATCGACGTGGTCATCGACCGCCTGCGCGCGCGCCCCGACATGCAGCAGCGCCTGGCCGAGAGCTTCGAGGCGGCGCTGCGGTTAGCCGAAGGCCGCGCCATTGCGCTGGAGCTGGGCACGGAGGGCGCGCCCGACAAGGAGCACCTGTTCAACGCCAAGTTCGCCTGTCCGATCTGCCACTACTCGCTGTCGGAGCTGGAGCCGCGCCTTTTCTCGTTCAACTCGCCCGTGGGCGCCTGCCCGAGCTGCGACGGCCTCGGCCACCGCGAGGTGTTCGACCCGGCGCGCGTGGTGGCCTTCCCTTCGCTCTCGCTGGCCAGTGGCGCCATCAAGGGCTGGGACCGCCGCAACAGCTACTACTTCAGCATGATCGAGAGCGTCGCGAAGCACTACAAGTTCGACGTCGACGCGCCCTTCGAATCCTTGCCCGCCTCGGTGCAGCAGGTGCTGCTGCACGGCTCGGCGGCCGAAGAGATCAAATTCAACTACACCATGGAGTCGGGCAACTTCGCGGGCAAGAAGCTCACGAAAAAGCACCCCTTCGAGGGGATCATCCCGAACATGACGCGGCGCTACCGCGAGACCGATTCGGTGATGGTGCGCGAAGACCTTGCGCGCTTTCGCAACCTGCAGCCCTGCCCCGACTGCGGCGGCTCGCGCCTCCGGCCCGAGGCGCGCAACGTGTTCCTGGTGGACGAGGCCAATCGCCCTGCCGATGGCGGCGAACCGCCGCGCATGGCGATCTTCGAACTGAGCCATCTCACGCTGCGCGATTCGCTCGCCTGGTTCCAGAACCTGAAGCTGCGCGGCGCCAAGGCCGACATTGCCGACAAGGTGGTGCGCGAAATCGGCCTGCGCCTGAAGTTCCTGAACGACGTGGGCCTGAACTACCTGAGCCTGGACCGCAGCGCCGAGACGCTATCGGGCGGCGAGGCGCAGCGTATTCGCCTGGCCTCGCAAATCGGCTCCGGCCTTACGGGCGTGATGTACGTGCTCGACGAGCCGAGCATCGGCCTGCACCAGCGCGACAATGACCGCCTCATCGGCACGCTGAAGCACCTGCGCGACATCGGCAACAGCGTGATCGTGGTCGAGCACGACGAAGACATGATCCATGCCGCCGACCACGTGATCGACATGGGCCCCGGTGCCGGCGTGCACGGCGGCCGCGTGATGGCGCAGGGCACCTATGCCGAGGTGTCGGCCAACCCCGATTCGCTCACCGGCCAGTACCTGTCGGGCACGAAGAAGATCGAAGTGCCCAAGCACCGCACCGCCTGGCTGCCGGTCGTGAAGAAGCCTGCCTTCAACGAAGGCAAGAAGGCCTCGCGCTTTCCGCCGAGCCCCGCGGCCGAGCGGCGCGCCGCGCGCGAAGCGGCGCACCTCGCCTCGCAGACCGATCTGCAGGAAATCCGCGTGGTCGGCGCCACCGGCAACAACCTGAAGAACGTGAGCGTGGCCTTTCCGGTCGGCCTGCTCACCTGTGTGACGGGCGTTTCGGGCTCGGGCAAGTCGACGCTGGTGAACGACACGCTCTACACCGCCGTGGCGCGCACGCTGTACCGCGCGCACGAAGAACCGGCCGCACACGAGTCGGTAGAGGGCATCGAGTATTTCGACAAGGTCATCAATGTCGACCAGAGCCCCATCGGCCGCACGCCGCGCAGCAACCCGGCCACCTACACGGGCCTGTTCACGCCGATTCGCGAGCTGATGGCCGAGACCAACACCGCGCGCGAACGCGGCTACGGCCCGGGCCGCTTCAGCTTCAATGTGGCGGGCGGCCGCTGCGAAGCCTGCCAGGGCGACGGCGTGGTGAAGGTCGAAATGCACTTTCTGCCCGACGTGTACGTGCCCTGCGAGGTGTGCCACGGCCAGCGCTACAACCGCGAGACGCTCGAGGTTCAGTACAAGGGCAAGAACATCGCGCAGATCCTCGAGATGACGGTCGAGGTGGCGCACGAATTCTTGAAGGCCGTGCCGACCATCGAGCGCAAGCTGCGCACGCTGCTTGACGTGGGCCTTTCGTACATCAAGCTCGGCCAGTCGGCCACCACGCTCTCGGGCGGCGAGGCGCAGCGCGTGAAGCTGGCGCTGGAGCTCAGCAAGCGCGACACGGGCCGCACGCTCTACATCCTGGACGAACCGACCACCGGCCTGCACTTTGCCGACATCGAGCTGCTGCTGAAAGTGCTGCACCAGCTGCGCGACGCGGGCAACACCATCGTGGTGATCGAGCACAACCTGGACGTCATCAAGACGGCCGACTGGCTGATCGACATGGGCCCGGAGGGTGGCGCGGGCGGCGGCACGGTGGTGGGCGAAGGCACGCCGGAAGATATCGCCGCGAATGAAGCCAGCCACACGGGGCGTTACCTCAAGCGGCTGCTGTAGTAGCCGCACCGGCTCCCTGCACGAATGCGCAAGCCGCGCCACAATCGCGGCCCATGCCTTCCTTCACGCCGCGCCAGTTCGTCCTGCTCGTTCTCCTGACCCTTGCATGGGGCCTCAACTGGCCCGTGATGAAAATCGGCGTGGCGGACTATCCGCCGCTCGCGTTCCGCGCCATTTCCATCTGGCTCGGCCTGCCGGTACTGGGCCTCGCGCTGGTGTGGATGAAGGTGCCCTTTCGCGTGCCGCGAAGCGCATGGCCCGAACTGGTGTGGCTGGGCGCCACCAACATGTTCGTCTGGCATGCCTGCATCATTCTTGCGGTGAAGGCGCTCTCTGGCGGGCGCGCGGCAATCCTCGGCTACACGATGCCGGTGTTCTCGGCGGTGATCGGCGCAGTGCTGTTCTCTGCCGTGCTCACGCGGCGCGCATGGATCGGCGTGGGTGCCTGCGCGGTGGGCGTGGGCCTGCTGCTCTGGCACGAGCTCACCGACTTTGCGGGGCGGCCCGGCTACGTCGCGCTCGCACTGGCGGCTGCCGCCACATGGGCGCTGGGCACGCAGCTGCTGCGGCACACGCGCATCGGGCTGCCCACGCTCACGCTTTCGTTCTGGATGACGGCGATGACGGCCGTCGTGATGACGGTGCTCACTTTTCTCTTCGAGCGCGACCAGTGGCGCTGGCCCGGCCCCGTGACCTGGGGTTCGATTCTCTACAACGCGGTGCTGATCTTCGGCTTTGCACACGCGGCGTGGTTCTACCTGGCGCGCGGCCTTCCGCCGGTGGCATCGACGCTGAGCGTGATGTTCATTCCCGTGCTCGGCGTGTTCAGCGGCGCGGTGTGGCTCGGCGAGGTCGTCCACTGGCAGGACTGGGTGGCCGTCGCGCTGATGATGGTGGCGATTGCCTCGGTGCTCTGGCCTTCGCGCAGCGCCGCCGCCAAGGCCTGACGAAGACGGCTCAGGTCGTCGTCTGCACGTGCAGCCGGCTCGTCTTGCAGCGGTGCAGCGCGCGGTAGTGCTCCAGCGGCCGCCCGTTGGCGCCGTAGGCAATCGACTCGATGCGCAGCAGCGGCTCGGGCTGCGGCAGGTCGAGCAGCTTGCAGGTTTCGGCATCGGGCAGCACCGCATCGATCCAGCGCTCGGCGCGCACCAGGCGCAGCCCGTATTGCCGGCGCAGCACGTCGTACAGCGAACGGTCTTCCAGGCGTGCGCGGTGCAGCCCGGGGGCCAGGTCGGCCGGCACCACGGTTTCGACCAGCAGGCGCAGCTCGCCGTCCACGCTGCGCAGGCGCTTGAGCGCCACCACCTGCGTGTCGTCGGCCAGGCCCAGCGACGCGGCCTCTTGCGCAGTGGGCGCGCGCAGTTCCTGCATGAGGATCTGCGTGCGCACCGAGCGGCCCTTGCGCTCCATCTCGTCGGAGAAGCCCAGCACGGTGGAAACAAAGTCTTCGTCGCGCTCGCGTGCCGACACAAAGGCGCCGCGCCCCTTGATCTTGTAGATGAGGTTGTTGCGCACCAGGTCGGCCAGTGCCTCGCGCACCACGATGCGCGAAATGCCGAACTGCTCGCCCAGTTCCGCCTCGGACGGCAGCTTGGCGCCGATGGGCAGCACGCCTTGCAGGATCTGCAGGCGAATGGTGTCGCGAAACTGCGCCCACAGCGGCGATTCGGAGTTGCGGTCGAGTACGGTCGACATGTCGTTGGGACTGTTCACTTTTAGGCTTGGCCAAGCACTGGGTTGGCCATCAATGATGCATCGAAAGAAGGTTGTTCGCCTGCCGGCACGGCATGAAGGCGTACGTTGTGCCGCTCGCGCAGCGCCGTGGTGCAGGCGCACAGCTCGTTATGGGCATGCACAGCGTCCCAGCCCAGCGCCTCGGCTGCAATAGCCGCAATCTCGGCCAGGGCTGCGTCGGTGACCAGGCCGCGAATGGCCAGCAGCGTGCGGCGAATCACGAGATCGTCCAGGTGCACCACGCCGGTTTCAAGGCACAGGTACGACAGCTCGGCCGCCGAATAATCCGGCGCATGCGCGAGCGGCACATCACCCGACGCCGCAAGGCGCTGCGCCAGCGGCAGCGCCTTGGAGCCGTAGCGTGCCAGCAGGTTCAGCGCGCGCGCGCGGCCCATGCCGGAGGCCGCCATCATCTTCTCGATGAAACGGTCGGTCGCCGCTGCATCGGCGGGCAGTTCCGCACCGCCGCCAATGGGCAGCAGCTCGGTCGATGCGGTACGCGAGCGGCCGAGCAGCTGCAGCACTTCGTTGGTGGCTTCTTCGGCCAGCGAGCGAAAGGTGGTCCACTTGCCGCCGACCAGGCCGACGATGGCAATGTCGCGCGTCGCATTCGGCGGATCGACCACGACAGAATGGTCGCGCGAAATCTGGCCCGGCTTGTCCGCATCGGAGCGCGCAAGCGGCCGCACGCCCACGTAGGTGTAGACCACGTCGCCGCGGCCGAAGGCCATGTTGGGGAACACCTCGCGCAGCACATCGATCAGGTAGTCGACCTCCGCCGGCTCGGTGACGATCTGGTCCGGGTCTTCCACCGGGATGTCGGTGGAGCCCACCAGCACGCGGTCCAGGAACGGGTAGACGATGCACACGCGCCCATCCACCGCCTCGAAGTAGGCCATGCGGCCGTCGAGCGCGTCGCGCAGCGCCGGGTGGTCGAGCACCAGGTGCGAGCCCTTGGTGCCCATCACGCGCGGGCCGGCACCGCCGAGCACCGCCGCGCTGCGGTCGAGCCATGCACCGGTGGCGTTCACCACGGTGTCGGCCGTCACGCGCACGAGTGCGCCGGTGATCTCGTCGCGCAGCGTGAGGATGTTGCCCGCGCAGCCCATCACGCGGCAGTAGTTCGCGGCAGCGGAGCGCGGCTGGTCGCGGCAGGCATCGCCGATGAGCTCAAGGATGAGCCATTCGGGATGGCTGATCCATGCATCGAAGAAAGTGGCGGTCCAGCGGATGGCCGCGCGGAACAAACCGCGGTCGGCCGACGGCACGCGGCCGATGCGGTGCCCCGGCATCACGCGCTGGCGGCGTCCCAGCAGGTCGTAGAGCCGCAGGCCCAGCGCCACGGCCAGGAGCCCGCGTGTGCGCTGCGGCGGTGTGCGGCCGAAGAACTTGAGCGCGCTGCTCATCAGCCCGCCGAAGAAGTTGGCGAGCGGCACCACCGTCTTGAGCGGCCGCACCAGGTGCGGCGCATTGCGCAGCAGCAGGTTGCGTTCGCGCGTGGCTTCGGCCACCAATGAGAAGCTGCCGCTCTCCAGGTAGCGCAGGCCGCCGTGGATCATGCGTGAAGGCGCGCTGCTGGCGCCGGCGCCGAAGTCGCCCTTGTCGACGATCAGGCAATCGACGCGCTGCAGCGAAAGGTCGCGGAACACACCGACGCCGTTGATGCCGGCGCCCACGATCACGGTGGAGAAATGCCGCCCCGCCAGCGAGGCGGGACGCACGAAGGGCAATTGCCAGGCGCTCATTTCGCGCCTCCCGCAAGGTGGGTGAATACAGGTGACATGCTGTCGATCAGTTCGTTGAAACCGGCGTTGAAATCCGCATGGGCGCTGGCGTCCCGTGCATTGGGTTCGATCACTTCGCAGGGCGCGAGCAACGGGCTGCCCTGGGCTGCGTCGTCGAGGCCTTGCGACATGGCTGCGTAGATTGCGGCGCCGCGCGCGCCGGTCTCGTCGTCTGCGCAGCGCTCGACCGGGCGGCCAAGAAAGGCCGCCAGCAGGCGCACCAGGCGTGCATCGCCCGCGCCGCCGCCGAGCACCGTCGTCTCGCCGACTGCGAGGCCGGCCGCGGCAAGGCGCGCCGTGTGCCGCGCATGCAGTGCCGCAACGGAATCGACCACGGCACGCGCCATGTCGGCGCGTGTGTGATGGCTCTTGAGACCGACAAAGCCGGCGGTCACGCCACCGCCTCCGTTGACGAAGGGCACAAAGCGCAGGCCGCCGGCGCCGAGCGGCACCGTCATGGCCAGATCGACCACCGCGCGTGAATCGGGCAGTGCGAGCACGCCGGCCAGCCAGGCGATGTTGGCCATCGAGGAGGGGCTGTTCTCCATGTAGAGCCGCTCGTTGGTGCGGCCGAAATTCACGATGGCGGCGACGGGGGGTTTGGGCTCGAGCACCGGACCGATGACGGCATTGACGCACCATGTGCCGAACACCGACACCGAGTGGCCGCGCGCTTCCGCGCCAATCGCCGTCATGGAGGCGAGCAGGTCGATGGCGCCCATCGCCACCGGAATGCCCGCGGGCAACCCGCACAGCGCCGCCTCCGAAGGCCCCAGTTTTCCGATGACGGTGCCGCTCGGCACGATGGGGCCGAAGGCATGTGCGCCAAGCTCCGCAATGCCCGATGCATCGAAGGCCGCCTGCGACCAGTTGCCGGTGGCGAGCGACACCAGCCCGGCAGTGCTTGCATCGCTCGCGTCAGTGGCAATCTCGCCGGTGAGCAAAAAGCCGAGGTAGTCCTTGGCGAAAAGCAGGCGGCGCAGCTCACCGCGCTGCACGGCATCGGCGCCCAGCAACTCGGCGGCGATTACCGTCGGCTGCCCGGGCCAGGGGCTGCAGCCCACCTCTTCGAACAACTGCGCACCGTGGCTTGCCGCGAGGGCGCGCGCCCGGGCATCGGCACGCTGGTCGGTCGATGCAACGGCGCGGCCGCCCGCGAGCTGGTTGTCGGCATCGAGCGCATAGAGGCCGGCGCCGTGGCCGGTGCAGGCCATGGCGCGAACCTCGGCCGTGCGCGGGCCGAGCTGTTGGGCAACATCGCGCAGCACATGCGTCAGCGCGGCGCGGATGGCAGGTGCGCCCACCTCGCAGCCGCCGCCGGCCAGCCGGTCGTGCGGCAGGGGCATGCGGGACAACGCAACGGTGCGGCCGCTCGCAGCTTCGAGGGCCAGCGCCTTCAGGCTGCTCGAGCCCATGTCGACGCCGATCAATATGTTTGGCTTCATGTCATAACAGCTTCTGCGACTTGAAAGCGACTCGCCAGTAGCGTTTCCCCTAGTTATCGCGGCAAACAACCCGCGATTACATTCTACCTGTCATAACAACCGTCGTGACAACGAGGTCCCAAAGATCTGCTCTCCAAAGGCAGGTCGCAAGCTCTGCCAGTCAACGCGAGGAGACACAAGATGAGGCGAAATTTCCTGAAGTCCGCTGCGGCCGCCGGTATCGGCTTGGCCGGCACCAGCGCATTTGCGCAGTCCGCACCCACCACCGCCGCCACCGGATTGCGCGGCAACGCCAGCGACGTGTACGTGATGAACGTGATGGTGTCGGGCGTCGAATACTGGTTCCCGGTCTACGAGATGATGAAGCAGCTCGGCCGCACGCTGGGCGTGCGCACGCGCTACACCGGCACGCCCGAGTACGACGTGAACAAACAGCTGGCCTCGTTCGAGCAGGAACTCGCGCGCAAGCCCGCGGGCATCCTGCTGCACCCGATGAACCCCGATCCGTTCATCGAGCCGATCAACCGGGCGGTGGCCATGGGCATCCCGGTCGTGACCTTCGCGGCCGACTCGCCCAACTCCAAGCGCGCCTCCTTCGTCACCTCTGACAACGACCGCGAAGGCACGCAGGCGGCTGACGCGATTGCGGCGGCACTGGGCGGCAAGGGCGAATATGCGGTGCTCGAGAACCCCGGCCAGGACAACCACGACCGCCGCATCGCGGCCTTCATCAACCGCATGAAGACCAAGCACGCGGGCATGAAGCTGGTCGGCCGCGCCGCCAGCAACCAGGACCCGAGCAAGGCCTACCAGGCGGTGCTGAGCCTGGCGCAGGCCAACCCGAACCTCGGCGCACTGTTCATGCCCGAAGCCAACTCGGCGTTGGGTGCGGCGCAGGCCAAGATCGAATCGAAGAAGAACATCCGGGTGATGTGCTGCGACGTGAACGCCAAGATCCTCGACATGATCAAGGCCGGCGACGTGTTCGGTGCCATCAACCCGAACCAGGGCATGCAGGGCTACATGGGCATGATGATGCTGTTCCTGGCCAAGAACCCTTCGCTCATCGACCCGATGAACGACGCCAAGCGCAACGGCACCAATCCCATGTCGGTGCCGTTCCTGGACAACGGCCTCTCGGTGGTCAGCAAGGCCAACGCCGACGACTTCTACTGGGACAAGTACCTCGCACGCCGCGGCACCAAGGGAATCGGCGAATGAGCGCAGCGCCGGGCCGCCCCAAGCAAGGTCGCACCGCAGCGCATGGCGCGGAGGTTGCCGAGTGACCACGTTGCTCGAACTGCGCGGCATCAGCAAGCGCTTCGGCGCTTCGCGCGCGCTCTCGGGCGTGGACTTCTCGCTGCATGCGGGCGAGATCCACGCCCTGTGCGGCGAAAACGGCGCGGGCAAGTCGACGCTGATGAACATCATCGACGGCATCCACCGGCCCGACGAAGGCGACATCGTTCTCAACGGCGAGAAGGTGGTCATCGACGGCCCTGCGCATGCCATGCGCCTGGGCATCGGACTGGTGCACCAGGAGATCGCGCTGTGCGGCGACGCCACCGTGGCCGAGAACATCTTCATGCCCGAGATCAACGCGGGCAAGCAGGCGTGGATGAACTACGCCAGCCTGAACGCGCGTGCCGCCGAAGTGCTGGCGCGGCTCGGGCAGGACATCGACCCTGCCGCGCCGGTGAGCGAACTCAGCATTTCAAGCCAGCAGCTGGTGGAGATTGCCAAGGCGCTCACGCTGGACTGCAAGGTGCTGATCCTCGACGAACCCACGGCCGCGCTCACCGACAACGAATCGGCCGCGCTCTTTCGCGTGCTGCACGACCTGAAGGCCCAAGGCATCGGCATCATCTACATCAGCCACCGCATGGCTGAAATATTCACGCACTGCGACCGCGTCACCGTGCTGCGCGACGGGCGCAACGTGCATTGCGGCCCGCTGGCCGGGCTGACGGCCGACGAGCTGGTGCGCCGCATGGTGGGCCGCGAGCTCGGCAACTACTACCCGCCCAAGCAAGCCGGCGCCGAGCCCTCAGGCCCCGTGCTGGAGGTGGCCAACATCGGCGACCGCGAGCGCGTGCACGGCATCTCGTTTGCGCTGAAGCGCGGCGAGATCCTCGGCATTGCCGGGTTGATGGGTGCCGGGCGCAGCGAACTGGCCGAGACCGTGTGCGGCCTGCGCGCCGCCACGCAAGGCACGGTGCGCCTGAACGGCAAGGCGCTCGCCATCCGCAAGTACAGCGACGCGCTGCGCGAAGGCATTGCCTACCTCAGCGAAGACCGAAAGGCCGCGGGCGTGTACCTCGACCTGCCGATTGCGCAGAACATCTCTTCGATGGCGCTGCGGCGCGTGAGCTCCGCCTGGGGCCTGCTGCAGCGTTCGGCCGAGCACCGCCTGGCACGCGAGTTGGGCGCCAAGCTCAACCTCAAGTCGGACGGCGTGGCCATCGAGGTGTCGAGCCTTTCGGGCGGCAACCAGCAGAAGGTGGCCATTGCCAAGCTGCTGGCCACAAACCCTTCGGTGCTGCTGATGGACGAGCCCACGCGCGGCGTGGACGTGGGCGCGAAGTCCGAGATTCACCACATCCTGCGTGAGCTCGCGAACCAGGGCGTGGGCGTGATCGTGATTTCTTCGGAGCTGCCCGAGATCATCGGCCTGTGCGACCGGGCGCTGGTGATCCGCGATGGTCGATTGGCCGGCGAATTGAATTCCAACGAAATGACGGAGGAAGCCCTGTTGCGGCTCGCCTCCGGACTCTGCGAACAGGAGATGGCATGAACTATCCGGCACAACTCGATGCGGGCATCGCGCCCAGGCAGTCAGGAGGCGGGCCCGTGAAGCCTACCAACAAGCTCACGAGCATGCGCGAGATGGGCCTGCTACTGATCATCGCGGTGCTTTGCGTGGCAATGAGCTTCGCGTCGCCCTACTTCCTTACCTGGGAGAACGTGCGCGCGATGCTGCTGTCGTTCTCCATCGAGGGCATCGTGGTGGTCGGCATGACTATTCTGCTGATCGTCGGCGGCATCGATCTTTCGGTGGGCTCGGTGGTGTGCTTTGCGATGGTGGTCACGGGCAAGCTCTTCTTGATGGGCGTGGACCCGTGGATTGCGAGCCTGGTGGCCATCGGCGCGAGCGGACTCATCGGCGCAATGATCGGCGGCTGCGTCACGCGCATCGGGCTCAACCACTTCATCGCATCGCTGGCCTTCATGGTGATCGTGCGCGGGCTGTGCCTCGCGCTCACGCAGGGCACGCCGCAGTCGCTGTTCTCGCTGCCGGCCGAGTTCAAGTTCATCGGGCAGGGCACGCTGTTCGGCGTTCCCGCCGTCATCCTGATCTTTGTCGCCATCGTCGTCGTGAGCGACTTCGTGCTGCGCCGCTCGACCCTGCTGCGGCGCGTGTTTTACACCGGCAGCAACGAGAAGGCGGCGCTGTATTCGGGCATTCGCGTGGGCCGCGTGAAGTTCTGGGTCACGGTGCTGTGCGCCGCGTCGGCCGGCCTTGCCGGCGTGATCTACACGGCACGCTTCGGTGCGGCCACGCCCACCTTCGGCGTGGGCATGGAACTCAACGTGATTGCCGCGGCGGTGATCGGCGGGGCCAGCCTCAAGGGCGGCTCGGGCACGGTGCTGGGCGCGGTGCTCGGCCTGGCGCTGCTGTCGGTGGTGACCAGCTCGCTGATCCTGCTGGACGTTTCGCCCTACTGGCAGGACGTGATCAAGGGCCTGATCCTGCTCGCGGCCGTGACCATCGACCACCTGTTGAACACGAGAAAGAAGACCAGATGAAGAGCGAGATGAAGAAGACAACACTCGGCCCGTCGGGCATCGAATGCTCGGCCATTGGCCTGGGCACCTGGGCCATGGGCGGATGGATGTGGGGCGGCGGGGACAACGCGGCGGCCGTCGTCTCCATCCAGGCCTCGCTGGACGCGGGCGTGAACCTGATCGACACCGCGCCGGCCTACGGCCTCGGGCGCTCGGAAAGCATTGTGGGCACCGCGCTCAAGGGGCGCCGCCACGAAGCCGTCATCACGACCAAGTGCGGCTTGGTGTGGCACACGCAGAAGGGCACGCATTTCTTCGAGGAAGACGGCCACCCGGTGTACCGCTATCTTGGCCGCGATTCGATCTTCCATGAATGCGAAGAGAGCCTGAAGCGCCTGCAGACCGACTACATCGACCTCTACATCACGCACTGGCAGGACAGCACCACCCCCGTGGCCGAAACCATGGATGCGCTGCTCGACCTGAAGAAGCAGGGAAAGATCCGCGCCATTGGCGTGAGCAACGTGAGCCCCGAGACGCTCTCCGAATATCTTCGCCATGGCCCGGTCGATGCGGCGCAGGAGCGCTACAGCCTGATCGACCGCGAGATCGAAACCACGCTCGCGCCCTTGTGCAGCGAGCACAACGTGGCAGTGCTGGGCTACTCGTCGCTGGCACTCGGCCTGCTAGCCGGCCCGATCGATCCGGCACGCGAGTTCAAGGGTGACGACCAGCGTGCCACCAACCCGCGCTTCAGCGAAGCCAACCGTTCGAAGCTCAAGGCCTTCTTCGAAGAACTCGAGCCCGTGCGCGCAAGGCTCGGCTGCTCGTTCGGCCAGATGATGATCGCGTGGACCGTCGCGCGAGGCACCGTGGCCGTCGCGCTGTGCGGCGCACGCGTGCGCCAGCAGGCCATCGAGAACGCCGGTGCCGGCGCGGTCGAGCTGGGCGACGACGTGCTGCGGCAAATCGATGCCGCAGCCAAGCGACACCTCGGCGCACTCGCCTGACCTTCCCCCTTCTTTTTTCCGATCCCAACAAGGAGTTCTTTCCATGTCGAAAGACAAGACAGCGCGGCTCAACCGGCTGCTGACCAATGGCCGCTGCCTGGACATAGCCCTGGACCACGGCGTGTGCAACGAGCCTTCGTTCCTCGACGGCCTGGAGGACATGCCCCAGGTCATGGACAAGCTCCTGGCTGCCGGGCCCGACGCGATCCAGCTCAACTACGGGCAGTCCGACCTGCTGCAGGACCGCCCGGGCCGCAACAAGCCCGCGCTGGTGATGCGCATCGACATGGGCAACCCCTACAACGCCACGCTGCACCGCGTGATGTGGGCCCAGCTGCAGAACGAGCATGACCCGGTGCTGCCGGCTGTGCAGCGCGACGCGGCCTGCGTGGTGGTCAACCTCTTCATGCTGCCGAACGAGCCCGACCTGTTTCGCCAGTGCGTGCAGAACATCGCACGCGTGCGCGCCGACTGCGACCGCTACGGCATGCCGCTGATGATCGAGCCGCTGGTGATGCAGTCGCCCACGCCGGGCAGCCGCTACCAGGTCGACGGCGACGCCGAGAAGATCGTCACGCTGGTGCGCCTTGCGCGCGAGATGGGCGCCGACATCGTCAAGGCCGACCCGACCAGCGACCCCGCCGATTTCCACCGCGTGGTGCAGGCGGCGCGTTGCCCCGTGCTCGTGCGCGGCGGTGGGCGCGAAGACCTGCAGCAGGTGTTTGCGCGCTCGCGCGCACTGCTCGACCAGGGCGCCGTCGGCATGGTGTACGGGCGCAATGTGTACCAGCACGCCAACCCCTCGGCGGTGGTGAGTGCGCTGATGGCCATGATCCACCGCGGCGCCAGCGCCAAGGAGGCGTGGGCCCTCTACGAATCGAGCGGCGCCAAGTAAGACAAAGAGCGAGCGCCGGCGCAAGAAACCAAGAAGAAGTCAGCACGGCAGGCGATGCACCCGTCGCCCGCCGGGGTGCGTCCTGCGCGCGCACTGGAGAGGGTCGAGCAACGGGTTGCCCTGCGAACTTCTAACAATCTGGAGGCGACGATGAAGATCCGGTATTTCTTGATGGCGTTCCTGGCTCCGCTCGTCACATTGCTGACGCATGCGGCCATCACCGGGGTCAGCCCGATGACCACCCTCGACAACATGGGGACGGCCGTCGCCGAAGCCATGGCCGATCCGCTCCCGCTGCAGGGGCCGGGCCTCGGCAATCTCACCTACACATCGGCCGAGCTGTTCAAGCCGGTGTCGGTGATCACCAGTCCCAACCACCCGCTCGATCCGGCGCACAGCAGCGCCTACGAGTCGCGCGAGGTGCCCGCCACGTACCCGGGCCGCAAGGACTACGGCATGAACGCGGGCATCATGATCAACGGCTACTTTCTCACCTCGTTCGCGCCGGACAGCGGCCTGGGCCCGGGCGGCTTTTTGCTGTACGACGTGTCGAACCCGCGCCAGATCCAGCTCGTCAAGAAGATCTACGAGCCCGATGACGCGACAGGTGGTCGCACCAAGGAGTTCCGCGAAACGCACTCCTTCGGCACCGCGAAGATCGGCGGCAAGACGTACGTGGTGCTGCCCAGCATCAACGGTGTCGAGTTCTGGGACTTCACCGACATCAACGACATCAAGCAGGTGAAGAAGCTGGCGCTGCCCGGCGTCAACTCCGGCGACTACGAGAACGTCGCCTGGCAGCTCTGGTGGCAGGCGCCCTACCTGTACGTGGCCTCCGCGGGACGCGGCATGTTCATCGTCGACGCCACCGACCCCGCAAACGCCGTGGTTGCGAACCGCGGCGCGGGCAAGCCCAACCCGGTGCCCACGGGCGAGCTCGGCAATTTCCGGATCGGCCCGATCTTCACCATGGGCAACCACATGGTGCTGACCGCGATGGAAAGCAACGGCGGGTTCGCGAGCCTGGACATCTCCGACCCGCTCAACCCCAAGGTGCTCGATTCCATCGTGGGCACCACGCCGTTCTACTACGCCACCTGCTTCGACGGCAAAAGCCTGCACGTCTCGACGCGCGGCGGCGGCGCCAAGATGTACAGCTACGACCTGGGCGACCGCTCGCGCTTCGTGGCCGAGGACAACCGGCTGGTCATCGACGAGCAGCTGTACTGCGCCACGCAGGACAATTACGTGATCCAGGGCGCGCAAACCCGCATCCACAAGGTCGACGTGAGCAACCCGCTGAACCACGTCGAGGTGGGCCGCGGCAGCATCCTGCGCGAAGATGACCCGAACTTCTCGCATTCGGACAACGGCCAGGTCGCGATGTTCGGCAACCTCGTCTTCGTGGGCAATGACCACGGCTCGGGCAGCGGCTTCATCGTGCATGCGGTGGACCCCGACATCACCAAGCCTGAAGTGAAACAGGTGTCACCCGCCAACGGCGCGAAGCAGCAGGCGCTCACCTCGCGCATCGGCGTCGGCATGACCGACAGCATCCGCCCCGAGAGCGTCAATGCCAACACCTTCGTCGTGCGCGCGGTGGGCGGCAACACGCTCGCGGGCACCTACAGCGTGCAGCTGGGCATCATCAACTTCCATCCCGAGCAGCCTCTGCAGCCGGGCACCAGCTATGAAGTGTTCCTGCCCGCCAACGGCGTGAAGGACTATGCGGGCAACGCCATCGGCGCCGACTTCAAGTCGGTTTTCAACACCGGCAACGCGACCGACATCAACCTGCAGCACTACTGGACGCTGGCGGGCAACCTCTCCGACCAGATCGGCAGCAACAACGGCACGCCGGCCTCGGGCGACGCGTTCGAGAGCATCGGCATGAACTTTGCGGCGCGCACCGCCGGCGTGCCGCTGAAGAACGACACCGTGGCCACGGTGCTCGGCGGCACCGCCTCGCTGAGCTTCTACATGAAGACCACGCAGGCCGGCAGTGCCAACCCATGGACCGCGCCCGGCATCTTCGGGCGCGACCAGGCCAACGGCGCGGACGACGTGTTCTGGGGCTGGATCGACGGCAGCGGCTTCATGAATCTCTCGGTGGCCAACAAGGCCACCAACAACCCGGGCACACGTTCGCAGGCGGCCGTGAACGACGGCAATTGGCACCACGTGGTGATGACCCGCGACGCGGCCTCGGGCGCGCAGACCATGTACGTGGACGGCGTGAAGACCAGTTCCACCGGCCTCACCGGCACCAAGGGGCTGGCGAACAAGTTCCAGGTCATGGGCCAGATCCAGGGCAACACCGATCTGTTCAAGGGCACGCTGGCGGAAGTGCGCGTGTACAGCCGCGTGCTCACCGACGGCGAAGTGGCCACGCTGCGCGGCCAGGCCGTCATCGGCGACCCGGGCATCGGCGGCGGGCCGAAGATCGTCAACGGCCAGTTGGTGTTCGACCCCGCCACGCTCGGCAGCAGCGGCGCGCAGTTCCGCTGGAACTTCGGCGACGGCACGCAGACGGCCTATTCCACCCAGCCGCGCTATACCTACACGTACACGCGGCCGGGCCACTACACCGTGACGCTGACGGTCCGCGACGCGAGCGGGCGCGAGACCTTCTACACCTACAACCTCACGGTGATCGTCCCGACCACGCCGCGGGCGCCCACGCACACCACCAACATCGCGGGCGATGCGAATTCGGTCTACTCGGTCAACCCCGACAGCGGCACGGTCGCCGCCATCGACGCACAGACCCTGGCCAAGCGCTGGGAAGTGCGCGTGGGCGACGAGCCGAAAACGCTGGCCGTGGGCCCCGATGGGCGCATCTGGGTCACGGTGCAGGGCGAGGACAAGCTGGTGGCGCTCAGCGCGGCCGACGGCAGCCTCTCGGCGACCGTGCCGCTGGCCTACGGCAGCGGCCCCTACGGCGTGGCCTTCACCCCCGACGGCGCGAAGGGCCTGCTGACCCTGGAGAGCAAGTCGGTGCTGATGAGCTTCGAACCGAGCAACGGCGCCACCACCGGGGCGGTTGCGCTCGCGGGGAATCTGCGAGGAATAGCAGTAAGTTCAGACGCACAGGTGGCGTATGTCACTCGCTTCAAGTCGCAGATGACCGGCGGCCAGCTGCACAAGGTGAACCTGCAGAGCATGAGCGCCATGAGCACCATTGCGCTGCCGGTGGACACCACCACCGTGGACACCGAGAGCCGCGCGCGCGGCGTGGCCAACTACCTGAGCCAGGTGGTGATCTCGCCCGACGGCCGGCGCGCGGTGCTGCCCTCGAAGAAGGACAACATCGTGCGCGGCAAGTTCAGGGACGGCAACAACCTGCTGCACGACCAGACGGTGCGCTCCATCCTCTCGCAGGTCAACCTGCAGACCGCCGCGGAAGTGTTCGACGAGCAGATCGACTTCGATGACCGCGCGCCCGCGCGCGCCGCGCTGTTTTCTCCCTCGGGCGACTACCTGTTCGTGGCGCAGATGGAAGGCAACCGCGTGGCGATCGTCGACCCCTACAGCCGCGCGGTTCGCGGCGAGATCAACGCCAGCAGCGCGCCGCACGGCCTGTACCTGGATGCGGCACGCAAGCGGCTGTTCGTCAACAACTTCCTGGCGCGCTCGGTGTCGGTGCACGACGTGGCCCTGGTGCTGAGTTCGGAGAGCAATGCCGCGACCTTCCTGCAGAACGTGTCGACGGTGGCGCAGGAGCCCATGGCGGCCGCGGCCTTGCGCGGCAAGCAGGTGTTCTACAACGCCTCCGACCGGCGCATGAGCAAGGACAACTACATCTCGTGCGCAAGCTGCCATGCCGATGGCGGCGACGACGGCATGGTGTGGGACTTCACGCAGCGCGGTGAAGGTCTTCGACGCACCATCAGCCTCATGGGCAAGCGCGGCGCCGGCCACGGCAAGATGCACTGGACCGCCAACTTCGACGAGGTGCAGGACTTCGAGAACGACATCCGCAACGAATTCGGCGGAACGGGCTTCCTGAGCAATGCCGACTTCGCGGCCACCTCCGATCCGTTGGGCGCGCCCAAGGCCGGCAAGAACGCGCAGCTGGACGACCTTGCGGCCTACCTGGGTTCGCTGAACAAGTACATGCGCAGCCCGGCGCGTGCGGCGGACGGCAGCCTGAGCGTGGAGGCGGCGCGAGGCCAGACGGTGTTCAACACGGCGCAGTGCGCCACCTGCCACACCGGAGGCACCTTCCGCGACGGCCTCAGGCACGACGTGGGCACGATCCAGCTCTCCTCCGGCAAGGGCATCAACCAGCCGCTGGCGGGCCTGGGCTTCGACACGCCCACGCTCTCGGGCACCTGGAATACCACGGCCTTCTTCCACAACGGGCAGGCGGCCACCTTGCAGGACGTGTTGAGCGGCGGCCACGGCAACGCGTCGAGCTTGCCGGCAAATGATGTGGTCGCGCTGCGCGAGTACGTGCGATCGCTGGACACGGCCCCGGCCGTGGTCACGCGCCTGCGCTCGGACCTGAACCCCACGATGTGCGTGAACATCAAGGGTGCGCTCACCACCAGCGGCACAACGGCGGTGCAATGGCCCTGCGGCAACGCGGGCAACGAGAAGTTCACGGTGAACAGCATCACCGGGGGCTACGTGCAGTTCGTGGCCGAACACAGCGGCCTGTGCCTGGCGCAGAACGGTACGGCGACCACCAACGCGCCGGTGGTGCAGGTGGCCTGCTCGGCCGGCAACACGGCGCAGTGGAGCCTGGTGGGCGGAAGCATCAAGAACCGCGCCTCGGGCTCGTGCCTGGACGTGCCGAACGCTTCCACGGCGCAAGACACCGCGCTCATCACCTGGACCTGCAACGGCGGCACGAACCAGAGCTGGACCCAGCTGCCCTGACGCGCTGACGCTCCCTTGAAAAAGCCGGCCGCCCTTCGCGGCCGGCTTTTTTTCGTCCTGCCGATGACCTCTGACGTCATGGACCGCACGCACCCGCTTTGAGAAAGTACCTCCATCGATCAACCAACCAGGAGAAAACACCATGACCGGCTTCAACATCCTTCCGCTCGCAGTGGCCCTGCTGATCGGCATCGCGGCGCTCGGCTCCTGCCTGGGCATTGCCCTCGTCGGTCAGAAGTTTCTCGAAAGCACCGCGCGCCAGCCCGAGATGATCGACGCGCTGCAGACCAAGTTCTTCCTGGTGGCCGGCGTGACCGACGGCGCGTTCATCATCGCCACCGGCATCGGCCTGTGGTTTGCCACGGCCAGCCCCTTCGGCTGAGGCGATCCGCGCACCAGGAAGTGACACGATTCACTGGCACCATTCGTGCTAGCACCGTTGACACCGAATTGTTTATGGTTAAAGTATTTAGCTATCAACGGTTCGATGTTCCTGGCACCGCATGGCGCGGTGCCGGTGCATCGTTTCACCCTTCCTTTGCCCGGAGAACCCATGAGCCACCCGTCCCCGAAGTTGCCCGCGCTGCCGCGCACCCTGCTTTCGCTGCTGCTCTGCGGTGCAGCCCTTGGCGGTGCGGCATCCGCCATGGCCGCGCCCGTCAAGGTGGGCCTGGCGCTCGACATCTCGGGCCCGTTCGCGGCGCTGGGCGCCGAAGCGCGCGACGGCTTTGCGCTCGGCATCAAGCAGCTGGGCGGCAAGCTCGGCGGGCAGGACGTGGAGTTTGTGCAAGCCGACATGGCCGGCAGCCCCGACCAGGCCAAGCAGCTGGTCGACCGCATGATCCAGCGCGACAAGATCGATATTTTCAGCGGCCCCATCGGCTCGAACGTGGCGCTGGCCGTCGGCCCGACGCTGTTCAACGCCAAGGTGCCGTACCTTTCGGCCAACGCCGGCCCCAGCCAGTTTGCGGGCGCCCAGTGCAATGCGTACTTCTTCGGCACGGCATACCAGAACGACCAGTTCCATGAGGCCGCCGGCAAGTTCGCACAGGACCGCGGCTTCAAGAAGACCGTGCTGATCGCTCCCAACTATCCCGCCGGCAAAGATGCACTCGGCGGCTTCAAGCGCCAGTTCAAGGGCCAGGTGGCCGACGAGCTCTACACCAAGCTCGGCCAGATCGACTATGCCGCCGAGCTCGCGCAGCTGCGCGCGGCCAAGCCCGACTCGATCTACTTCTTCCTGCCCGGCGCAATGGGCATCAACTTCATCAAGCAGTTCGTGGGCGCGGGCCTCTCGAAGGACATCACGCTCGTGACCAGCGGCTTCTCGGCCGACGAAGACGTGATCGGCGCCGTGGGCGAGCCAATGCTCGGCCTGTTCAACACCTCGCACTGGGCGCACGACCTGGACAATGCCGCCAACAAGGCTTTCGTGGCCGCCTTCCGCAAGGAGTACAACGGCCGCTATCCGTCGGTGTACGCGGCGCAGGCGTATGACGCCATTCTTGCGATGGACGCTGCCGTGAAGCAGGCCGGCGGCAACGCGCAAAACCGCGAAGCCGTGGTGGCGGCTCTCAAGAAGGCCAACTACGCCTCGACGCGCGGCAACTTCAAGTATGCGAACAATCACTTTCCGATCGAGAACTTCTATCTGCGCGTGATCGGCAAGGATGCACAGGGCAAGGTCACGAACAAGCTGATCAACACGGTCCTGACCAACTACGGCGACTCGTACGCCGACAAGTGCCCCCTCAAGTGAGCGGCATCCTCGTTCTCGAGCAGCTGCTCAATGGCCTCGGCTATGGGCTGATGCTGTTCCTGCTGGCGGCGGGACTCACGCTGGTGTTCGGCATCATGGACGTGCTGAACCTGGCGCACGGCTCGCTCTTCATGTCGGGCGCCTACGTGGCGGCCGAGGCGCACACGCGCACCGGTTCGTTCACCGCGGCCATCGTCATTGCGGTGGCCGTGACGGTGGTGGTGGCGCTGCTGCTCGAAGTGCTGCTGATGCGGCGCCTCTACACGCGTGACCACCTGGCGCAGGTGCTCGCCACCTTCGGCGTCATCCTGGTGGCGGACGACATCGTCAAGATGGCTTGGGGCCCTTCGCCGGTGATGGCTTCGACGCCGGCCGCCCTCTCCGGGCCTATCGAGCTGGTGGACGGCCTGCCCTACCCGGCGTACCGCCTCGTGATCCTGGCCGGCGGGCTGCTGGTGGCGCTTGCGCTCTACCTGCTGGTCAACCACACGCGCATCGGCATGCGGGTGCGCGCGGGCGCTTCGGACCGGCCGATGGCCGAGCTGATGGGCGTGCGCGTGGGCCGCATCTTCAACGGCGTGTTCCTGCTCGGCGCGGCGCTGGCTGCACTGGCCGGCGCGCTGATGGGGCCCATCGTCGCGGTGCAGGTGGGCATGGGCGAAGCCATCCTGATTCCGGCGCTGGTGGTGCTGGTGATCGGCGGCATCGGCTCGGTGCGCGGCGCCTTCGTGGCCGCGCTGCTGGTGGGCGTGGTCGACACCATCGGCCGCGCGTTCGTGCCGATGCTGCTGCGTGCCACGCTGCCACCGGCCACGGCCGCCGACCTGGGCCCACTGTTCGCCGAAGTCGCGATGTACGCGCTGATGGTGGTCGTCCTCATCTTCCGGCCCTCCGGCCTTTTCTCCGCACGGTCGTGACATGAAGTCTTCCTCGCGCTATATCGGGCTCGGGCTGCTCTTTGTGCTGCTCGCAGCGTTTCCGCTGGTCGCACCGCTGCTCGGGCTCGACTTCTACATCGGCTTCGTGCGGCGCGTGCTCGTGGTGGCGCTGGCCGCCGCGAGCCTCAATTTCATCCTCGGCTTCGGCGGCATGGTGGCGCTCGGGCATGCGGGCTTCATCGGCATGGGCGCGTACACGGTGGTGGCGCTCAGCGATGCGGGCGTGATGTCGGCATGGGTGATGTGGCCGCTGGCCGCGCTGGTCGCCGGCTTGGTTGCGGCGCTGATCGGCACGGTGGCGCTGCGCACGCGCGGCGTGTACTTCATCATGACCACGCTGGCGTTTGCGCAGATGCTCTACTTCGTGGTGGTGTCGCTGCGGCGCTATGGCGGCGACGACGGCTACACGCTGATGAGCCGGCCGACGTTGTTGCCCGGGCTCGACCTGGGCAACGAGTCGAACTTCTATTGGGTGGTGCTGGTGATTGTGACGCTGGCGCTCTGGTGGCTGCAGCGCGCAACGCAGTCGCGCTTCGGCCATGCGCTCATGGGCATTCGCGACAACGAGACGCGCATGCGGGCACTGGGTTACCCGGTGTTCCGGCTGCAGCTCGTGGCCTTCACGATTGCCGGCGCCATTGCGGGGCTGGCGGGCGCGCTGCTTGCAGGCGGCAACGGGTTCGTGAGCCCGGCGACGATGCACTGGACGCAATCGGCCACGCTGCTTGTGATGGTCGTCATCGGCGGGCTGGGGCGCAGCTGGGGCGGGCCGGTGGGCGCCATCGTGTGGCTGCTGCTTGAAGAGTTCTTGAAGCAGCACACCGAGCACTGGCACATGCCGCTCGGGTTGCTGTTGGTTGCTGTTGCGTTGTGGGCGCCAAAAGGGCTTGCTGCACTCTACAAGCGCCGCCTGCCCCTCACCCCGGCCCTCTCCCCAGAGGGGCGAGGGAGCAAGACATGAGCCTTTTCAGAATCGAAGGGTTGGTCAAGCGCTTTGGCGGCTTGCTCGCAACCGACCATGTGAACCTGACCGTGGAGCGCGGCGAAGTGCATGCGCTCATCGGGCCGAACGGTGCGGGCAAGACCACGCTGGTCAACCTGATCACCGGGCTGCTCAAGGCCGATGCCGGGCGCATCCTGCTGGACGAGAAGGACATCACAGGCTTCAAGGACCACCAGCGCGTGGCGGCCGGCATGTCGCGCTGCTTTCAGGTAACGCGCGTGTTTGCCAAGGAAACGGTGCACGACAACCTCATGCTCGCGGCGCAGGCCCATGCGGGCAGCAGCCTGCGCTTCATGGCACCGCGTGCGAACGAGCGCGCCCTGGTGGAGCGTGCCGTGGCACTGGCCGAACGCGTCGGCCTGGGCGCCGAACGCCACCGCATCGCGGGCACCCTGCCGCACGGCGCGCAGCGCGCGCTCGATGTGGCGCTGGCGCTTGCCGCCGAGCCCAAGCTGCTGCTGCTCGACGAGCCGATGGCCGGCATGGGGCCTGACGAATCGGCGCGCATGGTGGAGCTGATCGAATCGCTGCGCGAGTCGATGGCCATCCTCTTGATCGAGCACGACATGGACGCAGTGTTCCGCCTGGCCGACCGGCTCACGGTGCTGGTGCAAGGGCGCGTGCTGATGAGCGGCACGGCCGACGAAGTGCGCGGGCACCCCGACGTGCAGGCGGTGTATCTCGGTACGGAAGCAGAGGGCCACGCATGAACGCGACCACCACATTGCTCGACGCGAAATCCGTCGAGGCGGGCTACGGCGCGAGTCAGGTGCTGTTCGGCATCGACCTGAAGATCGGCGCCGGCGAAGTGCTCGCGCTGCTCGGCCGCAACGGCATGGGCAAGAGCACGCTGCTGAAGGTGCTGACCGGCACGCTCGCGCCGATGCGCGGCAGCGTGCACTTCGGCGGCGATGCCATCGGCGGCCACAAGCCGGATGCCATCGCGCGGCGCGGCGTGGCCATCGTGCCCGAGGGGCGGCATGTGTTTCCGAACCTCAGCGTCGACGAGCACCTGCGCGCCTTCGCACGCCCCCGGCCGGGCAGCGCGCCGCGATGGACGGTCGATGCGCTGTACGCCCTGTTTCCGCGTCTCGCGGAACGCAAGGCCAATGCGGGCAACCAGCTTTCGGGCGGCGAGCAGCAGATGCTGGCGATTGCGCGTGCGCTCTCCACGCATCCGCGCCTGTTGATCCTCGACGAGGCTACCGAGGGCCTGGCACCTGTCATCCGCGAGGAGATCTGGCATTGCATCGCCACGCTCAAGGCAGAGGGTGAGGCGATCCTGGTGGTCGACAAGTACGTGCAGCGCCTGCTGCCGCTGGCCGACCGCCATGTGATCCTGGAACGCGGGCGCGTGGTGTGGCAGGGCGACTCGGCCGCACTCGACGCCGACCGTTCGCTCTGGACGCGCTACCTGGGCGTGTAGATTTCGGTTCGCTACAGCGGACGGCACGCCAGGAAGTTGGCCCACGTCACGTTGCCGCGGCCGATCCACTGGCTGCTCCACTGCGTGTGCAGGCCCGCTGCTGCAAGCGTCTCGGCGAACCGGTCCTTCGCCCAGTACACGGTCTGGTAGTCGCCATTCGTCTCGCCTTCGCCGATGCGCATGGCCACCAGGAAGACGCCGCCGGGCTCGAGTGCGTTGAACACCTTGCGCAGGACCGGCGCGATCTGCGCGCGATCGACATGGATCAGAACGCACATCGCGAGGACTGCGCTATACGGCCCGCCCAGCGCATCCGTGACGACATTGAGCAGCTCGCCCTTCTTGCCGCGCTCCGCCTGCAGGTCGAGAAACGCCTGGACCGCATCGGTGCGCCTGACGACACCGCCCAGCGCCTCGACGAAGTCGGCGTCCTGCCCCGATCCGGAACCGATCTCGAGCACGGTGCCGCCGGCGGGCACGAGCTGCATCATGCGGCGCAGCGCATCCTCGATCTCGGGCGGCCGATGGCCCGCCACGATCGCGTTGTACTCGCGGGCCGCCCCTTCGTAGGACTCGATGGTGCGGCGCATGTTCTTCAGCGCAGGGTCGGGAATGTTCATGGGAGCCTTTCCAGTTTTTGAGGAAAGTTACCTACCTAAGCGCTCCACACTACACGGAGCGCGTGATGCCGCCATCCACGCGCAGGTTCTGGCCGGTGATGTAGCCCGCGCCTTCCGATGCGAGAAAGCCGATGACCGCAGCAATCTCGCTGCTCTTGCCGTAGCGGCCCATTGGAATGCGCGAGCGGAACTCGGGCTTCTCGGGCAAGCTGTCGATGAAGCCCGGAAGCACGTTGTTCATGCGAACATTCTGTGCGGCGTATTTGTCGGCAAATAGCTTGGTAAAGGCTGCGAGTCCTGCGCGGAACACGCCCGAGGTCGGAAACACCGGGTCGGGCTCGAATGCGGCAAAGGTCGAAATGTTGATGATGGTGCCGCCGCCCTGCTTCACCATGAGCGGCGCCACAAGGCGGCTCGGGCGCACGGCGCTCAGCAGATACACGTCCATGCCGCGGTGCCAGTCTTCATCGGTAATGTCGAGAATGGGTGCGCGGGGACCGTGGCCGGCGCTGTTGACCAGCACATCGACGCGCCCCCATTCTTCAGTGACCTTGTCGACCAATCGCTTCAGGTCGTCGTTCGACTGGTTGGAGCCAGTCACGCCAATGCCACCAAGCTCTGCGGCGAGCGCCTCGCCCTTTCCCGATGACGAGAGGATGGCGACGCGAAAGCCGTCGTCGGCAAGTTTGCGTGCTGCGGCGGCGCCCATGCCGCTGCCGCCGGCGGTGACTATGGCTACTTTTTTGGGTGCTTCGGGAGACATGCTGGGTCCTTGGTTTGCTTTGTGTGAGAGGCGTATTTAGCCAAGGATTTGGGGCGCGTGTACAGGCTGGGTACTTTTGTTCAGGGCGTGTGCAAAGGCCACCGGGTACTCCCCTCCGCGAATGTCCCCCGCCTTCGGCTCCTCCTTTATTTCG